>NZ_JABMCR010000058.1 GCF_013179555.1 Bacillus haikouensis
CAATGTGGATAGACCATCATTAATACTCCAAGGACCCAGATTTCCTTCTGAAGACGAAACAAAGGCGGCTGTCCGGATTCCAAGGTTCTTAAATCGTTTCGAACAACTCACAAAGTAATCATAAGCTAATCCTGTATATCTTTGCGGATAAAAATTATGACAGCCGATGATCGTATGTCGATTTGGCTGATGTGAAAGGATATTATTTACATAATCAATATCATTACTCATGTTTAATTCAATTTTTAAATTGTATGGATTATAGGATAATTTGGCTTCTGTCTTCCCATCAAATGCGACATCTAATCGAACTCCATCTGCCCCTAATTCAGCAAAGAAACTAAGATCATCATAGCTAATTCCCAGGGTATCAAATATGGCTGGCGCCACATCGAGAATGACTTCCATATCCAGTTCTTTCGCATGTGAAATAATATCCTTAAATTTCTTTGCAATTTCGTCCTTTGATTTTTCTGCTGAAAGCAAACAAGTAAAGACACGAGAAAATCCATTCTCTTTCGCTATTGTTAAATACCTTTTATCTTGTTCCGGGGTAGATTTTTCAGGATAAATCGACACACCTAATTTTCGCATTCTACTACATCTCCCTTTTGTACTATAAATTAATTTCCGTCCCAAATTAAATACAATGAATCGCAGCCTTCCAACTTATCCAACTATGGCTGCTAAAACCACTATCAAGCCCCAACCTGGATTCAATTACTATGTGAATGCCTGCCCCGATACTGGGAAGGTGTCATGTCATAATAGCGTTTAAAAATCTTCGTAAAATATTTGCTGTCCGTATACCCTACTAATTGTGCTATTTCTTTCACACTTACGGAGGTGTATGTCAGGTAGTCTACAGCTTTTTTAATACGTAGGTCTGTTAAAAGTTCAACATAGGATTTCCCCATTTTCCTCCTAATGACTTCGCTCAGATAATTGGGGTGGACTGGAATGTTATCTGCAACTTCTTTTAATGTGATCGGCTCACCAAGACGCTTTTCCATATATAAAATCGATTCTTCAACATAGTTCGTATTCTTTTGATAACTCAATTTAAAATTCCTTAAGATTACCACAAAGAGAGAAAATAACTCTTCCTTTGGATGCTCAAACCATGTCTGGATAGGTGGCATTGATTCGTAATTCTCTTGGCTTTTCTTCTGTCCAAACTGATTAATAAATCGAATACTTTCAATATACAAATGTTGAACATAGAATTGAATCGACTTCGGGGTAGCATCTGGATGGTGAAATAACCAGTCGACAAATTCAGAGATCCACCTGTTCAGGTTTTCTTCGTTTCCTTGTTTCATACATTCCATGAGTTCATTTTTATGTGTTGTCATGTATTCCTTATAGGAAATGCCCTTGCGATCGACAATATCCTTCTCCATCACTCTTGAACGATCTGACAATATCCATTGATATGGGATGAAAGAAGTCACTTGTTTATACAAATTGGGCAAGTCTTCTAGTGAGCTTACAATCGATCCCATTATGATTGGCTTTTGATAGATTTCTTTTATTTTGCTTGAGGCAATCTGTAAAAGATAATCATCTTTTAAATATTTCTCGCGCTTCACAATAATCAATAGATGGTTATGATAACCGAACCACTTCCCATTAATATAACTGTTCCATAATTCCTCACGGGCTTGAATATGACCAGGGTTATCAAATGCATCAATAAGCATAAGTTGATAGGGTGGTTTTTCAAAAACAGGATTGGCTTCTATTAGAATGTCATAGTCAAATTTTCGGGACTCATCTTGTATGGCTTCCCTCAGGAAATTGTTTACGGTCCGCTCTACCTCTGAAACTTTCAACAGGTCATATTCCTTCACTTTTTCTAATCTCTTCTTTGCTCTTTCGACTGCTGATATAATCTCATCGGGAGAGCTGGTTTTTAATAAATAATCACAAACATTCTGACGGATTGCTTCCTGTGTATATTCAAAATCATCATAACCGGTAAGCAATATTGACTCAATTTGATAATTGTTTTCCGAAATGTAAGAGACCAGTTCCAGACCAGTCATCCCTTTCATCCGGATATCAGATATAAGAATATCCGGGCATTCGATTTCTAGTTGTTTGATTACTTCCTCGGCAGACGATACCGGTTTTAACAGGGTATACCCTAATTCACTCCATGGAATGACCTTTGATATCCCTTCTCGAATGATAATCTCATCATCAGCAATTAAAACTTTCATTCCATCATCTTCCCTTTATCGGAACAGAAAATCTAACTATTGTTCCTTTGTTGATTTCGCTGTCAATCGTCAATCCCGAGTTTTCCCCGAAATGTAAAATGAGCCGCAAGTTTACATTTCGGAGTCCATAATTCTTCCCTATGACCATTTCATTCGCTGGATCCTTCTTAAATTGTTCGTTCAGTTCTTTTAGTTTCTCGTCTGGAATCCCGATTCCATTATCTTTAACTTCAAAAAGCATATAGCCGTCTTGTTCTTCTGCTGTGACATGAATCGTTCCATAGTAATCCTCAACCTTGAAAAAGCCGTGATTAATACTGTTTTCGATTAATGGCTGGAGGACAAGTTTGAGCGTAGAATGTTGTTTGATTTCATCTGGGATTGATAATTCCAACTGAAAACTATTGGGATAGCGAATCTTTAGTATCTCCAAATAGTAAATTAAATTCCCTACTTCTTGTTCAACCGTGCAATATTCATTGCCTTTGTTCAGACTAAATCGCAAAAAATTGCTTAAGTGAGAAACAACCTTGGATATGTCGTAAGCTTTCGTGCTTAAGGCAATCCAATGGACACTAGCCAACGTATTATATAAAAAGTGCGGATTGATTTGTGATTGCAGTGCTTGCATATCCAATGTTCGTTTAAGGGATTCTTTCTTTTTCAACTCATCCAATAATTCAGCTATGCGGTAGTTTAATCCATTATACGTTCGAATCAATTCGCCAATTTCATTATCCGTGTAGGAATCTACTGTTTTGATCGTATCCCCCGGATTGGATTTTTGAATGGATTCCTTCAATGACGTTAAGGGTTTAAACACTTTCGAGATAAAAAAGATAACAAGACTCGTAACAAGCAGAGCTGCCAAAATAACAGAATAAATCGTTAACCAAAGAAAATAACTGTTTTGAGAACTGTATTCCTTAAATGGAATGATTTCTACCAATTTCCAATCCACAGATGGAATATCCCTCATAAAAACGGTTGCTTTTTCGTTCGTTGATTGATAGACGAAGCTCTCCTCCTGGTTCCTGTCCTGGATATGCTGGTTCAATCTTGAGAGATCTAAATCAACACTCTTGTTATGTGTGTTCTCAGCAAGAACTTTTCCGTCATTCATAAGCAAAACGGAACCATTCCATTCAAGGTCAATGGAATTTACATATTCGGTGATCACCTTTTGATTGAGACTAATCGATAAATATCCAATCAATTCATAATTATTCGTGCTGCGAATCGGCCTGGTTAACGTAATCATCTCTTTTTTGCCATCTAGAGTCTTATTTTTTTCTTTCACAGACCACCATTTCCCCTTTGGCATATTCTCGACGTCTATTTCGATATCTTCCGTTGTAAGGGTGGTGGCTATATTTGAATTTCCATTTATGGGCATGATCAAAATATTTTCAATATAACGTTTGGAGAATGCAAGATTTGATAGAAACCCGTAAATATCCCGCTGTTGAGTATAAAGTTCTCCTTTTTGACTTAAATAATCTTGCACGGATTGATTTCCAATTAAAAATCCCGACATTGTCTCAACATCATTGACGATAAATTCGATTGCATCATGGAGCTGATCAATGGAGCTTTTCCCCGAGATATTGGCGCGCTCTTTTGAAACCTGGATGGTTGTAAAGTAAGAAAACAGGCCCAAAAGGCATATTGGGATTAAGACAACAATTAAGATAAAAACAGTCAACTGATTCTTTAAAGAACGACGAAACCATTTTTTCATTGCACTCAAATCCCTATCCTGAAATTAATCAAACAAATATCTTTTCTATTCATTATATGAGTTATATCTTTCAATCATTTTATCACAATCAATATCTGATTTTTTTGTAGTATCTCATTCTTCACTCATGTCCTCTATTACTGAGTGGAATCGTTATATGTCACTACATAATGATTCTTTTCGGTATGATAGAACCCTTCGCTATATTCCACTATCCTCCCATCTTCACTTTGCGACCGGCGGATTCTTTTTAATACAGCTGTTCCTTTTTCCAGTTTTAAGGTTTCATGAATGTGAGACGGCGCAACGGCAACTGTAAATTCATCCCGAAAGGATACAAGGCGAATATGCTGCTCCTCCAAATAACGGTATAAAGAATTAATCTGAATATCCTTCAAATCTTCTTCACTTTCGTTTAGTAAAAGATAGTGATTAAAGTAAATATATGGTTCATCGTCCAGAAAGTAGACCCTCTCAATGTTCAAGCAATGATCCCCAATTTGAGAATGCAGAGTAGAATCCGGGAGCATTTCAGCCTTCTTAATGCTTAATACTTCCTTCGTAATCCGGTGGCCTTCTTCAACTAGTAACTCTGTAAAGTGCTTTCCCTTCGAAAGCTTGGCAGCCGAAACATTTGCAATGACTTTCGTACCTTTCCCGCTTTTCTTTTCGAGATAGCCTTCTTGAACAAGTTCTTTGATTGCATTTCTGACCGTAATTTTGCTTACATTAAATTCTTCTTCCAATTGCGGTTCGGAGGGAATGTTTGTATGAAGGGCAAATTCACCATTTAAAATTCGATCTTTCAAGACTTCTTTAATTTGTAAATACATTGGTCCTTTATTTCGTTTCACTATCATTCCCAATCTCCTGCCTTACCGTTTGATATCTTCAACCGTTCCTGCCATCGCCGACTTCTCCTTTTTTATAATGTAAGCGTTTTTGTTTCTGTAAAATTAGATTACCATTAATATTCCGACAATTCAATATAACGTTATAATGTTTATTTTGAAAAACATGTATCGGTGAGGCATTACGAACCAGAATCATAGAAAGTACGGGGACATAACCACACTTCCAATAAAATAATAAGGTTTGAGAGGATGGTAATCGTCTGTAGGTAATGAGAGGAAAATTAAGGGACATGGATGGATCGAGGGAGGATAAGAGCTTTATTGAAGTTTCGTTTATAGAGATTATAGAAGGTTAATGGGTATTCATATCGCTATAGGTGATTCCGTAAAAGGAAGCAAGAGGACAGTCCCCCTGCTTCACTCTCTAACCAACAACGAATGATAATAACCACCAGCAAACTCCCTGACTTTACCTTCCTCTTCTTTCCGGAATTTCACTAGAAAGCATGTCGAGGGCCCGCCTGACACTAATATATCGAGGGGACATTCAACGTTCTTTACTGTCAATGAAGCATCACCTGTTAATTCCCTGAGCTCTTCCAGAATGCCTTTAGAACCAACAGGGATTAAATCCAGAATGGCAGAATGCCTGCAGCATTTGGTGAACAAACTTAGAGGTGCCGCCATTTCCCTCTTTTCCAGTACCTGATTGCCTGTTAACGGAGCACCGATTACAGCGTACGAAACCCCGTATTCATGTGCCGTTTCATTTTCAACAACCGGTCTTTTGCCAAGAACGGTGATCCCTAAGGCGGACTGTTTTAAAGAGAAGTTGGATTCTGTGCTGCCTGTAATCGTCACTTCTTCTAATTCAGCCTCTTTAAGAGCGGTTTCTGCCCCTTGTTTATACGCTTCCCAAACCGGATCTCCCGAAAAGTTGTGGATGATGACTGAAAAAGGCGCTGCGTTCACTGCCAACACTTCCATTACCGCTACCCGGGTTGAGTAATAGGCGGTTATTCGATCATCAACCTTGACTACATCCTCTTCCTTTGTCCCTATCCCGCCGCTGTTATCTGTTCCGACGATTATTTCTTCCTTTGATGATAAAGGAATGATGCTGACGTCTCTCATGATTGCCTCCTGACCTTTTCCTGAAAATAACGGTTTAACGGAGGATAAGCGAAATGAGCAATGGTCAGGTTCAGGAACGCCCCGATGCACAGGGAAGGAAGAATCGAAAAATAAAACGCTTTGCTAATCATCAAAATGAACGGAAGCGGTGCTATAAAAGCATTGGTGATAAAGAACAAGCCTGCCGCGATCACTGGAGATTTTTTGAAAACAACAGCAAACAACCAGACTGCTCCTGCCATTTCCGCTGCAATCAACATATGCATCGGTCCAAGCGGAAAACCTGCTAATGTTGAGGAGATCAAGTGTCCGGACATGGCAGTGACGGCTCCAAACCTTCCGCCTATAATGGAGGCTGCAAGCAGGGCGGCAAGTGAATCCAAGGCAACGCTGCCCACAACGGCAGGGATTTTAATCAGCCCTCCCGCAGCACTAAGTGAAACAAAGAGTGCGAGTAAAGTAAGCTTATTCGTTCTTTTCATCAGGACTCACCTTTTTTCGAGCTGAAGAGAAGACGTTAGCACTTCTTTCATATTCAACATCCTGCAATCCCATCCTGTAATTAATCGCCCTTGCCAGTGCAAAGAAATAGTCAGATAAGCGGTTTATGTATTGTAACGTCACTTCAGGAATTTGTGCATTTGTTTTGGTAAGACTGACGATTTGCCGTTCAGCCCTTCGGCTGATTGTACGGGCAATATGGATCGTTGCCGCCGGTCCTGCCCCTCCTGGAAGGATAAATTTCTCAAGCGGCGGGGTTTCTCCAATATACTGATCAATCCTCTCCTCGAGATAATCGATCGTATCGCTTTTAAGCTTCATCGGAATCTTATCCGTCGCATTCGCCAGGTCTCCACCACAGTCAAAGAGTTCATGCTGAATTTTCTCCAGGTCATCCAGAACGTCCCTGAACAACTCTTTGTCCAATTCAGATACAGCTTTTCCTACAAATGAATTTAACTCATCGATCGTGCCATAAGCCTCTACTCTTAAATCATCCTTATCGACACGCCCGCCTATAATATTGGTCCTGCCTTTATCGCCTTTCCGGCTGTATATTTTCATAAAAATCCTACTCCTTTTGGTAAAGTTTATATCGTTTACAAAGTAAGTGAACCCTTCAAACCTACTCCATCCCTTTTAACCTCTTCGGCAGCCCAAACCAGATTTCATAAACACGGTCGGAAAGCTTCACAAGATCCTGATACACCCATCCTGTAAGGTCCCGCCACTTTCGTTCAGCAGGATCAATGGGTACGATTCCCCTTCCAATATCAGACCCTATCCATATCACTTCCCGGTGCGCTGATGTATCTTCCCACTTCATCCATTTTTCAAACAGGGAGTGGAATTCGCTCCTGATCCTGTTCATTTCTTTCTCTTTCCTGACTTCATTAAGAATTAGATATTCGAGGCCTTCCACTACCACTGCATTCTGAAAAGGCTCAGGCTGAGGAAGAGTAAGTTCTTCAGAAACGTTCAGCCATTCCAGCTTTTGCTTATTGGTCTCCCTCACCCATTCAGCTTTCCCGTTGAAGGCACCGCCCGTAACGAACTGCATGTTTTTCCACCCCTCCATTCATCGACTGTCCAACTCAATTCATACCCTCCGCCAAATGGGATCTGCCATTCCCAAAAACGTCTTTCATCAGCAGTCAGTTCCGTCAATAAGTGTCTTATCACACCACCATGAGTGACGATCGCTATCCTCTTGGTCTGGCAATGACTGCCGGATTTTTTCGCATCGTGCCTATTGGGAATGACTTCATCCTTTACCTGCAGCCAGCCCATTCTCAGTCTTTCATGAAAACCGCTGAGGCTTTCCCCGCCCGGTATTTGGTTTCTGGGGTCATTTAGCCATTCCCGGTAAGCTTGATTCGATTTTAGTTCCTCGTATGTCTTCGTTTCCCATTCCCCAAAATGGAGTTCCCTGAATAAGTCGGATTCGAGGTGAGGAACATCTTGAAAAAGTGCTTCTGCGGTTTGCTTACATCGGACAAGATCACTGGTGATGACCCTTTCATATGAAGGATAAAGCGGGGCTTGCTGAACCAATTCCTTAAAGCTAGCCTCCGGTAAAATGGCATCATGCCAGCCAATATACTTTTTAGCGCGATTTTCTTCTGTCAGGCCATGCCGGTATAAGCCGACAACCACACGATCAACCATAATACTGTCTCAGCTCCTTCCACTGATGCACCAAGCGTATCGCCAGTGATGCCTCCAAACCATTTGATGGTCTGGCGTCTGATCCATAACGTCAGCAAACTTGCAGCAAAAGTGAACAGCAAAAGCAAATCGGCCATTTCCGGCAATAGCCAGAAGAACATAACAGCGATCAGAAAATAAGGAACCAAATACGTCAGCAGCAGCACTGGACTTGTGTGCTGTTTAAAATAATGCGCCATCCCTTCTTCCTTGGCTGTTTTACCTGTTACCATCAGGATCCCCATTATCATTCTGCTGAAAAATGGAATAATCCCGATCATGGCTGCCAGTAATAAAGAATCTACTCTCATACTCTCATAGATAAATAGGAAGCGCGCCGACAACAGAACGATGATGGATAGAACAGCAAACGCTCCAGCCCGTGGATCCTTCATGATTTCCAGACGTTTCTCTTTATCCTGGTATGAAAAGTATGCGTCACAGGTATCCATCCAGCCGTCAAGGTGTATACCTCCTGTCAGGATAATCGGCAAGACCCATACAATAAAAGCAAGTGCCAGCGAGGAAAGAGTCGTCCACTCATTCAAGCAAACCAGGAGGCTGCCCATGATACCGCCCATAATCAAGCCGAGTATCGGAAACATCATGACGGTCCTTTTTATTACGTTTCTATCCATTTTGATTGAGATCGGAATCGGGAGACTTGAGAAAAATTGAAGGCAAACCAGCAATCCCAATACATAACGTTTCACATTCATCCTGCCGGGATACCCCTTCCTTTTTTCAACACTGGAATGCCGTTCTGAATGGAATAAGCTTCAGCTGCCATTTCAACAAGTTTTTGGTGAATGGTTCCCAGTGTTTTCGTAAAATGTTCCACAAAATCATTAGTAGAAACTGGTTCGCAAAAAACATCGTTGCTGACAAGTATCAGCTTGCCGGCATTCTTGGATAGTTTCTTGATATCCTGAACAATCTTTTCGGTCAGATTTCGTTCGTTAATTGATTCTGCTGAAAACATTTCATTGGTCAACAAGGTCGTCACACAATCAAGCAATACGATATCGTTGGAAGAGAAGTCATCGGACAGAGAACCAATATTCACCGGGCATTCCCTCGTCATCCAAGTATGCTCCGAATTTCTTCTGTCCGCCTGATGCTTCCTTATCCTTTGACCCATCTCATCATCTACCGCCCTGCCGCAGGCAATATAATACAGGGCTGCTTCAGGCAGAGCAGATTTATAGAATTCTGCCCTGCGTTCTGCGAAAGAGCTCTTTCCGCTGCGCACTCCTCCACATATAAAAATAATGTCTGCCGTCATTTGCTTTTCCCTCCCAACTGCAACTTACACTTTCACCGCACCCGCTGAAGCATTTGATGAAATTCCCAAAGTATAAGCGCCAGCCAGCTTATCCCTCAATAAACCATGAAAAGCGCTCCCGCAATTGCGAGAGACGCTTCAACAAGAAATACCAACAGTACTTGGGCCAGCCTGATACTATTCACGATATTGATTTACATTTGATCCACAGAATGAGGGATTGAAATCATGCCAGCCTGAATATACTCTCAGCCATTGAAAATATGAAGATTTATACGAAACGAGTTGATTATTCGTTGAATAAATCCGGGTAAACCGCCTTTGCAAGCTCCTCTACTCCTTGTACCAGCCTCGGGCCGGTTCTCGTTACTAAATCCGAATGAACATCATAAACACTTTCATTCTTGATGGCAGATACACCTTCCCATCCTTCTCTGCTTAACACTAAGTCTTTCGCATTGTCTGTGTAATACCCATAAGTAGTGAGAATGACATCAGGGTTCAGGGCGATGATGGCCTCTTCATTCATCTTCACCCAGCCTTCTTGTTCTGCAGCTGCATTATCAGCATTGATCAACGTAAGCATTTCATCCATGAAGGTATTACTTCCAGGAGTGAAAATCTCCGGTGAAGGAGACACTTCTACAAATACGCTCTTCTTCTCTTCTTCTGAAACTTCAGCTGCTTTCTCTTTCACCGCCTGAAGATCATCTTTCATTCCCTGGATGGTTTCTTCGGCCTGTTCATCAGCACCTGCTGCCTTGCCGATCATTTCAATAGTAGAATAAACTTCTTCGAAACTTTTCGCGTCCTGTATGACCAGAACCTTGATACCAGCGTCTCTTACCTGCTGGAGAGCATCTGTTGCTGATCCCATTACCGAACCATGGGCAAGCACCAGATCAGGTGATAAGGAAATGATCTTTTCTACATTCAGCTCCATACCGCCGATCTTTTCTTTTTCAGCCGCTTCAGGAGGATAGTTATCAAAATCAGATACTCCGACAATTTTATCATCCAGCCCTAATTCATAAGCAATTTCGGTATTGCTGGGGATAAGAGATACAATCTTTTCAGGTTCTTCTTCAATCGTTACCTTATTATCCGCCGCATCCTTGATGGTTACAGGAAAAGCTGCGGATTCCTTGTTTTCAGCTTGTTCCTGATCGGCTGAATCACTTCCACCATTTTCATTATCTGTGTCTCCGTTATTTCCGCACCCGGCAATGACGCCGATCGCAAGCAGCAGTGCAAGCAATAGTAAGTTAATCTTCTTCACGTTGTGTTCTCCCCTTTTCAATTTAAACGAAAAAAATCTCTTCCTGAGGAAAGAGATGATGTGTAAAAGGCATATGTTTGATTCAAACTCAAATTTGATGCGATTTACACCTTCCCTATCCTCGTAGGCTTGTGGTGCACGATAACAGGCAGGTCTCCTGGCTTATGGTCATTGCCCGCTGTTCCTTCCCATACAAATGTACAGTGGTATTTACAGCCGGCTCCCAAATTACAGTGGCGGGACCGCGTTGGAGTTTCACCAACTTCCCTTTTAAGACTTCAGTTCGACTAAAGTCACCTATTTACAACAATATGTATTAAATTTTTCCGCTAGCTAGATTATACACAAGAAAACTTGTAAGGGGAATGATTTTGCAGATTATTTTAATGGTGTTCGTTGATAATATTAACTATTGAACAATATTCCTATCAGGAACTCGGATGTGCAGGGACGGATCACGCAATTCAAATTCCGCCTCCGTTTCCCTTAACACCTTAAACACAAGATTAGTATAATCGGCAGCAGCTGCTGACCAAGTATCAATGACATCCTGGATAGTCTATATATAATGTTTTTATTCCCTTTCCATGAAAAAGAAAGCAGGAAAACCATCACCAATCAATCAACCCCCTGTAAAAATAAAGCCACCCTGCAAATGTAGAAAAGGCTCTACTGCAGGGTGGATGTATGTTAATGCATCGGACCAATATCTCTCTCATCGGCAAGTGAAACAATATCCGGCAGATGAGACCCGGCTTTTTCAAGTGGAATGCCGTTGAACATCCCTATGCTGATTGTCAGTAATAAGACAAGTTTTATGACTTTTGTTTTCATTTCTTATTCCTCCTAAATATTTCTAATCTCCATTACTATAGCAGAGTGTCTATTTTCCTGTTTTTATCATAATGGAGGTTTAGTGTACAGAAACTAGTAATATAGTCTTTATTCGCTCCGGTTTTTAGGATATTATAAAAATACTTATATTATTTGGAAGTTTAAGGGAGGGACAGCACACAATGGATGAGTTTCGAATGAGCCTGGGTGAGAAGATTCAATTATTGCGCAAGAAGTCTTTTTTATCTCAAAAAGATCTTGGGGAAGGGATTTGTTCACAGGCGTTCATCAGCCAGATCGAGCAAGGGAAAATTGCCGTTTCGGCAGAAGTACTTTATCAATTATCCGTGAAGCTCGGTGTGGATACAAATTACTTCTTTGAACAATCAGATACAGTGAGGAAAGACTATATAGAAGATGTCATCATGCTTGCGAGAGGATACATCCATAACCGGGATTATGAAACACTTGCCGGACTGATCAAAACAGAGGAAAACAGCCCATTGTTGAAACAAAAAAGATACCGGCAATTCATCATCTGGAATAAATCCATCATCGCCCTTCACGTAGAGAAGAATCCTCTGAAGGCACTTAAGCTGGCGGAAGAAGCATTGGATATGAAGGAGACGTCTTCCAATACATTCTCCCTTAGGGAAATTGAAATATTGATCACGAAAGGAAATATTTTAATTGAATTAAACCGGATCAAGCAGGCCATTACGACATTTGAAACGGCCAAGATGCATATCCATTCGACCATCCATACGTATTCTCACAATATATACATCCGGTTGTTTTTCAACTTGGCGAGAGCTTATTATACAAATGAACAATATGAGGACTCACTGAGCACAAACGTCCAGGGCATTTCCTATTGCAAGCAGCAGAAGTCCACTTACGGGCTCGGTGAATTGTATTATCAAAAGGCGATGTGCATGGAGAAACTTGAAAAGTATTCCCTTGCTGCAGAGAATTATTTTATTTCTAAGTTCATTTTCAAGTTGAATAAAGATGATTATTTATCTAGAAAAGCCCATAGTTCGTTCGAGGAACTGCTTCAGGAACGCGAAGGGCTGAACCAGGAGCATGATATATTCTCCCTTCTTTAATCCGCCTACCGACCAGCACACTAAAAAAGGAGAATCTCCGAATGAAGATTCTCCTTTTGCTCAATCAAGCCCAGGAAGCTTTCCCGATATATGTTCTTGTTCCGAAGTTGAACGGATCCCATGACCATGCAATGGAAAGTCCTCTTCCGGATAATGCGCCTTTACCGATTCCGTAAGCTACTTTCGAAACGAAGCCTGTCCCATATCCTGCTGCAGTTCCGATGATCCATCCCATCGGTCCTCCAACACCTTTCGCGTAACGGATGACCTTCGATACAACCGCTGCGCCAGCCGCGCCCGCGATTAGGGCTCCCGGAGACAGGGCGATACTTGCAGCGATCCCTCTGCATTGGCTTGCAGACAGGTACGCTCCCCCGTCAAGATATTGCATTTCCTCTTGTTCGATCTCTACATACGTTTGTGGTAATACTAATTCCACGATAATTCCTCCTCTTGCTTCAATGTATTTATATAAAGTACCAAAGTACAATATACCGTTATAAGGTATCAACTTGAATGTCGGTAGTTCTCCTTTGCCATCCGGTGAATATAATTTTTAATTGTCAGAAGACTGACACTTCCAACAAGAAGGGCGGACAGGTTCGGAAACAGCGAAAACCATAGAATGGCCAGGGCATAGCAGCCATAATAGGCCGTGACCGCAAATAATGATTCTCTTTTGGAGATTAAATCACTTTTATGAAATTCCATTGTCAGTTCTTTCAACGGCTTAATGGACAAGATCAAAATAATGATGACCACTGCGGAGAAGAAAAATAGATCTTCCGCGATAAAGACCGCAATACAGTAGGCATAAAAAAAGTAGTCTAATTTGTTTACCGTCTTCAACAGGGGTGTCCCTTTCAATGAATCCCCCATTTTCAGAAACTGCCTCAGTTCACCCGAGTAATCGAAGCCTTTCCTCAGTAAAGAGTCATTCATTTTGTACACCAATATATTTGTGCTGATAAACAGGGCAGCCATGATTCCGATTAGGATATACAGACTGCTGATTTTTTCATAAAATACATGGCCCAGAGGCAAGTAAATGACCACATTCAATAACAGGAAAAACACAATGGCATAAGCCAGTCTCTTCTCATTCGAAAACTCCTTATTGAACGTCACCACTGAAAGCATGGCGGTGATCCCGATAAACAACCCCAGAATGAGCAGCGTAAAGATGACTTTTGCAATATTGGAATCGGTTGATTGGCTGGGAATCAAACAAATATAGATTAATAAGCTAATATAGAAGCCGATGTGAAGCTTTGTCAGGATCTTCATTGTCCATCCATCCCTTTTCTGAGTATGTCTTGCCCTTAACGCTTAAAGAGTCCGGAAATTCAGCATTTTCAATATCCAGTCATAATAGGTTTCTTTCTTATAAATCACTTTCGCCTCTACAGGCATCGAGTGAATGATTTCAACCGCGTTTCCATCGCGGGCGACGAGTTCCTTTTTCTTTAATGAAATCACGCATTTATAGAAAACGAGATTCCCTTCGCTTGTTTCTTGCGTCAAGGTGCCGGAATCAATGGAAGCAACCTTCCCTTCAATCGTTCCATACTTTTGGATATTGACCCCCTGTACAGAGAGTTTGACGGGATCCCCTTCACTGATCATGGAAATATTGCGTGAGTCAATGAACGCTTCGACCTGGAGTTCGTCTTCGCCGTTGGAGACCTGGGCGATAACCTGGTTGGCCTGGACGGTCATACCAAGCTTCACAGGGACCAGGTAATGGACGATGCCGCTCTTATTAGACTTGATGGTCAAGTCAGAATCCTGGCCGGAATAGACCGATTGCTGGGCTTCTAATTCCACAAGCTTTGATTGTATCGAAGCCCTTGCCGAACCGAGCTCGCTTTTCAGCTGAGACAGTACCTGTTTAGACTGTGAAGCAGGGTTTTTCTTTTGCTGTTCGAACTGATTGATCTCCTCGGTGATCCCCTCGATTTCACCTTCCTTAGCTTCTATCTTCCCTTTCGTTTCTTCCGCTTGAAATTCAATTTGTTCCCCGTTTTCCTGGGTTTTCAGGTCTTTTTTTAACCCTTCTAATTCAGAAAGGAGTTCTGCCTTCTTCGTCTCTTTTTTGCTTATTTGATCATTCAGGCTGTCCCTCTCAAACTGATCTGTCTGGACCTGCAGCAGATAGTACTGGACTTTTCCGTAATATTCCTGCTCAATCCCGGAATCCTCCATCACGTTCTTTTGTTTATTCAGCGACTCCTCGAATCGGTCGAGAACCTGATTCTTGTCTGTCAGTTCATCGATTTGGGTTTGGATCGCTGATTGCTGCAGCCCTTCCTGACCGGTTGTAATCGTAAAGAGGACCTCTCCTTCCGATACAGACTCCCCCTCTTGCTTGTTGACCGTCGCAATCTGGCCGTTTAATTGGGACGATATAAATTGATCATCTTTTGACATGACGGTTCCTTCTGCTTTGACAAAGTAAGGTTTCGTCACCACCGTAGCGAAATAAGAAGTAAAGATGAAAATTCCTAATGTAAAGATGATAAAAACCTTCAAAAAATTTGGAGGTGTCTTATCGAAGAACACCCTCGAGTCTTTAAGATCGCTTTTACTATAAAGCTGCATGTTGAAGCACCGGCCTGAAAATATCGACAGTTATCTGTTCCTGTGAATTCGAGACAAAGACATTGTAGATCTCACCATTTGAATTCAGCTCATTTTCGAATAAGAACAGTTCCAGCTTAGAGTGGGCGAAAGGCAGGTTTTCCGGCTTCCCTTCATACCGCACATAGATGCAGTGGTCACATTGATAGTCACTTTTCACTTTGAACTTATCTTTATACTGAAGATAATCATGCGCCTGGATCAGGACATCATAGTCATACTTGACCGTTCCATCCTTTTGAATATTCGAGCCGACGAGCCTCGTGATAAGCGGCCCGAACATCTGGATATTCAAGACTTGCGTGTAGTTGATGAACTTCTGGATATGTGTTTCCAGTTGATCCAGCTCTATATTCCGGATTTCATACATGATCACTTTTTTTAATGACAATCTTTTATTCTCTTTGATTTCCAATTTAGACATATTCAATCTCCTCCTGATCTGGAATGGCGATCGCAGCCCGGGTACTGCCGCCATGCTGCAATCGGCTCAACTCGGCATATTTCCCGTTTTGTTCCATCAGTTCCTCATGCGTCCCTTTTTCAAGGATCTCTCCATTTTCAATAAAGCAAATCAGATCGCACTCCACGATCGTCGACAAACGATGCGCAATAATCATGACCGTTTTATCCCGTTTCTGCCCGAAAATCAGCTCCTGGATTTTTTGTTCACTGAACGAATCCAGGTTGGAAGTGGCCTCATCGAAAATATAGATATCGGGGTCGGACAGCAGCGCCCTGGCGATTGCGAGCCTCTGCTTCTCTCCACCGGAAAAGTTGTTTCCGGACTCTTCAACAAAGGTGCCGTACCGATTCTGCAGTTTTTCAATAAACTGATGGGCACCCGATTTCTTACACGCAGCCACCATTTCTTCATAGGTGGCGTTTGGATTTCCTACCTTTAAATTCTCCATGATCGTACCGGTGAAAAGTTCGATATTCTGGGGAATGTAAGCAACCTTATTACGCAAGTAGTTATGATCAATGTCCGCGAGATCATAATTGTTTATCGAAATTTTCCCTTCCTTCGTATCCATGAATTTCAACAACAGCCGGGTGATGGTACTCTTCCCCGCCCCGCTTTCCCCAACAAACGCGATACGCGATCCCGGCGGAACATGCAAGTTGAAATTCTTTAAAACAGGCGGTCTCGATCCGTATGCGAAGGAAACCTCTTTAAACTCAATATCCCCCTTCAGGCTGATGCCTGAGATCAGATCCTTCTTATGGTCCTCACGGTCAAGTGTCATCAGCTCCCTTAATCGCTTCATCGCAATCTGAGCTTCCTGGAAGGTCAGCTGAAGAGAAACAAGATTCTGAACAGGTTCCGTGAAGTAGGAACTGAGGGTTTGAAACACCAGCAGATCCCCGATTGTCATCTTCCCGTCCATAATGCTGACGGCCCCGATTGCCATGAACACCAGATTCCCCAGTGAGCCGGCGAAGCTCGAAACGGATCCCTGGATGTTGCTGATCACACCTTCCCGGTAGTCTATCTTCAATGAGTGCACAAACTTATCTTCGAGTTTATGAATCTTCTCTTTCTCATCATTCTGTGACTTGACCGTCTCGATATTTTTAATGGATTCGATCAAATGGGAGTTCAGCATGGCACCGGCTTCCATTTGTTCGTAGTTTAATTTTTTATATGGTTTTTTAAAGAAATAAATCAGAAGGATGTTAATGACGACCATGATCAACAGGACCCCAAACAGAGTCGGGTTGATCTTCCACAGGACAAATCCGGTGATCGAAGCCAGCATCACATCCATGACTAACGATATGGACACCGTGGTGAAGATATCCTTGATCGTCATCGCATCCTGGAAACGGGTGATGATGTCCCCCACCTTCCGTGTCACAAAAAACTGATACGGAAGATGGATGATATGGTTGTAATATCCCAGCAGCAGCGGGATATCTATTTTCCGGGACAAAAACAACAAAATATGCTGGCGAAAAGCAGTCAATACATTTTGAAATAACGTAACCAGCCCGAATACAACTAGAAAAATATAAAGACTATTTTTTAATTGGTACGGTATGATCTCATCCATCAGGATTTTCGGGAACAGACTGAGCAGAATCCCAATCCCGCTTAATAACAGGGAGGCAAGAATGATCAGCATCAAAAGTTTCCTCTGGGATAGGATGAGCACTTTAAACAAGTCGAACATCCCCGTGTCTTTGTACGAGATCTTCTCAAACTCACTGGCAGGGACCATCAATACGAGAACACCCGTAAACAACTTATCGAATTCTGAAAACTCAACCTTCCTTAATCCCCTGTCAGGATCAGCAATCACAAACCGGTCATTCCTGGTCAATTTATGAATGACGACAAAATGATTTAGGCCTTCCTCCGTCTTGATCTGGGCGATCGCAGGAAAGGTCATATCCCTTGTAATTTCAAAGGTCGTGGTGCGAATAGCCTTCACATTGAAATGAAGTTTCTCCAGTCCATCCACAATTCCTTTTACACTCGTTCCATATGCGTCCGTCCCTATAATCTCCCTGATCTTCATGATGGAATATTCACATTTATAATTCAGCAATACGGTCGATATAGCCGCGGCTGCACAATCCGAAGCATCATGCTGCATCGTACAGGGATAGGACTTAAATAAACTCAACACTCTCCACCTCAGTCAATTGGCGCATGCTCATGAACCAGCCCGCCTCTATAAGATTTCATGAGGATACAAAACCACAAATCACTTGCATGTACACTCGTTCATCGAAGAATACATCATTCATTACAAGATCCTGCAAATACCTCTCGCCAATACTATAGCAGTATGACAAAATTCCTGTAATTTCGATTAGAAGGGGTCCTTTGGGGTATAGGAGGGGAATGGGTGTGGAATCTGGGGAATGATTCGATTATATAAAAATACTTATATTTTTTGGTTTTTTTTGGTAGTTATGTCGGGGCTTTTTCATTCGATCATGAGAATCGGAAGGCAAATTCCCATAGAAAAACCCACCCTGCTATGTTCAATGCAAGGTGGATTTATTTAATCTTCTCCCCTTCCAGTTTACTCTTGGAAAACACCGTAAACGAAAGCAGGAAAAATTGAGCTTTCTTCTGTTTGTTCCTTTTCAGGAAAAAAATAAAATGAGAACCATCCCCATTTACTCTTCAAACCGTCGCTCTGCTTCCAATTGCAACCCGTCATTATATACAATATAATTCATCATATATAATCTCACGAATCTAAAACGATAAGGACGGTTAAAATGGCGAATCCCAAAAAAGTGAATACGCTTGTTTCCCTCAAGGATGAGGTGAAAGAAAAGCTTAAAGAGGATATTATTATGCTTAAGCTCAAGCCCGGCGACCGCATTGTAGAAACAGAAGTGGCAAAAAAGCTTGGTATTAGTCAAGTGCCGGTAAGAGAAGCACTCAGAGGCTTAGAGGAAGAAGGGCTCATTAATACGATCAAGTATCGGGGTGCCTTTGTTTCTGATATAAATCCGGTTGAAATGTATCATATGTTTTCATTAAGAGCAAAAATCGAAACAGATGCTATTGAAGCGATACTTCCCAAACTAACCAAAAGACACTTCGGTGAGTTATATGATATCGTGGACAAAATGAAGAGCGGCGAGAACGATTATGCTGTTCAGTCGCGATTGGATATGGAATTTCATCGCACCATCATCGAATGGGCAAATGTAGATGTTTATTTAAGAATTTGGGGAATGTTAACGAACCATATTCGGAGATACATCACGTTATTGAATCCAAAGGTTCGAATACTACCAGAGGAAGTACATCAATATCATCATGCCCTTGTGGAAATGCTGGAAGAAAGAGATGCAGAGAAAGCGAAAAACGCTTTTAGAGAACATATTATGAAAATGGTTGAAAAATAGACTTACCGCTGGAACTAGTTAAAACTAATGGTCTTTTTATCCAAAACT
>NZ_JABMCR010000580.1 GCF_013179555.1 Bacillus haikouensis
GGAATAGAAGCACATATCCTGGATTTAAGAACCATCTATCCATTAGATAAGGAAGCAATCATCGAAGCTGCTTCAAAAACGGGTAAAGTGCTGCTTGTGACAGAAGATAATAAAGAAGGAAGCATCATGGGTGAGGTTTCCGCCATTATTGCTGAACATTGTCTATTCGAACTTGATGCACCGATTAAGCGCCTTGCCGGACCGGATGTTCCTGCGATGCCTTATGCACCTACAATGGAAAAATACTTTATGATCAACCCGGACAAAGTAGAGAAGGCTATGCGTGAGCTGGCTGAATTTTAATCCATCAAACATATTAAACGCAAAAGTTAGGAGGGTTCCTCATGGGTATTGAAAATATGAAAATGCCGCAGTTAGGGGAAAGTGTAACAGAAGGTACAATTAGTAAATGGCTGGTATCACCAGGTGATACGGTTAATAAATATGATCCGATTGCAGAAGTGCAGACAGATAAAGTGAACGCTGAAGTTCCTTCTTCTTTTACAGGGACGATTAAAGAATTGATCGCTGATGAAGGTGATACATTGGAAGTCGGCGAAATTATTTGTTCTATCGAAGTGGAAGGGTCCGGCTCTGCTCCTTCAGAGGAAGCTCCTAAAGAAGAGAAGAATGAAACTGCAGGTGAGAAACCTGCTGCAGCACCTGCGAAAAACCCGGCACCTAAAAAAGAATCCGGAAATAAAGCAAGATACTCCCCGGCTGTATTGAAGCTTTCTCAAGAGCATGATATCGACTTGAATCAAGTGGAAGGCACCGGTAACGGCGGCCGTATCACAAGAAAAGATCTTAAGAAAATTATTGAGTCCGGCAATATCCCTAAAGCAGCTGATGCATCTGCTGCACAACAAGCGGAAGCACCTGCTCCTCAGGATGCGCCTGTCAAAG
>NZ_JABMCR010000581.1 GCF_013179555.1 Bacillus haikouensis
CTATTATAACCGTTCGTTCTATGTTAACAAACCTGCGGTTGGAGACCTGGTCTTTTTCGAGAATACCTATAAAAAAGGTATTTCACACTTGGGAATCTACGTAGGAGATAATAAATTCATTCACGCAGGGGATAACGGTGTAGAAATCACCAGTCTGGATAATTCTTATTGGAAATCCAAGTTTGATGGATTTAAGAGATTTTATGAATTGTAATAGTGTAAATAACTAATTTACCATTTATCGAGTATATTAGCTGCCGCCTTATTGGATGGTTTAAATTTACAATAAACAAATGTCCATAATAAGAGTATAAAACCAACCATTGGTTTTATACTCTTTTTTTGTTTTTCAGACTTACTTAAAGACCCCTTGTCGAATTCTGTTGAAAAATTTCGTCTCTCCCACCCTCATAAAAGCTATTCCTCTTATTGTTAATTTATGGTTTAATTAATTGATTTTACTATTACATTTTGCGGAGGATCATGATGGGGAAGAAATTGTTTAGTAGTTTATTAGTTTTTGTATTGATGTTTAGCTATAACACCTCGGAATTACCATTGGTGAAAGCAAGCGGAGAAGAAAAATCAGTTTTGAAAGAATTGACCCTCGAACGTTCAGAGGTGGTGAAAACTCATTTTGAACAGGAAGAAACCACCCAGTGGTATAAGGTGACTCCCTCTGAAGAAGATATCGGGAATTTCTCTCATTTCCAGATAAGACTTCAATCTGAGGAAGAAGTAACGATTTCAGTTTATACCAGCCTGGATAAAGCCATCCACAATGAAGCCTTTGATCGTTACAGAGGTTACTCATATTCTCATAAACCAGCTTCAATTGATTTCCCTTTAGCCTGGACAGGTCCTTATTACATTAAGGCAGAGTCCTACCCTATGGAAGAATCCTC
>NZ_JABMCR010000582.1 GCF_013179555.1 Bacillus haikouensis
GATGACATCGACGTGTCGGTACGGTCTTCTTTGAGGGCACGCCGGTGCACCTCGAAGCCATACCATTAAGACCAGCTTCTCGAGATATCATCCGGTGATGCGCGGTCAGGCAACATCAATCCAGCATTCCCGTCAGATGAAGACCTAAACCTTCAAACAACAAAAATGCCTCGGACAAGCGATCCTTCCTACCTCCAACCCCTCCACCAATTCCGGCCGACTAAGCCATCTCATGGTTTCTCTGGGACTGGGCTCGGACGCTTCAAACCACAAGGGCTCAAAACACCTGGAAGCTTCCAGACATATCTTCTCTTCACAATGTATTCAGAACAGGCATCAATCCTTAGCAGGACGATGCAAACTTTTATTTCCTCAAAGAAGACAATTCGCAGCAGCCGGATCAATTCTCCAGTACAGCGCGGTAGCGCGTCGCCGATCGTTCCGCGCCCTCGCGGAGGGTAGGTCCGAAGGACCGCTCACCCGTGAGCGCAATTAAATGGTGGAGCTGAGCGGGATCGAACCGCTGACCCCCTGCTTGCAAAGCAGGTGCTCTCCCAGCTGAGCTACAGCCCCATCCAGCTCGATCACCCAAGTCTCATCAACCAGGCGCGGCAACAATTCGCATCAACCAACAGTCTCAACCCAAACCCTCATTCGCATATGCAAATGGTGGGCCCGGGAAGACTTGAACTTCCGACCCCACGCTTATCAAGCGTGTGCTCTAACCAACTGAGCTACGGGCCCATTCCGGTACCGGTCGATGCGGCTTTTGTCTTCTTGAAGAAAGAGAAACGTGGACGGCGAACCTTGCCATACCATCCGAGTGCCAAGCACTTCCGTGGCGTATTACGTTTCGATGGTCACCTGACTGGCGCCATCTATGTTCTAAAAAGCACGGGA
>NZ_JABMCR010000583.1 GCF_013179555.1 Bacillus haikouensis
AATTCTTTCTTTGATTTATGTTTGAAAAATAGTACCACGAGCAACGCGGGAATGGATAAAATGATATACCCCAATAGTAAATTTAGAATGGCCCTCGACCTCCTTCCATTCTTTATCAACATTGTAACTCTTCATGCAAGATTTTTATACAGATAGGGCTGAATATAATGTGACAGATTCCATTCACTTTAGTCATTGACAGGCTGTTTCTCCCCGAGCATGACCGTCAAACTGATTAACGTAACCATGATGGTTGCTCCCATATCGGAAAGAATAGCAATCCATAACGTCAGCAATCCAGGAATCGTCAATAATAATGCAATCAGTTTTAAGCCCAGTGCCAATGTGATATTCAGTTTGATTATCTTGTTTACTCTTTTCGAGATCTTAATCGCAGAAGGAAGTTTTCCGAGATGATCCTGCATTAAAACAATGTCGGCTGTTTCAATGGCACTGTCTGTCCCTTTCCCCATGGCGATGCCTAAGTCGGAAGTGGCCAGTGCAGGAGCATCGTTAATTCCATCACCAACCATAGCAACCTTTCCCTTGGCTGTCAGTTCTTTCACTTTTGCTACCTTTTCATCCGGTAGGAGTCCTGAAAAGTAGTCAGTCAGCCCGATTTGCATTGCGACTTTTTCTGCTGTCTTGTTATGGTCTCCAGTCAGCATCACTGCGTTTTTGATTCCTGCCGCATATATCTCTCGTATAATACCTTTGCTTTCTTGCCTGATTTCGTCGCTGATACCAAAAAGACCCAGTACATTATCTTCACTTGAAACGATAACAAGTGTATATCCTTCATTTTTCAATGCAGCGATATCTTCTGATACCTCGGCAGGCAAAGGGAAGGTAATGCTCTTTTCATTCCCCGCCTTGAACGATTGTCCGTTGATAATG
>NZ_JABMCR010000584.1 GCF_013179555.1 Bacillus haikouensis
TGCTTCAGCAAACCGATATGGACGCAGCCAGTTTAGGTGAAGAAATCACGAAGATTGAAAATTACGTTGATCAAGCTCTCTATTATGCGAAGCTCGATAGCTTTAATCAGGATTATGAGATTCAGGTATGTGACATTATCCAGATTTCCAAGAATATTGTTAAGTCTCATTCGAAGACATTCTTTTCTAAAAAAATCAGCATACACTTTCAGGCAGAAACACTGACTGTTCAAAGCGATGCCAAATGGCTTCATTTCATCGTCAACCAAATCATTACGAACAGCTTAAAATATACAGAATCTCTCGGGCAGATCACGATATCAGCGTCCGATTCACAGCAGGAAAAACAACTTATCATCCAGGACAACGGGATAGGAATCAGCCAAAAAGACCTGCCGCGAATTTTCAACCGTGGTTTCACCGGTGAAACGGGACGGATTCATGCGAAGTCGACCGGAATGGGACTGTATTTAGCACAGCAGTTATCGAATAAGCTCGGTCACTACATTACCTGCAAGTCGGCGGCCGGTTCATATACCCGATTCATCATTCATTTCCCTCAGGACAGCGACCCGTATTTGCTCATGCAAAAAACACACGACGAGTAACTCATCGTGTGTTTTTTTCGTTGATGATCCTATAGTAAATAGATGTGGAGGATACATAAAAGATTAGATACGTTACCACATAAAGTCCCATCACCGAAAGAATGATCGTCGTTAAGGCTGGTAAATCCTTTACCAGCAGGATGACGGTGTAGTATAAGAGAAACCAACTGTGCAATAATCCTATGATCAGCGGGGGTAAAAATACGAACAGCAGCTGCTTGCGTATGTTTCGTTTGATTTCGGTGTCTCCCACACCAATTTTTCTCAAAATGGCATAATG
>NZ_JABMCR010000585.1 GCF_013179555.1 Bacillus haikouensis
ATGTTTGATCAAATCCTGTTTGCATTGGAAGAGATCAATCAAATTCTTCCAGTCGAGATTCCTGAAGAGGAGGCTGCCTATTTAACGCTGCATTTCCAGGCATCGCTTGAGCGGCTCAAGAATCAGCACCCTGCTGTGAAAAAGGTCGTCGTTGTCTGCCATATGGGGATAGGGATGTCTCAATTGCTGAGAACGAAGATTGAGCGTAAATTCCATGGACTGCAAGTGATAGACTGCATCGCGCATTCAGAATTACGGGCTTTTGTCGGGGAGCACGAGATAGACTTCATCATCAGCACCGTCCCTCTCGAAAGTGTGAAGAAACCGCATATTGTCGTGTCGCCTTTGTTGGAAAAAGGTGACGAAGAACGTCTCGGACAGTGGGTCAGGCAGCTTGACGCCACTGAAGAGACAAGCGGTAAATCAGTTCTATTAAGATATACAAACCCCTTTCTGGTGTTTCTTCATCTCGAGGAAACAAATAAATACGATATCATCAAGAAACTGTCAGGGGAACTTCACAAAAAAGGCTATGTCGATAAAGAGTACATGGAAAGTTCTATGATCCGCGAACGAATGGCTGCGACAACGGTTGGTGCGGGCATCGCGATCCCTCATGGAAACCCCGTGTTCATCAGGCAATCCGTGCTGGCTGTTGCGACAGTAAAAGAGCCGATTGAATGGGGAGGAGAGAAAGTTTCCCTTGTCTTTATGCTGGCTGTTAAAAAGGATAAACAAGAAAATGTGAAACAGTTATTCATGGAAATCTCCCGGTTAAGTGAAGATCCAGATCGGATCCAATCACTTCTAAAGGAAACGGATCGTATGCAATTCTTATATATCTTACAAGGGGATTAAGCAAGGTACTTGGTGC
>NZ_JABMCR010000586.1 GCF_013179555.1 Bacillus haikouensis
TGCAGGGCCGAATATGCCAATTCCGCATCTGCCGGGTACACTGCCCATTATCCCGCCGGAAACTCCACTTTTTGCCGGGATCCCCACCTTTATAGCAAATTCGCCCGAGTTATTGTACATGCCGCATGTAACCATAAACGTCTTGCATATTCTTGCGACATCCCGTGAAATGAGCTGCTTACCACTTTCTGCATCCCATCCGTCATTAGCGAAGACCGCCCCTATTTTCGCCAAATCAACACAGTTCATTTCCACTGCGCATTGTTTCGTATATAAAACCAATAAATCTTCTACATTCCCAGTAATGACACCATGCTGTTTCATAAAGTAGCATAATGAACGGTTTAAATTGGCAGTCTGAAGTTCTGAATATGCAACATCTTCATTATATGTAACATTTTCGCCGGTCAAATGAGAGATAAATTCAATCAACCTCTCCCACTTATCCATGCCTGTGTTCCCTTTTATCATATTTGTTACTGCTAAAGCACCAGCATTGATCATAGGGTTAAGCGGCTTGGAAGGCTTATGTGTCTCAAGTTTGGCAATGGAGTTAAACGGGTCTCCTGTCGGTTCCATCCCAACCTTTGAAAACACTTCCTCTTCTCCATTGTCCATTAATACCAAAGCGAGCGCAATGACTTTCGAGATACTTTGAAGTGTGAATTTTTTAAGATGATCTCCTGCATAAAAAGACTCATTATCGATGGAATAGATACAAATGGCCAAATCGTCGGGATTTTGGTCACTTAGTGCAGGAATATAATTTGCCACTTTACCATATGAGGCAAATGGCCTGGCGATTTCAACTAATTCTTCCAATAGGGTATGACTCGACATTTGCTTTTCACTCCTTTACTCAC
>NZ_JABMCR010000587.1 GCF_013179555.1 Bacillus haikouensis
AGTCCCTTTAGAAAAGGCACTGCAGTATTATCAGAAAGGAATGGAGCTTTCAAAGCATTGCCATGATACCCTGAACAAAGCAGAGAACCAGTTAACGAAAATGATTACGGATGAAGGTGAAAAAACCTTCGATGTCAAAGAGGAGGAGTAGTTGGTGACTCTTCATGTTGATTTGGAAGTATTCCAGCAAACGTATAAACTAAAAATCGAACATGCAATGCTCGATTTTGTAAATGAGAGAGACATGCCTTCGACAATTAGAGATGCAATGATTTATTCCCTTCAGGCGGGTGGAAAAAGAATCCGGCCGATCCTTCTGCTTGCTGTCATTGAAGGATATGGAAAAGAAATCAGGTCCGGAATGAAGACAGCTGCAGCTCTGGAAATGATTCATACATATTCTTTGATTCATGACGATCTCCCATCAATGGACGATGATGACCTTAGGAGGGGGAAACCAACGAATCATAAGGTGTTTGGTGAAGCGATGGCCATCCTTGCAGGCGACGGGCTATTAACACATAGCTTTCAGCTTATAGCTGAAGATGATCTTATTTCAAGTAATCAAAAGATCAAGTTATTGAGTCTTTTAGCCAAATGTGCTGGCCCGGAAGGTATGGTAGGTGGACAGGTTGCTGATATCGAAGGTGAAAATAAAAGGCTGACTGTCGATGAATTGGAATCCATCCATGTTCGCAAAACAGGCAAGTTACTTATTTTCAGTGCATTGGCAGGTGCCATAATTTCAGGTGCTTCTGAAGAGGAACAAAACAAACTTGAAAATTTTGCCCACCATATAGGACTGGCTTTCCAAATTCAGGATGATATCCTCGATATCGAAGGAGCAG
>NZ_JABMCR010000588.1 GCF_013179555.1 Bacillus haikouensis
TGGCTGCACAAGAATACGGGTTAACGATCGTCCAAGAGAATATCCATGATTTTGCATATAATCACACACGTTTCATTGTACTTCACAACCAACACGATTCACTTGAACTCCCCCATGAAAAGAGCGGGGAAAAAACGACGCTGATGGTCACTCTTCCGAAAGACCGTTCAGGTGCGCTCCATCAGGTTCTTTCCGCGTTTGCCTGGAGGCAGCTGAATTTAAGCAAGATCGAATCCAGGCCGTTGAAGACTGGTTTGGGGGATTATTTCTTCTTGATCGATGTTGCACATGGGATGGACGAGGTGCTGCTCCCTGGAGCTGTCAGCGAGATGGAGGCACTGGGGTGTGAAGTGAAAATGATCGGGACATATGCATCGTATCTGTTGGAGGATTAAATCATCCTGAATTCGAAAAAAAAAGCGAGGGTTGGGCAAAAGTGTTTTAGCCTAAATAAAACCCGAACTAATTTGCGCAAATTAGTTCGGGTTTTTATTTTGTTCAATGTACATTTAGATTTTAGCTCTTTCCAGCGATTGAGTGGAGTGCAAGACGAAGACTCCCTCGGGAAGAATAGCTTATTAGAAAAGCGGAAGGGCTTTGCTCAGAGGCGGGTGGCAAAAAACGAATCAGTATGACATATGCATCTAAGCCCTGCAGCTAGACAAGTGAGGCCCCGCAGGCTTCCTGAATAGGCTCACGAGATACCCGCGGAAAGCGAAGTCTTGCACGGAAATCATTAGCGGTATTAAGAACATACACTGAAATTGTTCGTCTTTAATGTCGTGGTTTATTCGTTTTGTCCCAGCCTCATCATTCTCATCCATATGACTTCATTAAAAAAC
>NZ_JABMCR010000589.1 GCF_013179555.1 Bacillus haikouensis
TAATGGTGAAACGCTTGCCTTCCAAGTGCGCCCTGGCGGCGAGTCCATTCTTGTATTGATTCATGGGAACATGGCATCCTCTGATCAATGGGACCTGCTGTTGGAAAAGCTGGATCCGGCATACACTGTGTATGCCGTTGACTTGCGCGGCTATGGAAAATCCTCTTACCATACCCCCATCGATTCGATCGCTGACCTTTCACAGGATCTGAAGCTTTTTACTGATGCACTGGGATTGAAGTCATTTCACTTGATGGGCTGGTCAAACGGCGGAGGAGTGGCGATGAAGTTTGCAGCCGATTATCCCGATCAAGTAGAGAAGCTAATCTTGCTGGCATCCATGTCCACGAGGGGGTATCCTGTTTTCGGTGCAGACGGGGAAAGGCTCCGCACGAAAGATCAAATTGCACTTGATCCCGGCATCAATATGATACGCGACGCCGTTCTGCACAACAATAAAGCCTTTCTCAAATCAGCCATGGATCAATTGCTGTACTCGAAAAACCAGCCAGAAGAAGATCGCTATGACAAATACCTGGAAAATGCCCTTAATCAACGAAACCAGTTGGACGTTGCACACGCAGCGAACCAATTCAACATCAGCACCGAGTCAAATGAGGCTGCCGCAGGCACGGGCGAAATCGGACACATCACGTCACCAGTTCTCGTCCTGTGGGGAAAAGACGACCTTCTTACATCAGAGCAAATGACGCTTGAAATCATCAATGATATGAAAAACAGTGATATCGACATCCACTATACCGTACTCCCTGCTGGACATGCTGCACTTATCGATCATTTAGAAGGCGTAGCTGATGAAGTGGAAAGG
>NZ_JABMCR010000059.1 GCF_013179555.1 Bacillus haikouensis
GTCACTGAAAATAATGTCGACTTAAATCGAAACTACCTATATAACCGAGCTTCTGTTCCTCATAATGTGAACAAGAATTATGAGAAAGAGAATGAGTTATTCCTCCCTGACGGGAAAATAACGGACTTATCCAAAGAGAAAATGAAGCTTCAGACACAGCTTGTTAAAGCCATCTCTTCAGAAGGCTACAGTGCAATCAAGGAAGCAAAAGGGATGGGACAGTTCGAATTTGAACGAGGCGTCTATTATGGAGGGAAAAAAGAGGAAGAAACAGCAATTTTCCTAAAAAAAATACAAAACCAGCTATTATCCGACTATCCTCGCGTCATCCATATGGATTGGCATACAGCCCTTGGACCTGCCAACGAAATCACCATGGTCGTTTCCTCAGAGGACGAACGCGGGGAAGAGGAACTAAAAGCCATATACGACTTGAAGAATATCCAAAAATTTACACCAATAAAAGTAAAAGGCGATTCTACTAATCACTTTCACAAGCTTAAAAACGAACAATATCCTTCAACCTATCTATTCTCTGCCCTCTTTGAATTCGGTACGTTCGGAAGCGGACTAAAAGCTGAATTAAGAGAGTTCATAACCATCATACTTGAAAACCGCCTATACTGGGATGGTGCGGAAAAGCAAGTTGACCGGGAATGGATCCTTTCCGAATTCAGAGAGATGTTTTACCCTCTGAATGACGATTGGAAGAAATCCATATTGGATGAAGGCCGTCTTGGAATGGAAGCGGTATTGGGCAAGGAAGGGATATTAAAGATATCATGATGAAAGCTCCCGTCATTGGTGTAACGGGAGCTTTTTTATAACTAGATATCCTGATTGTTTAAAAGGACTCGCTACGCCCTCCCCTGGCCCTCTCAAGCAGACTCTGCTTTTTGTATCTCTCCATAGCGGTCCCAATTTACACATTTCTCAAGTGCAATGGAGATGAACACCCCTACTATGAATCCGTTCGACACAATCGGCTGTAAGAAAACCGGAAGGCTGCTGAATGTTTCGGGATCCATATTCATAATGGACATTCCCACCAGTACGGGAGCCGCCAGTCGGTAAATGGTGACGGAATTGAACACGGTACCCTGCAAACTTTTTAACGATGTGCCGAATAACTGCAAGTAAGCTGTAAACAGTACAGCATTCCCCACTGTGATGGGCATATCGGCCAGAACGCCACCAAGGAACGGTATAACCCCCAAAAGGGACATAAGAGCACCACCGATCAGAAACGGCCGCAAATGGAGGATTCTCGTGCTTTCCAGGAATCCGATGGAGGAAGCAAACGGTGCGTAGGGAATTAGACCGAAAAAAGCACCAATAATCGAATACGTGCCGGTTAATAAATACGATGCGTTTAACCTCTTTTCCGATGAAGGTTCTTCGAAAATCTGAGCCGCCGCCTGCACCGATGCAATCGTATTGCTCAGGTTCATCATGCACGCAAGAAATGTAACAAAAACGATACCGCCATTCAGGTTCGGCTCACCGAACGGGAACAATAAGAAGAAGGAACCGTCCGATTCCGGTCCTGCCATGCTTTCGGAAGGAAACAACAGAACATAGCCGATCCATCCCGCCAGCATGCCGATCAATATTGAGAAATTGCTCAATAACCGGTTTCCCTTGATTTTCAGCAGCGCCACCAGCACCACTACAAGAATGGAGAACAGACTGACAGGAATGACCAGACTCCCATTGTCTGAAAATGTAAACATTCCTTTGAAAAAGATGAGGATAAGCTGAAACGTCAACAGGAATAAATAAACGCTCATGACCATCGGGGTAAAGACCTTCCGGATCAGGGACAACCTCCTCACTGCCCCCAAAATGAGCACAACCACCGCAGACACCATCATCCCGGTAGCAATACCCCCTCCTACAGACGTCAGGCTCATTCCGAGCGAAGGTGCGGCGGCACACAAGTTCAGCACCACTCCCCACATCACCCCGGAGTGACCTTCCATTAAAGGATAACGATGTCCGAACAGCCCCTGCAGCATACAAGCGATCCCCGTAAAAATAAGAGAAGTGCGCAGAATCACGGCTGTTTCATAGGAAGGGAGCTCAAATGCCGCCCCAATTGATACAGGGACGACAATCGTATTGGCAAAAATAAAAAAAAGCCACTGCAAAGATGAAAAAGCCGTTTCAGCTCTTGATAATGGTTTCATGTGTCCCCTCCTGAAATCTTTTCTTACAGCTCTCTTTTCGCTTACTTTGCTTAACACACAGGAAAATACCGGAACCGGTTAATTTCAATGGAGCGTCAAACTCTTGTGTAAGCTAGAAATCGAAAAGAGATCGTGTATAAGCTATATCCAGATTACTAGACTATGTACGAAAAGCAACAATCTTTTAGAAAACAGCCTCTTAAAATAAGTGTATTCTAGAAAACCAGCCGGAATCCAATTGGATACCGTTACTATTTAAATATATAGGCAAGCGAGGCAATCAAGTTGGTTTTAGTGGCGGATTGGTTGTTCATCCTGCCGATTCTGGCATTAATCTTGCCGGAACTGGAGTTATTCTTGCCGGAATCTCAAACATTTTTGCCAATTAACATGTTTTACCAGACGTTTTAAAGATTTTCAACTGATGGCCGGATAATCATACCCTCCCCATACCCTAGTATGGCTCAGTGGAGTTCGTGCTGAAGTTATTCCTGCCGTTTCGTACTCTATTCCTGCCGATCTCATTCATCATCCTGCCTACTTAACTATAATTCTGCCGATTCGGCCAATAATCCTGTCAAAACAATCAACAATCCTGCTTTTTAACAAAATTATCCATGATCAACCCATACCATTCTGATGCCGAATACAGTCCACTCCGCCAACCAACTAAAAAACCCCGCTGATTTAACTCAAAGGGGTTTTGATTACCATTAAGTCTTTCATCCATATCCGCTCGAAAGGGAACGACTTCCGTTCCTACTTCTTCTTTTAAATAAACAACAACAAACTGACGGCCATTACTCCCATGCCTGCAATCGTGCCGTAAATAGAAAGGTGGGCTTCGTCGTACTGCTGTGCAGCGGGGAGAAGTTCATCAAGTGAGATGAATACCATGATTCCCGCAACTGCAGCGAAGATGATCCCGAACATGATACCGTTCAAGTAAGGCATTAAAATCAAGTATGCCACCACTGCCCCCACCGGCTCCGATAACCCCGAAAGAAAGGAAAGCTTGAAGGCTTTCTTTTTATCACCCGTTGCAAAATAAACCGGGACAGAAACGGCGATTCCTTCAGGTATATTATGGATCGCGATCGCCACCGCAATGGCAATTCCCAGTGACGGATCCTGCATGGCCGATGTGAACGTAGCGACTCCTTCAGGGAAGTTATGGATTGCAATCGCCAGCGCGGTGAATGTCCCCATCTTCAACAACTTCGCATTCCCGGGTTGGTTCATGTCTTCCACTTTCTTCAATTCATGGGGATTTCCCTGCTTTGGAATCAATTTATCGATCATGGCGATCAACAAAATCCCACCGAAGAATCCTCCTACGGTCATCCAGTTTCCTTGAGTCACACCCATGGCAGATACAAGTGCATCCTTCGCTTTCACAAAAATCTCGATCATTGATACATAAATCATCACCCCGGCTGAAAAGCCGAGTGAAATGGATAGGAATTTCGTATTCGTCGTCGAAGCAAAGAACGCAAGGCAGCTGCCGATACCGGTTGCCAGCCCTGCCATCAGAGTCAACCCGAATGCCAATACCAAATTTTCAGTCATATATTTTCTCCTTCATCATAAACGCATATAATCCACTCTTATTTTACTTCTCTGCTAGTAGTTTTTAAAGGATTGTAATTCAGTCATTATGGTTCTCTGCCTGGACCCATCAGTTGAATCATCCATAGAGAAAGATATGAAGGGTTGGTAATTCCCGGTTCACTTTTTATTATATGGCATGCCTGCAGAGTTATTCCGCCCATTCAAGTTCAATGCCGGTCCCATGCTCATATATAGCAGCATGGGACCGGCATTGAAAAGACCCTTGAGACTTCAAAGTCATCTTTCATGACTTCGATCGCAGCTTTTCCCAGTAGAAATAATCTCTCCCACGTCATTCACCACGACCACACCGATAGGCCGTGATCCCTCCAGAAAGGACTCCCAAGCTACTTCGAATGTTCGCTGCCACGCATGCGGAATTTCATTCCATTTCATCATGCACAACTCCTTTTAGATATTATTTTACCATAGCAAATAGAATTTTCTGGTAAAACTTTCTGTTCTCTGAGGTGAGTCAGCAAGATAGATTTATCCTTATTAAACTTGTACGATATTACTTAAAGAAGAAGATTAACATGATTGAGGTGATCTCCAATGAAAGTAGCAATTATCGGGTTAGGTGATATTGCCAAAAAAGCGTATCTGCCTGTTCTCTCTGAAAAAGAAGGAGTAGAACTCGTCCTTTGTACAAGAAATGGTAAAACCCTGAACGAATTGGCAGAGAAATATAGAATCCATGAGAACGTTCAGTCAACAGAGGAACTGCTCACGAAAGATATAGACGCGGCATTTATCAGCACCGCAACGGAAGCACACTATGATATAGCAGAGAAACTGCTTGAGAACGGGATCCACGTCTATATCGACAAGCCCATCTCGATGAACATCGAAGAAACAGAACGAATCGTCAAGCTCGCTGAGGATCAAAACAAAATTGCGATGGTCGGTTTCAACAGACGCTTCATTCCAATGGTTAAAGAGTTGAAAGACCATGGGAAAGCCAGCCTGATCCTGATGCAGAAAAACCGTTTCGCCTCACCAGAACATGTACGAAGATTTGTCGTCGAAGATTTCATTCATGTCGTCGATACGCTGCGGTTCCTGATGAATACAGACGTGAAAGACGTAAAGGTGGAAAGCTTGAAAAACGGGGATAAACTCCATCATCTCGTCATACAGCTTCTCGGTGACGGCTGCACCGCGATCGGCATCATGAACCGAAATGGCGGAGTGACAGAAGAAACCATCGAGTATCATGCCGGACATCGTAAATTTGTAGTAAACAGCCTAGTTGAAACCACTCAATATCACAACAAGGAAATCAGCATCTCCAAATTCGGTGATTGGGAGTCCACCCTTTATAAACGGGGATTCTACCAGCTCTGTGACCATTTTCTGGATTGTGTGGAGAACGGCAAAATGCCCGCCCCATCCATTCGCGACTCATTGACCACCCATGAGGTTTGCGAGCAAATTGTCAAAGAAATCGAAGGATGAAAAGGTGCGCCGGCCTGAGCGGAGAACCGTTTGGGCAGCATGTACCTGGACTATATGATTAATCCGGAGACAACACTGGTCTCCGGATTTTTTAATTTGGCTTTCGCATGGAACAAGGAACAAGGAACAAAGAAATGATCACATCCCTATCTAATCGAGCACAACAGCCTGCTTTTTAAAAGATCAGTCCGGTTGCGATATTAGCTTCAAACTCGGTAATAAATAGTCGTTTTCTGATAATAAATCCGAAGTTTATCGATATTAAAACCCCTATTATCGATAAAAAGTCTCCAACTTCGAAAATAGCCAATCTTTCACAACCTCAAAAACCTTAAAATTTGCAAATTTGAACTAAAATAATACTTTTGACCGAGCAGAACCACCCAACACTGGCGTGACGTAATAAAAACACACACAATCAAGGAAAAACAGCTCTTTTCTCTAAGAAAAAAGAATCATTCGCCCGCCTTTTCACTCATTAGCATCCAGCGCCTCATCTCCAAAGAGAGGTTGCGTCGATTGAATAAAAACGTTTACCATAGTAAAGTACTAATATTCTAAATTTTCGTCACTTAAATAATGTAGTCGCTTACATCTGGAAAGGAGCAACAATATGTCACTGGAAGTGAACACAAATCGTCAAGCACCTAAATCGTTCAAAAAGAGGATCGCCCTCATCGGACCGGGATTCGTTGCTGCTGCAACCGGGGTAGGCACGGGGGATCTCGTTGCTGCACTTGTTGCCGGGGCCGGTTTCGGACTGGTGTTCGTCTGGGCGATTGTCGTCGGCTCGATTCTCAAGCATTTTCTGAATGAAGGAGTCGGCCGCTGGCACCTCGCCACCGGAAAAACGATTCTGGAAGGCTGGCAGGAGATGGGGAAATGGGCAACGGGATACTTTGGCATTTATGCTGTCATCTGGGGATTTGTCTACGGCGCTGCAGCAGCGTCGGCCTGTGCCCTTGCCATGACGACCATGTTTCCGGTCATGCCTTTCTGGGCGTGGGCAGTCATCCATGCGATTGCCGGTTTCTTACTCGTGTGGACCGGTCGGTATCTATTATTTGAAAAGGTCATGATGTTCTTGATCGGATTGATGTTCGTGACCGTCGTTGGTTCTGCAGCCTTATTCCTGCCTAACCTGGGAGATTTCCTGAAAGGGTTTGTCCCGACCATTCCGGAAGGCTCATTCCTGCTTGCGCTCGGTTTGGTAGGCGGTGTAGGAGGAACGATCACAATGACCTCATACGGGTATTGGTTGAAGGAGAAAGGATGGAGCGGCAAGGAGTGGGTTCCTACCATGCGTTTGGACTCCAAGGCAGCCTATACCATGACGGCCATCTTCACCCTCGCCTTACTCATTGTGGGGAGCCAATTTTTATACGGTACAGGAATTGACCTGAAGGGAGAACAAGGCCTTATTGAATTGACCGGTCTGCTTGGGGATAAATATGGCGGATTCGTATCATGGCTGTTTCTGATCGGCTTCTGGTCTGCGGCGTTCTCTTCTCTCCTAGGGGTATGGAACGGTGTCCCCTACTTGTTTGCCGACTTTGTAAGGATCATCAAGAAACGAACGGACCGTCCCGTAACAGAGAAGGATCCGGCATACCGCCTCTTCCTTGCATGGCTCACTTTCCCGCCGATGCTGCTGCTGTTCTTCGGTAAACCGGTCCAATTAATCATCCTGTACGGAGCATTGGGTGCGTTATTCATGCCGTTCTTGTCGTTCAGCTTGATTTGGCTGTTAAATTCGAAAAAAGTGGACAAGGACTACCGGAACAGCCCATTAGCAAACATTGTTTTCGCGGCGTGTATCCTGCTATTCGCGATCCTTGCCGTGACGAAATTGATTTCCATTTTTTAATACGCAAAAACAGCCGGGGGCACATGCATCCCGGCTTAATTATTAACTGCCATCCGCCCGAGCGGTCCGCCTTCCTCGATAATATCCTGCAGATCGTACACAGAGATCGGAAACATCGGGAATCCAACGACATATGGCGTGATTTCATAGAGTTGGAAATAGATCACAAGCGCCTTGTCGGCAATGTAAAAGTCCTGGTCGGGGCGGATGCCTGTAAACTCTCCCAGGAGCGGGATGTCCCTCTGTTTGATCTGCAGGGCAACGAGGTCCGATATCCTCTTCACATAATCGCTGTTCGGCTTGAATAATTCTTTTAAACTGCAAAGCTTCTCTTTCTCGATATCAAAAGTGAAAGACCTGATGAATGTCATCCCGTGCGCTGCATGGTAGTGATACGTATAGTTGGAGAGTGATAGACTCAATACCTCACGCTGGTTGTTTTTAATTTCAAAAGAACCTTGCATTTCTTCAACGGTCGATGGCATATTTCCAACCTGCTCATGAATCAGTTTCTGGGTTTCATGAACAATGGTATGGTTGATGATTCGTTGAAAATCCCGTTTCTTCATTTCTGCTGCTCTCGGATAATAAACCGTCTGCTTCGGTCCGCTGCTTATCATCCTCGTCTTGATGCTTACCGGTAATGATGTGGGCATCTTAACTCATCCTCTGCTCTTTTTACCCCCATTGTATTCATGAGGGCGCCCAAGGTGAATCCGTGAGGACGGGCGGGATACTCACAGTTTTGTTCCGGAATTGAGCAAAATGATCCCAGAGGAATAATAAAGCCGGATTCTTCATGACAAACCACCTTAAACGTTCTCCACTAATTCCCTTTCTTTGAGCCAGTGAGCAAAATCCCCCTCACGTAATGGCGGCGAGAAATAATAGCCTTGTATATGGGGCGTCTCAATAATCGAAGCGATGAAATCGATTTGCTCTTGTGATTCAACTCCTTCGATGACCACTTTCAACTTTAAGGAAGAGCATAATGTGATGATCGCCCTCAGTAATGCTGAATCCTTATCAGACAACGGAACACCGTCAACGAATGTTTTATCGATCTTGATGGTCGATATCGGGATTTTCCTTAAATACGACAGGGAGGATAATCCTGTTCCGAAATCATCCAGTGCGACGGACAGACCCATCTCCCTGAAGCGGCCGACGGCTGTAATCGCGTTTTCAATGTCATGGATGACACTTGTTTCCGTGATCTCAAGCTCAATGTAGCGGCTGTCAATCTCATGCTTCTCCAATTGTTCTTTGAGTACCGATAATAGCCGGGAAGACGTCACATACGGCCCGGGAATGTTGATGGACACCTGCTCGAACGCGACATCCTCTTCCAGCCACCTGGAGACCTGCCGGCAGACATTGGCGATGACCCAGTCCGTCACCTCGAAAATCTTCCCGCTTTCCTCCAGCATCGGAATAAACACACCCGGCGAGATCAATCCGTGAATAGGATGATCCCAGCGCAATAACGCCTCTACGCCTGTTACATTGCGTGTTTCAGGCCAAACTTTCGGCTGATATACCAGAAATAACTCATTTGATTCAATCGCCAAATGTATATCCTGGACAATTTGTTTTTTAAAGCTGTACGTATGAATGGACGGGTCGTATTCGATCACCTCGTGCTGATACCGGATTGAGGAGTGCTGAAGGACGGCCATCGTATTTGATAACAAGCGATTCCGGTCGCTGTTATCACTATGGGAGACGGCGCATACCATTTCGATTACGACACTGTAATCATCGATTAGTAAAGGCTGTTTCAGCTCAGCCAAGACTCTCTCCATGCATGCCTTCAATACGTTGGATCCTCGTTCATCAGCATGAAAAACCGCAAAGCGATTCCCTTCGATCCGGTAGATCTTTGAAGGATTCATTTTCAAACCGGCAAGGACATCCCCCGCATGTTTGATCACTTGATCTCCAAATGAATAGCCATAGGCGCCGATCCATTTCTCCAGATCATGAAGGTGGATGATGGCAAGACTGCCCGTTCCCCTGGTGTTCTTCAGATCCTGTTCAAACTGCCGCTGATTCGGCAGCAATGTCAGTGCGTCAAAATGATGCAGGCGATAATCAACATAACGATCCAAGAGACCCGCAAGGCTTGAGACCGCCAGTAAAACAAATATGCCGATGGTCACCACGATCACGAGAAGCGGCATATCCATTCTGTGCATTCCATGTAAGTCATGTTCGATGGGGTTATCTGTATAAAAGACGACGGCCGCCATCCCGGTATAATGCATACTCGTAATCGCCAGCCCCATCAGGACAGACGTAAGTACCTTTATCCATTGATTACCCATATACTTTTGCAGGGTAGAGAAGATGAACAAAGCCACATAGGAAACGACAACCGCAATCACCACCGATGCCAAAAGGATCCACGGCTTGTAGACATATTCCACATCCATCTCCATCGCGGCCATCCCGATATAATGCATTCCGGATATCCCCACGCCCATGATGAGACCCGCCATGATCGACGGCAAATGACCCTTTTTCTTCCGATTGGCAAAATAAAAAGCCAAATACGAAGCAAACACAGCCGGAAAAACAGAAACAATCGTCAAAAATAAATCATACGACATCGAGACGGGCAGCATAAACGCGCTCATCCCGATAAAATGCATGGACCAAATCCCCAATCCCATTGCCACCGATGCCAGCACAAGCCAGAATGATTTATGAAAAAAACTATTCTGCTGCATCCTCTGATTCATGGACAAAGCCGTATAAGAAGCACAGCAGGCAATCACGATGGACAACAAAACCATTACTACTGAATAGTCACCATAAAGGACCTGTAAACCTTCTGATTCCGGTAAAGTGAACATAACACAACAACCTCATTTAACATCAAAGTAGAAAAGCCCCATTCTGGTCTATGTTAAATTATACAAAAGTTAGCAGAAAAAGAAATATATAAATAAATCAATAATATTTCCCAGGTCATCTATTTGAATATTCTGAAAATAATATTGACAAGTTAACATCCTTTCTACATATAATGGTAATACCATATTAAACATATGGTATTACCAGAAAGGAGGTGCACGATGAAAGAACGTACATCTGTCGGGATCCGAAAGGAGATCATCCGGTCGATCCTGGAAGGAACCTGCCGCATTCATGAATCACTGCTGCCGGAGAGGGAGCTCGCAACCCGCTTTGATGTTGGAAGACCCACGGTAAGGGAGGCATTGCAGCGTCTGGAACGCGACGGGTGGATCACCATCCGGAAGGGTCAGCCAGCCATCGTAAATGATTATTGGAAGCAAGGAAACCTCATGACGATCGCCAATATCCTCGAGCAGCATGAAGACATACCTGATGACTTCATCAGCCATATGCTCGAACTCAGAATCTCCCTGACACCAGCTTATACAAAGGACGCGATAAATCATCACCGGCTAAGAGTCATTTCCTTGTTTGTGGACGTCGAAGAACTGAAGGACGATGCAGAATCATATGCCGATTTCGATTGGCACTTACAGCTCGGCACCGCCGAACTTTGTTCCAATCCCATCTACCTGCTCATTCTCAACAGTTTCAAGAATATATATAGTAAGATGGCTGTGAAATACTTTTCAGACCCTGAACATCGGCAAGCTTCCCGTTCCTATTACGATGAACTATTGAAAGCCGTATTGAAGGGAGACCCCGAGGAAGCAGAGAACGCTGCGAAAGCGATGATGAAGAAAAGCCTGAGTCTTTGGAAACGAAATATGAATGGAGAAGATGAATATGAAAAGTAAAGGGGTTTACAGGGATTTTTTCCTTCATATCGATATTTTGATCATGGGGTTTATTTTTCTTGGCGTCCTCACCTTCCTGTTTACAATGAAACTGACATTTCTTACCCCGCTATCTCTTATGATCGGAATCGTCACCTACATGTTCAGCGAGTACCTTACACATCGATTCATCTTTCACATCAAAGCCCCGAAGAATACGATCCTGTTCAAGCTGATCAAACGGCTGCACTATGATCACCATAAGAAACCAAATGACCTGAAACTGCTATTCCTGCCGATCTGGTACAGCGCCCCGAGCTTACTTGCGCTAAGCATCATTTTTTATTCCCTGTCAGATTCCGCCCCGGCCACATTTGCGTTCAGTGCCGGCCTCTTGGTCATGTTTTTCGTATACGAATGGAAACACTACATCGCCCACCGCCCCCTTAAACCGAAGACAAAATTCGGCAGATGGCTGAAGAAGACACACGTCCTGCACCATTATAAAAATGAGAATTACTGGTACGGCGTGTCCACCCCGTTTGTGGATGCATTATTCGGGACGCTGAAAGATGAGAAGGACGTGGAACTGAGCGAGACGGCAAAGGATTTGGAGAAACGGGCCTAGGATCTTAGAATGGCACACTAAAAAGACCAAAAAGCATTCACCTCTGAAAAGATGAATGCTTTTTTTCATAACACTCTTATCAGTAAACCGCTGAATGAATCACTTTCCCCAGCCTTTTTACACCTTCCGAAATGTCACTCTCACTCGCATAGCTGAAGGAAAGCCGCAGATATTCCAGACCTTCTTGCTGATTCAAATAGAAGTACTTGCCCGGTACGTAGGAGACCCCTTCTGCAACAGCATGTTCCAGCAACTTCGAAGTATCAATATCCGGCACCTTGACCCAAACGAAATAACCGCCTTTGGGAACAAACCAGGAAACAGAATCAGGAAGATGCTGCTTCAGTTCGGAAAGTAACAGGTCACACTTATCACGATATACCTTCCTCAAGGTGGTGAAGTGCTTCTGCAGATCCACGTTCTCCAGAAACGCCCCCATGCTTGCTTGAGCAAAGGGATGATCAAGATCCTTCTTGAACCATGAGAGCCCTTGAAGGAATTGCTTATCAGCGGCGACCCATCCAATCCTCATACCCGGTGCCACTATCTTTGAAAGAGAACCGACATATAGAACCCGGGAGTCTTCCCCCCTGCTCATCGATTTCAATGAATCCATGCCTTGCTCAAAGTAGACATTCCCATAGGCATCATCCTCAATCACAAGGAAATCGTATTCCTTCGAAAGCTTCAACAGATGTTCCCGGCGTTCCTCAGACATCGTCGTCCCCGTCGGATTCTGAAACGTCGGGATCGTATACAATACCCGCGGAAGCTTTAGTCCATTCCTTTTTCTTCCCGCCAGCTCCACTTCCAGTTGTTCCGTGAGAAGTCCAGCATCATCGACTCCGATACTGATAAAGTGCTTCGTATAATTTTGAAAAATCTCCAACGCTTCCATATACGTCGGGGACTCCACCACTACGACCGTCTCATCGTCAATAAGAAGCCGGGCAATCAAATCAATCGCCTGGCATGCACCCGATGTGATCAGTACTCCATCACTCTGTCTGAGCATGGAACGTTCAACCATCAAAGCTTGTAAAAAAGTGTTCAGTTCCTCCACCTTCTTGCTCCCCAGATAATGAAGCGGCAGATCCTTTTCCTCTCTCAGGAGTTTTGAAACCGATGCTTCAAGCTCCTTCACAGGAATCAGCCCGGGTGCAGGATAACCTGAACTGAGCCGGATGCAATCAGCCGGAATATCAGGCATCCATCCCCCCGGCGGATCATTTTGTAAAGCAGGTTTAATGTTACTCGAAAAAAATGATTCCGGATTCACGCGATCATACCCCTTTCCATTCTTTGTTTATCCTCATTGTATAAGAAGAGGATGGGTACTTCTATATATTGTATATGAATCACTATAAAAATCTCACACAGGCTCTGCTTCACTTTAACCCAATAAAAAGCATTGGCCATGGCCAATGCTTTCCACTTCACACCTAAAAGAAAAACAAATGCGCCATCAATGCTGCTACTGGCAGCGTGATGATCGTTCTTTGCAAAAAGATGACGAATAATTGCAGGAACGAAATGGGAATCTTTGATTTTAATAAGAGAATCCCGATTTCAGACATGTAAATCAACTGGGATAAAGACATGACCCCGATGACGAAACGGGTCAATTCCGACTCGATTCCGCTGCCGACGACAGCCGGCAGGAACATATCTGCAAAGCCCACGATCATTGCCGGTGCTGCCGCTTTTGCCTCTGGTATCTGCAATAATTCAAGGAGCGGAACGAATGGATAGGACAAATAATTAAAGATTGGCGTGAATTCCGCGATCACAAGAGCGACCGTTCCAATCGCCATCACTAATGGTATCAGTGCGAACCAGATATCCACCACATTTTTGACCCCGCTTCCAGCCACACTCCGGAAACTCTTGACCTGATCAGCCTTTTCCACTGCGGTTTCAAGCCCCCAGCGGAAATTGGAGATCCCTGCAGGTACATCCTCTTCGATCTGCTTCCCGACCGGCTCATAATACGTTTCTTTTTTTAAAGAAAGAGGCGGTATCCTAGGACAGATAATCGCAGCGATCACTCCTGTCACGACCACCGTCAGATAAAATTGTACAAACAGATGATCAATGCTTAAAAACTTGGCAATCACCAGACTGAAGGCAATCGATGCAATTGAAAAATTTGTGGCGACGACCGCCGCTTCCCTTTTTGTATAATAACCGCCTTCATATTGCTGCGTCGTCAACAAGACTCCCACAGTCCCGCTTCCCATCCATGATGCCAATGCATCGATTGATGAACGTCCGGGCAATTTAAACAGCGGCACCATCACATTCCGAACCAATGTACCGAAGAAATCCATCAATCCAAACTCAAGAAGCAGCGGCATGAATAAGCACGCGAACAAAAACCAAACCATCAGCACCGGGATCAAATCATACAGCACTACCCCGCCAGTAATCTCCGACCAGATGTATTCCGGGCCGACCTTAAAGAACGTAAAGACCGCGAATAAAGCCCCTATTCCACGCAGCGCCAGCCAAAACGGTGTAACATCAAATAACGCCGTCAGGAATGGACTTTTTTTGATCAGTTGGATAGAGGTAACTCTGACTACTAAACTAGCAATTGCAGATAAACAGATGATACTTGTCATGATTACAGGTATGTAATCCGCAATCGCTCCCTGCAGTCCGTCGGCCAGTATACCCAGCCCGATGGTCACCTTTCCGTCGAAGGAAACCGGGATTAAAAATAGCAATACCCCGAACAGTGAAGGCAGCCAAAACTTCATATATTGCTTCGCTGTAAACTCTTTTTTTTCAGTCATTTCTTCAGCATGTTGCAGCTTACCTGCCTGCATACACAATCCCTCCCAGGTGCATTTGTACAATTCATGGTTGTGAATCGTCCGTTAAATTTTCTGAATATAAATAAGATAACATCTTTATGTATAAATATACAACCGTGATTTTAAAAATAAATGTGAACTGATTCAATTTTTCACAAATTCAACCCTCACCCCGGAATGACCATCCTCTCCAAAAAAATCAACTTCAACCCACTCCTGCAAACAGTTCATCTCCCATATCTATAAAAATGAACCATCCGTGTAAAACTAAAGAGCAGCTTACTTGAATAAAGGATGTGTCGTGCATGGATTTCTTTCAAAGCCAGGAAACACTTACAGCCACTGAGTGGATTCTCCGGGCTGTCGTTGCGTTTTTCTTTTTATTGATCGTCAGCAAAGTTCTCGGGCAGCGGGCCATTTCTCAGCTCAGACCTCTCGACTTCGCCATTGCCCTAGTGATCGGGAACATTATCGCCCATCCGCTTTCAGATGAAAACCTGGGGTTGAAAGGGTCCATCATCACCACCATTGTATTGGTGGTACTCTATGTGGGAGGTGTGTATCTTCTGCTTAAGTGGTCATGGTTTAGAAAGCTTATCACTGCGCCGCCGATTACGCTTGTTCAAAATGGGGAAATTCTCAATAAAGGATTGAAGAAAGCCAGAATCTCGTTGGATGTGTTAATGGAGGAGCTGCGTGAGGATAAAATTGAAGATGTGAAGAAGGTTGCCCTTGCGATCTGGGAGGCGGACGGGAAGATTTCCGTTTTTCTTGAACCAAAATATGAACCGCTGACACCTTCTGATCTCCAAGTGGAAACTGAGCCTTTCGATTTTCCAAGGACCATTATTAAGGAAGGAAAAATAGACCCCGCCGCACTGACTCAGATTCAGAAGGATGAGGACTGGGTGACTTCAAGCCTGGAAAAACAATATCAGACCGAACCTAAAAACGTTCTGCTTGCCACCCTTGACCGAAAAGAAAACCTTAAGGTATTTTTATATAAATAGTTCTGTCGAATACCGTTGTTGAATTCTATGCAGGACTTCCCTTCCCGGAAGTCAAAACTATATAAAAGGCCAAAACCAATCCACACACTGGATTGATTCTGGCCATAACACTGCTCATTATACAATGATTTAACTAAATGCCTCTGCTTTTTCACTTAGTCCCAGCGTGTCCGCTGTGGAGGCTTGGATCTCCTGGAATAACTCAGGATTTTCCGATAGTTTCATTCCGTAAGAAGGAATCATTTCCTTGATCTTCGGTTCCCACCCCGGCATATGCTGAGGAAAGCTCTTGTCGAGTACTTCCAGCATGACGTGGACCGCGGTGGAAGCACCCGGGGATGCTCCCAATAAAGCAGCGATGGAGCCGTCAGCCCCGCTGATCACTTCTGTTCCGAATTGGAGGGTCCCTTTGCCGCCGGCTTCGGTATCCTTGATCACTTGTACACGCTGCCCGGCTGCAACTAAATCCCAATCCTCACTTTTGGCATTCGGGATGAATTCCCGCAGCTCTTCCATGCGCTGTTCTTTCGACTGCAGGACCTGCTCGATCAAATATTTCGTCAGCGGCAAGTTCTTCGCGCCTGCCGCGAGCATTGTGAAGACGTTGTTCGGCTTCACTGAAGTGATCAGATCCAGGTTTGATCCCGTCTTTAAGAACTTCGGTGAAAAGCCGGCGAATGGTCCGAATAACAGCGTTTTCTTATTGTCGATAAATCTCGTGTCAAGATGCGGCACTGACATCGGAGGGGCTCCGACTTTGGCTTTCCCGTATACTTTCGCATGGTGTTGTGATGCGACTTCCGGTTTATTGCACACCATGAAAAGTCCGCTGACAGGGAATCCGCCGATATGCTTCGATTCAGGGATGCCTGTTTTTTGCAGCAGATGCAGACTTCCGCCCCCGCCTCCGATGAAGACGAATTTAGCTGTATGGGTTTCAATCCGTCCACTGTCGATGTCATGGACTTTCACTTCCCACGAACCATCACTCGTCCGATTCAGACCATCAACGCTGTGATTATAGTTCACTTCGACATCCTTACTCTTCAAGTGGTCAAACAACATGCGTGTCAACGCACCGAAGTTGACATCCGTTCCGGAGTCGATTTTCGTTGCTGCAATCGGTTCGTTTTGTGTGCGGCCATCCATGATCAGAGGGATCCATTCCTGCAATTTCTCGGGATCGTCAGAAAATTCCATCCCTTGAAATAACGGATTGGCTGACAGCGCTTCCAATCGTTTTTTCAAAAACGCGACATTCTCTTCCCCTTGCACCAAACTCATGTGCGGCAGGGACATGATAAAATCCTGTGGATTCTGAATTAGATTACTGTTCACAAGATAAGACCAGAACTGTCTTGAAATCTGAAACTGTTCATTGACTTTGACTGCTTTCGTGATATCTATCGTTCCATCGGGTTTCTCGGACGTGTAATTAAGCTCGCACAATGCAGCATGGCCCGTCCCCGCATTATTCCATTCATTCGAGCTTTCTTCCCCTGCGTTCGCAAGTTTCTCAAACACTTTGATTTCCCATTCCGGTGCTAATTCTTTCAGTAATGATCCCAAAGTCGCGCTCATAACTCCGGCACCGATTAAAATAACGTCTGTCTTTTTCTGTATGCTGCTCATGATAACCTTCCTTACTCTTTATATTTTCAAAAAGGCTCTTTTCGCAAACTTTGTTGTATCGGTTACTTGAACAATGCTTTGTTTAAGCTTGCGTTCGAAAAGAGCACGTTTACGCACTTTTTTACGTTTCCTTCACAATGTACGTAAACAACAATCCTCTAGAATAGAGCCTTCAAAAAAGAGTAGGCGCTCCTGCTCAGGAATTCACAACAAAGCAAGGCGTCACTCCAGGAACACACCTTATCCGTTACAATACTAAACATACCATATTCTATTATACTGATTTATGAGTCTAAATATCTACTGTTATCTGATAATTATAAACTATTTAAAGCATATAAAAAAGTGAGAATTCCATCCACATGGCCGATGGAAAGCATGAAACCGCCTGAACACCGGGGTTTGCAGGCGGGAGAAAATGAATGGAGCAATTTATTTTCGACATGGTTCTTCATCACCCGCTTGAATAGAGTTGCTTGTTATAGGAAGAAAGAAAACATAGAATAGAAGAAAACTTATTCATCCTGTGAAAGGTATTCTTGGATGGCAACACACGTACAGTTACATTCTAAGCAGGATACAGAGGAGCGACCGAAATGGAAAGCTGGATTACGGATATAATGGAGCAGTTCGGATATACAGGCATATTCCTGTTGATCATGCTGGAAAATCTATTCCCTCCCATACCGTCAGAGGTGATCCTTACATTTGGCGGATTCATGACCACTGATTCATCACTGAGTGTCCCCGGTGTGGTTGCAGTATCTACGTTTGGGTCAGTCGCAGGCGCCATCATTTTGTATGGCATCGGCTTGCTCATGGACCGGCAAAAAATAGAGCGGGTTGTCGAGAAATGGGGACATATCCTCCGCTTGACGAAAAAAGATGTACATAAAGCGGACAAATGGTTCATGAAATACGGAGCCTGGACCGTCTTCTTTTGCCGCTTTGTCCCATTAATAAGAAGCTTGATCTCCTTACCGGCCGGAATGGCACGCATGAACTTTGTCACATTCCTGTTGCTCACGACATTAGGGACGCTCATCTGGAATGTTGTCCTCGTGAACATCGGGGCCGCAGTGGGAAGCTCCTGGGAAACCATCGTAGCCTACATGGATATTTATTCAAATGCGGTGTACGCCATTTTAGCCATTCTTTTTATTCTCTTTGTCATTTTGTTTGTGAAAAGAAGGAATTAAATTGAAAGGGACCTGCTCTGTGCAGGTCCTGATTGCCGGACAGAGCAGGTCCCCTTTCCCTTAACGAACACAATAGATCATTCTTGCAAAACAGGAGCAACCTTTTCAATCCGGTTTGTCCACACGCCGCCTGAATATCCAGCTGGCAGCCGCTCAAGATCCTCAGGCGTATCAAAGCCTTCCGACCATCCTCCGTCACCTGCCACCAGGATTACACGCGTACCTGCATCTTCCAATCTCTTGATGAATTTATCCGGCCATCCCCACATCCATTTCGCATATTTCTCCGGAATGTGAATCTGCCTATTATGACAGTCAGAAGGAACATATCCTGTCCATCCTGCGGCCATATAAGGGAGCAGACAGCTCTTCATCGTGGCGATTGACATGACGCGAAGTTCCGGAAGTTGTTCTTTCAGTGCTTCGATAGGCTGGTCGCCGCCATACACCGTGAGTTGACGTAATCGTTCTTTCGGCAGTTCGGAAAGATAACGGGCAAGCTGCGCCCCCTCTTCCGGGTCATCGCTTTTGATATGAATCAAAAAAGAACCTTCCGGGAAATATGCCAGCACTTCATCAAGTGAGGGCATAAGTCCGACCCCTTTCCCTCGAAAAGGATAGCTCTTCCCGTCATCAGCCGTATACCCATAGCCGATATCCAACTGTTTCAGTTCCTCCATCGTGTGCTCCCTCGTAACCCCTTCACCGTCTGTCCTGCACTCCAGTGTCCAATCATGGAATATTGCAAATTGGCCGTCCTTTGTAGGCTGAACATCAAACTCAACGACGTCTGCACCTGCTTCGAAGGCCGCTTCCATGGATGGAAGCGTGTTTTCCAGATAAGGATGCTCCGGTTCATAAATCCTCTCCGCCGTGCAAGTATCACTCTCTATTCCCTCCATCGGAAACGTTTGGGACATTCCCCTGTGCGCCAATAACAATGGTGACCCTCCTTCTGACTTGGTAAATAGAGTCGTGTTG
>NZ_JABMCR010000590.1 GCF_013179555.1 Bacillus haikouensis
CATAGTAATGCTCCTGGAAAAAATCATTTAGTAACATGAGGGTTTGTAGTTAAGGTGATATAGAGGTGTTATACAATTCATGGGCGCAATCCCTGAAGATCGGCCAGTTGATCTCCTGTAATTGCCTTCTACGATTATGTATTGAAGGTGCTGGCAACTTTTAAAGAATAGATACAGATATAATCTGGAGAATTGGAGGATTCATATGAACAACACCAGAAACATTATAAGACAAAGTAAAACCCTTGTCGGTCCCTTCCCTGAATTTAATGTAAAAGATGTATCAGAATGCCCCCACGAACTTTTTTTAGAATGGTTCAAAGCAGCTATAGATAGTGGTGTACATGAACCTCACGCAATGACACTTTCTACCACAGATCACAATGGATTTCCGGATGCCCGAGTTCTAATTATAAAAGATGTAGACCAGGATGGGTGGTATTTTGCCTCCAGCTCGCAAAGTAATAAGGGGAAACAAATTGAGGTTAATCCGAATGTTGCCTTAACCTTCTATTGGTCACAAGTTGGAAGGCAGATAAGAATACGTGGAACAGCACGAAAGATGGATAAAGACATGAGTGCAAATGACTTCTTGAATCGTGGAGTTACAGCTCGAGCTATTGCCTTGATTGGCAAACAAAGTTCAATCGTAAAAGACCAAATTGAATTTGAACAGGAATTTGAAAAGCAAATTTATCATATTGAACAAAATCCGAATATAGTATCTCCCACTTGGACTCTGTACAGAGTTACTGCAAGTGAAGTTGAATTCTGGCAAGCAGACGAAGAACGTAAGCATATCAGACTAAAATATAGTAATGAGGGA
>NZ_JABMCR010000591.1 GCF_013179555.1 Bacillus haikouensis
ACAGCTTTTTGGGTGATTCAATATTTTCCAGATAGCCTTTTCCTGCTTTTCCAAAGAAAATAGCTATTCCTCTTAAAATAATATAAGCAGAAAAGGCCATGATAATAGCTACAACAAACTCCTGATTAAAAACGTCTGCCATAATCTTTCTCCTTTCCGACTATCACTTACTCTATCATCCATCGATGTCATTTGGAGTACGCTCAGTCGTAACGATGCATTCACCTTTACTCTGAACTCAAACATCATGTGGAAGTGGATATGGAATGTCGATACTTTAAAAGGATATACTCAAAACGGACCATTTTCAAGTAATATCTTTCCGTTCTTGTTTGAACTTCATATTTTACTAGACCATACTGCATCATGACCATGTTCTTTCTATCAGAATTATGATGGCATGGTAAAAAATATAAACGATTGGAGGTGAATGATAACTGGCATTATTGTTGGATGATATTCCTGATTATCCATGCTGGTTATGCATTAGGTAGGATGAGGCTTGTACAGGACAGAATCAGAAATACAAACCAGGCTGGAACAAAACGAATAAACCACGACATAAAGAAGAACAGTTTCAGTGTATGCTCTTAATACCGCTAATCATTTCCGTGCAAGAATTTGCTTTCCTCGGGTAGCTCGTGAGCTTCCTCGGCAATCCTGCAGGGTCTCACTTGTCTAGCTGCCGGGCTTAGAGGCACATGACATAAGCCAAACCGACCAAGAAGGCAAAGTGCGCCTTCCAGGACGATTCGTCTTATGCCACCCGCCTCTGAGCAAAGCCCTTCCGCTTTTCTAATAAGCTACTCTCCCC
>NZ_JABMCR010000592.1 GCF_013179555.1 Bacillus haikouensis
ACCCGAAGTCGGTGAGGTAACCTTTTGGAGCCAGCCGCCTAAGGTGGGACAGATGATTGGGGTGAAGTCGTAACAAGGTAGCCGTATCGGAAGGTGCGGCTGGATCACCTCCTTTCTAAGGAATATATATGAAACGTTTGACAGTCGAAGTTTTGTTCAGTTTTGATGGTTCAATCCATTAAATTCAATACACTTATGATAAGCATTGCTTATCATCCTTTTTATGAGTAGGGGCCTATAGCTCAGCTGGTTAGAGCGCACGCCTGATAAGCGTGAGGTCGGTGGTTCGAGTCCACTTAGGCCCACCATATTCATTCATACGGGGCCTTAGCTCAGCTGGGAGAGCGCCTGCTTTGCACGCAGGAGGTCAGCGGTTCGATCCCGCTAGGCTCCACTTAGGTTTTTTACGAAGCGAAGCGGAGTAAAATAACCAACTCATCTCTTTCGAGATGGAATTTGTTCCTTGAAAACTAGATAAAGAGTAATTGATAGTCAAGAAATTACCGAGTATCGCCATTTTAGGTTTAATCCTAACTTAGTAAGTAAGTGAATCAAATTTTGATTTAGCAGCGAGAAGGTCGAGGAAGCGAAGGAGAGAACACCGGAGCGCACTTTTGCGTGCGTGAGGATGTGAACGACTGAGCTGACGAAGAGATTCGAAGCTGATAAAGCAAAATTTAGGTTAAGTTATGAAGGGCGCACGGTGGATGCCTTGGCACTAGGAGCCGACGAAGGACGGGACTAACACCGATATGCTTCGGGGAGCTGTAAGTGAGCTTTGATCCGGAGATTTCCGAATGGGGGAAC
>NZ_JABMCR010000593.1 GCF_013179555.1 Bacillus haikouensis
AAATCTATGGTGGAGGATGACGGGATCGAACCGCCGACCCTCTGCTTGTAAGGCAGATGCTCTCCCAGCTGAGCTAATCCTCCGGTATGTAAGTGCAAGTGATTTTCGCATCAGCGAAAAAGGTGGTGACCCATACGGGATTCGAACCCGTGTTACCGCCGTGAAAGGGCGGTGTCTTAACCGCTTGACCAATGGGCCAGTCTGTCTATAAAAAATAAAAGCTTCCAACCGGGCTCGAACCGGTGACCTCTTCCTTACCATGGAAGCACTCTACCTGCTGAGCTATGGAAGCAATGGCTCCGCAGGCAAGATTCGAACTTGCGACCGATCGGTTAACAGCCGATAGCTCTACCACTGAGCTACTGCGGAATGATTTTAGCCTGGCGACGTCCTACTCTCACAGGGGGAGAGCCCCCAACTACCATCGGCGCTGAAGAGCTTAACTTCCGTGTTCGGCATGGGAACGGGTGTGACCTCTTCGCCATAGTCACCAGACAATATTGCTTACAATGACAAATATTATTATATAATATTTTCAATGAATTTCAAGGGTAAATTTGAAAAAATTTATTCCCTGAAAACTAGATAAAGAATTGATATCAAGTATACCGGTATCGTATTAATCCAGCTCCGGCGGCTAGAGACTCGAGGTCATTTCCGAATCAATCAGCTGAGGGAAGTACACCCTCCTCTGCTTGCCCCGAAAATGCTTGTCGTCTCTGAACGAGCCGCCTCCGCTTTTTCGTTTGGTTAAGTCCTCGATCGATTAGTATCAGTCAGCTCCACATGT
>NZ_JABMCR010000594.1 GCF_013179555.1 Bacillus haikouensis
CACTGGCCTGGTCCGCGTTCGCTCGCCACTACTTGCGGAGTCTCGGTTGATGTCCTTTCCTGCAGGTACTTAGATGTTTCAGTTCCCTGCGTTCGCTTCTTACACCCTATGTATTCAGGTGTAGATACCTTATTGCGATATCTAGAAACCTCTTTCGCCGAACCCTTCCACCCGGACAGACCGGGTGTCTTTTGTCCTCACGCTGTCGCGATCTAACGATCGCTGCGCTGCGGACGGCGCGCCAAACTGTTGGCGACGACCTATCGGTCTGTATGGGAAGTCCCTTACAAACCGATCAAAAGACATATTTAAGTGTTCGGCAAAACAGATTTTCTAGATATCTAAGGTGGGTTGCCCCATTCGGAGATCCATGGATCAAAGCTTATTCGCAGCTCCCCACAGCTTTTCGCAGCGTATCACGTCCTTCTTCGCCTGTGCATGCCAAGGCATCCACCAAATGCCCTTAATTCACTTCTTCGTTCTCATTGTCTATGCTCATCATCTGTTGGATTTGGCAGAACCTTTCCTTCTCGCTTACGCTCAAAGGGGTGCCAAATCGGGCCATCCGGGCAAAACTCAATCTGCCGCGAATGCCATTCCATCCCTAACGATAAAGAGAGGAACAACGGTTACGGTTACCTTTTACAACCGCAACACCAACGATGACATCGACGTGTCGGTACGGTCTTCTTTGAGGGCACGCCGGTGCACCTCGAAGCCATACCATTAAGACCAGCTTCTCGAGATATCATCCGGTGATGCGCGGTCAGGCAACATCAATCCAGCAT
>NZ_JABMCR010000595.1 GCF_013179555.1 Bacillus haikouensis
CAAAGAATAACCCAGTCTTGATAGGGGAACCCGGAGTTGGGAAAACAGCAATAATAGAAGGACTTGCCCAGAGGATCGTACGGAAGGATGTCCCGGAAGGTTTGAAAAACAAGACCATTTTTGAACTGGACATGAGTTCCCTGGTGGCAGGTGCAAAGTTCCGCGGGGAATTCGAAGAAAGATTAAAGGCCGTCCTTGCTGAGGTGAAAAAGAGCGAGGGGAAAATCCTTCTGTTTATTGATGAGCTGCACACGATAGTCGGAGCTGGGAAAACTGAAGGGGCTATGGATGCAGGGAACATACTTAAACCGATGCTTGCAAGGGGGGAACTTCACTGTATAGGTGCGACGACGCTGAATGAATACCGTAAATATATAGAAAAAGACCCTGCATTGGAACGCCGCTTTCAACAGGTGCTGGTACAGGAACCAAATGTGGAAGATACCGTATCCATTTTAAGAGGATTGAAGGAACGATTTGAAATTCATCATGGTGTCAACATTCATGATCGGGCAATTGTAGCAGCAGCAAGACTTTCTGACCGGTACATTTCCGACCGGTTTCTTCCGGACAAAGCCATTGACCTTGTGGATGAAGCGTGTGCAATGATCAGGACGGAAATTGATTCGATGCCTTCTGAACTCGATGAGGTGACTCGTAAAGTGATGCAGCTCGAGATCGAAGAGGCAGCGTTGACAAAAGAAAAAGATGAACAAAGTCTGGAACGATTGAACCGAATTAAAAAAGACCTAAGCACCCTAAAGGAAAAAGC
>NZ_JABMCR010000596.1 GCF_013179555.1 Bacillus haikouensis
CGTGGAAGACGACCACGTTGATAGGACGGGTGTGGAAGCACAGCAATGTGTGAAGCTTACCGTTACTAATAGCTCGATCGACTTCTTCGTTCCCATTGTTCATGCTCATCGAAGATGAGCATTATTCTTCTGTCCTGACGCCCGATGGGCTCCGGACGGGCCCCGCCACAAGGCGCGACGACCTCTGGTCTGTATGGCTGCCTCGCTCGCTGTCGAGCAAAGGTAGAATACGGACAGGTCAAGAAAAGACGTGTAAATTAAATAGAGCTTCGGCTCTCCAGCTTCTCGAAACAACAGTTTCCATGTGAAAACATGAACTAGGTTGCTTTGGTCACATGGTCCCTCATACATGAGGTGTCCGTATGGCCGATTGGCGTCCCCCGTGAGCGGCAAGCAAACGGGATAAGGCATGCCAATCCAGAAAAGAGCAACATATGTTCATGCTACCGCATGAACATATGTTGCGTTTTGCCGACCTGGTGGTTATCGCGGGGCGGCCGCACCCGTTCCCATTCCGAACACGGCCGTGAAACGCCCCAGCGCCAATGGTACTTCGTCTCAAGACGCGGGAGAGTAGGTCGCTGCCAGGTCTGCAAAACGCAACACAAAATCTTCTCAATCACAAATCGGGCAAAAGCCCAAACCAAAAGGCCGCAAATGCGGCCTTTATGCTATAATAAAAATAATCAACGCGGGGTGGAGCAGCCCGGTAGCTCGTCAGGCTCATAACCTGAAGGCCGCAGGTTCAAATCCTGCCCCCGCAACCAA
>NZ_JABMCR010000597.1 GCF_013179555.1 Bacillus haikouensis
ATGAATGGAAGCAAAATAATAAAATGCCATTTCTATTGGACTTCCTTCTTTAAATTGACCAAGCTCCTGCCCTTTTTCGATTAATTGAGCAGTTTGTTTAAACATTTTTTCACTTTGTTTATTCAGATATTGAACTTCAGGGGAAGGATCGACCATTGTGGAAGACTGGTTCATAATCATAAGAAAATTTGCAAATTCATCATCTTTCCTAAGATCATTCAATATTTCCAATGTAAAATGACGGATCATTTCTGCAGGAGACGTATCGTTTTTAAACCTTTCAACGATTTTTTCTAATCCGGCTGCGGCATATGAAACGAGTTCATTAAACAATTCATCTTTGGTTTTGTAATGACGGTACAAGAGTCCTGTACTGATGCTTGCAGTGTCTGCAATATCCTGTACACTAGTGGCAGCAAACCCTTTTTTTGCAAATAGTTTTATTGCAGCTGAATGAATTTTGTTTCTAGTTGCCGTTCTCAGTGCTTCATATTGTTCTTTTGTTCTAGGCAAGAATTTACCCTCCTTTTTGCTTAATCCTTCTAGCGGAAAATCACCCTTGTTTTTTTACATATTTCAAAGACAAAAGATAATTGATTCCATTTTTTTGCGCTGCCTTTTGCGGAATAGCCCTCCTTTTATACTCCTCAAAACCCAATTTTTTATATAAATTCATTGCCGGAGTATTCGTATCGGCAACCTCTTCAATAACGTAATCGCTGTACGGTGTATTTTCGAAAATATGCCGGATGATTTGAGTTGCT
>NZ_JABMCR010000598.1 GCF_013179555.1 Bacillus haikouensis
CTCTTTGGATAATTATTTAAGTTTTTTAAATCTGTTTGATGTAATGTTAATATTACTGGTATATTATGCTCATCCTTAATTTTATTTGCAATGTATATATTCGGATTTATCATATGGGAAACTATTACATCAGGCATATACTCTTTTTTTATAATCCTATTTATCTTTTCAAATGATTGATTAATGTCAGCATTTAAATAGTCAATCTTAGGAATCTTATTAATATCTATCCTAGAAATATTAACACCCTCTAATTGAAAATTCTCCACTGAACTATGGATCTTGTTCTTACCTGAAAAATTAAATATTTTTGGATACCTAGGGCTAATTTTAATTACTCTTACCTCATAACCACTCTCCACCCAATCTTTAACAAAATAGTGTAATGCATATGATATCTCTTTTCTTGATTGTCCTACATACCCAGGGTAAAGAGTAGTAATAAGCATTATTTTCATAGAATCACTCACCTTACAAAGTTGAGGGGAAATTCAAATATTATTCAATATAAACCCTATTATATTGTCTAGTTATTTGGTTCCAGTCAAACTTTTCGCATAATTTTATATTTCTAAGTGAAATATCTTTGTAATTATCGATTATTTTAATTATATTATTTTTAATTTCATACTCATCAAAACAGTCAACACTATATCCAACTTCTCCATTTTTAAACTGGCCGTCGAACCCTTGACCTCTAGTGTAAATAATTGGAAGAGATTGACTCATTGCTTCAGCATATA
>NZ_JABMCR010000599.1 GCF_013179555.1 Bacillus haikouensis
AGTTGGGATTCCATCGACCGGATAGGAGACCTCGTACAGTTTTTTGAAGAAGAAGAGAAAAGGCTTGAAGATCTTAGAGATGTTCAAAATCGAAATGAATGATAATCAGGGCTGACCGTCTCGGTACAGCCCTTTATTCATATGCCCTTTCCAAAATTCAGAAGATGGTAGGATACCCCTCGAAGCCTTTATCCATGACATCCGATGAGGAAATTTCGTATTCCCCCCATTCATTTTCGTAAAGATCGACACCCTGGATCAGTCCCTCTGAAGCTTCCAGTACCGCTTTTCGGTAAGAAATGATCCTGCCTCCTGAAGTTTGGAAACTAATAATATCTCCATGATAATTTCGCTGGACCTTTGTGATTTCCTCCATCATTTTTCACTCCTGTTCATCATTTCTTACTAGTAGTATTGTCAGAAAAAACATTCTTAATAAGGAAAGCTCAAGCAGAAGCTGAAATTCAGCAGGTAAAAAGAAGGATTTTTCAATTATAATAAGAATAGAGAAAAGAGAATGAATTTATAGAGGTGTAATATGAGTAGATCTGAATGGCATACGAATGCAAAATCGCGCTGGGATACAAATGCAGATAATTGGCACTCAAGAAGTGTGGAAATGTGGTCAACCGGAAGCAGAAAGGCCATCATCCCTTTTTTTCTTAAATCTGTCGAAAAAGGCATGAACGTGGGGGACCTGGGGTGTGGAGATGGCTATGGTTCCTATTTGCTTCATCAAAA
>NZ_JABMCR010000006.1 GCF_013179555.1 Bacillus haikouensis
TCCAGCCAATGAAACTCATCATTCTCCCTGTTTTCCCTTCATCTCTTCGGTAAGAGAAAAATTCGCTGCTGCATGAAGAACAATAACCAGAAGTATGGATTTGTCTATCATTTAATCCCCGTTGAAGCAAAAGAAGTTTATTCACTTTCTTTAAATCCAAATGATATTGACCTTCTTCTTTTAAATTATAGGGCATGTCGTTCCCATCTTCTAGTACTTTTTTTACTCGTTTCATCACTCTGTCATCCACTACATAACAATCTTTACAAATGGAAGGTCCAATCACCACGTCAATATCCGATATACTTGAACCTTCGCCCTGGAATTTCGTCAGCATTGCCGGACCAATTTCATCTACTGTTCCCTTCCAACCCGCATGAGCGACTCCCATTAGGCCATTCTTTCTATCAAGGAAATACAGGGGGACACAGTCTGCATAGCACATTGTCAACAACAGATTCTTGTGAGCGGTAAGAAATCCATCCGTATCTTTAATACTTGTAGAGTAAGACGTACTGCCCATTCCTTTATCTGAAGGAGTAACTTTATGGATCCGGCTGCCATGAGTCTGTTCTGCTGCTACCCAATTATCCAGCGGGAGCTGCAGCAAATCGGCAATTTCCGCACGGTTCTTGATCACATTTGCCTGCTTATCGCCAACATGCAGCCCCATATTCAGAGAATCAAAGCAGCCGTTACTTTCTCCACCGTTCCTTGTAGTAAAACCTGCTGTCAAACCAGGGAATTCTTCAGTCCAATTCTTAATTGAATAATATGATTCAGATTCTCTATAAAAAGGCTCAATAGACACAATTGAATCTCCTTCGTTTTCTATAAGTGTACCACAGAAACTGAATATTCGTCATTTATCAAGAAGATTCTTTAGGTTCTTCGAGCTGCCCTTGTATAAAATGACTATCTTTATGTCGAACCAGTATGACATCTTCACCGATTTTCACGATGCTTTTCCATGGTATGACAATATCCTCATCTTTTCCAAAGAACCCCAATAACTTACCGCCTCCACCGATGACGATGGCTTCAATCCTGCCCGTATCAAGATTGATTTCAATATCCCCGATATTCCCTAACTTCTTTCCATCCGAAATGTTGACGACATCTTTTATTTGAAACTCAGAAATACGAACCACAAGAATCCCTCCTGCACGCTTGCCCTCAGGCTTTTTATTAGGCAGCATTTTTTGCATAATACTATATTATATGCAGCAATAAGAAAGGCAGACCCTGGATTTAAGGATCTGCCTTTCTGCTCGATATAGGGGAAGAATTTTTTCTTCTTACGCCCTTTTCACTTACTGAATGTTTTTATTCATTTGTTTTATGGCTGCTTTTTCTAATCTGGATACTTGAGCTTGTGAAATCCCTATTTCGTCAGCAACTTCCATTTGTGTCTTCCCTTGGAAAAAGCGTTTGCTTATAATCAGCTTTTCCCTGTCATTCAATCTTCTCATTCCTTCTTGTAACGCAATCTCTTCGATCCAATGGAAGTCGCGGTTACGTTCATCGCTAAGCTGATCCATAACGAAAATAGGATCCCCGCCATCGTTATAAATAGGCTCGAACAAAGAAACCGGATCCTGGATCGCATCCAAGGCAAAAACAATCTCTTCATGCGGGACATCCAGTACCTTTGCAATTTCTTCAGCAGTCGGTTCCTTGGAGGTTTCGCCCATCAGCTTTTCTCTTACTTGTAAAGCTTTATAAGCAATGTCACGCAAAGAGCGCGATACGCGAATGGGGTTGTTGTCACGCAAGTAACGGCGTATCTCTCCAATGATCATAGGTACTGCATAGGTGGAGAATCGCACATTTTGACCCAAGTCAAAGTTGTCAATCGATTTCATTAATCCGATACACCCGACTTGAAACAAGTCATCAACATACTCACCACGGTTGTTAAAGCGTTGAATTACACTTAGTACGAGGCGTAAATTTCCATTAACAAGCTTCTCTCTTGCGGATATGTCGCCTGCTTGCATTTGTTTGAACAATACTCTCATTTCATCATTCTTCAACACTGGTAATTTGGAAGTATCTACACCACAAATCTCTACTTTATTACGTGTCATTCTTTCCCCTCCTTGCAGGAGCTGTTGTACAAAATTCATTATTTCCTTGAGGAGGAAAAATATGCATTTCTTTCTGTCGATTTATGGTTGAGTTCCGGCCAACCCCTTACAAAATCTAGAAAAAATCACTGAAATTTTTTTGTTAATATAAAAAAACACGCTGATCTTTTTATAAAAAGATCAGCATGTTATTTACACCATTTTATTAAATTCTTTCTTTAGTCTTTTAATGATCCTTTTTTCCAGCCTCGAGATATAGGATTGGGAGATCCCCAGCATATCCGCGACATCTTTTTGAGTCTTCTCTTCTTCGCCCATCAGACCGAATCTCAGCTCCATAATTTGTTTCTCTCGCTCTGAAAGCTGGTGAAGAGCGTTGAATAACAACTTTTTATCCACGGTCGCCTCCAAATCTTTCGTAATGATGTCTTCATCCGTTCCAAGAACATCTGAAAGCAGCAATTCATTTCCATCCCAGTCTATATTCAATGGTTCATCAAATGAAACTTCAGAGCGAATTTTGTTGTTTCTTCTAAGATACATAAGGATTTCATTTTCTATACACCTTGAAGCATAAGTGGCCAATTTGATCTTCTTCTCTGGATTGAAGGTGTTAACCGCTTTGATTAAGCCAATTGTACCGATACTGATGAGGTCTTCAATGTTGATACCCGTGTTCTCGAATTTCCTTGCGATATATACGACCAGCCTAAGGTTTCGTTCTATAAGAAGTGAACGTGCTGCTTTATCTCCTTTTGGCAGTTTGTTAAGAAGTACTTCTTCCTCTTCTTTGGTCAGGGGAGGAGGGAGTGCTTCACTGCCTCCTATGTAATAAATTTCATCCGTCTTGATTCCAAGTTTGATTAATAATTTATACCATAAATATAAAAACTTCATTTTTAATTTTTTCACCGTTGCTCCCCCTTCTATTTCTTAAGAATGTGAGTATAGTAGTAGTAATTGAACTATGAAACATTCTGCACCGGTTTCCCTGAAGCCATTCTGGGATGAACGATTGCTTCGAAGCTGTCATCAGCCGAAAGAGGCTCCTGTCTGAAAACGATCAACCCGTCGGAAGACCAGGAGGATTCTTGGTCTTTTAATGTAATGGAATCTGGCTTGATCGCAGCCAACAGCTGACTTTTCCTGCCAACTGACTTGGCAGGTACGATTCTTAATCTGTCTGACCACTCTGGCTCGAGGTTTTTTTTCCCTGAGAAGATTTCATCAGCTTCTTCACATAAAATTTTCACCACATCAGGAATTGTATCTTGCAAAGATGAAATGGATACAACCATTACAGGAACCTTTGATATAGGATCCTGAAGCTGGTTTCCGCTGTCCACAAGGCCTTTAACATGAAATTCAAATTCTCCAATCTTAATGACTACTTCAACAAGTTGATCATATTGGATTTTCACGTATTCCACGCTATCCATCCGTCCTTTGGAAAAGTACCATGCAATAGGTAATGCCAGCATGACAAATACCCAGCTGATGGGATCTCCAAATCCCTTGATACTTGCCAATAGTACAGTTGTTTCCGCCCCGGGATCAAACGTAAGGAAGTAATGAGCACCTATGAGGATGCCCCCTGTTAAAAAGGTGACAAAATAAAACATTAGAAGATTTGTAAGGTAGTATCGTAACCTTTTATACCCAAAAGCCGAATAGACCATGACCAATGAAAACAGCAGTTTAATTAACGGATTTCCAACTATATAGGCAAAAGGAGAAAAGGAAAGAATTATAATGGCAGAACCAATCAAACTTCCTATTGCTATTCTCCAAAGAACCAATCGTCTCTTGAGGATCAATCCTGTCAGCCATAGCAATATAAAATCCACACATACATTCAACAACCAGATGACATCTAAATATAAGGCCAATCGCTCCCCTCCTTTTTAAACTTCACCTAGTTTGTGTACTGTTATAGTTGAAAACTGTATGACTTATACGAAGTATATCGTACATACCCTCTAAAAGTTTGTCACTTTATGTATGCCATCGAAGAAAACTTTTAGAAGATATGAACGAAATATGTCACAAATATTTTAGAGTCTAAAAAGGTGAATCTTTTACTCTGGATCCATTTAATCAGACAGCATACCTACTTGCGATATACAGTAAAATCAATACAAAAAAGACCCCGATAAAGGGGTCTTTTTTGTGAAATAATTTAAATCTGATCGAACACGCAAGAGATTAGTTAAACGCAAATGTAACTAACCCATATTATCTTCTGCGGTTACGGTTACGCAGGAAGGTTGGGATATCCAATGTATCTTCTGCCCCCTGGTTGTTGGATGAAGAGCGTACAGGTTCCTGCTGCTGCGGTTCTTCACGTTTCTGTTCACGTTTAACCTGCTGCTGGGTCGGTGCAGGGTTGGGCTTGACACCGCCAAATGTAGGACGGGTCTGCTTTGGAGGCTGAATGACTTCTTCGTTAAAGCCTGTTGCAATAACAGTAACTACGATATCGTCTTTTAGGTCTTCATTGATGACTGATCCGAAAATCATGTTTACATCCTGGTCTGAAGCTGAAGCAACAATATCTGCGGCTTCCTGAACTTCATACAAACTAAGGCTTGTACCACCAGTAATGTTCATCAAGACACCCTGTGCCCCATCAATTGATGTTTCAAGTAATGGACTTGAAACAGCTTTCTTGGCAGCTTCTGCTGCGCGATTTTCACCTGATGCTGCACCTATTCCCATTAAAGCGGAGCCTTTGTTGGACATAATGGTTTTGACATCTGCAAAGTCAAGGTTGATTAAACCAGGTGTTGCGATTAAGTCTGAGATGCCTTGTACACCTTGTCTGAGTACGTTATCCGCTTCCCTGAAGGCTTCAAGCATCGGAGTGCTCTTGTCAACGATTTCAAGCAGTCGATCGTTAGGGATAACGATAAGAGTATCTACCCCTTCTTTCATTGCAGCAATACCGCCGCTTGCCTGATTTGAACGCTTGCGTCCTTCAAATGTAAATGGACGTGTCACCACACCAACAGTCAATGCTCCTATTTCACGGGCAATCTGAGCGATGACAGGGGCCGCTCCAGTGCCTGTTCCGCCGCCCATACCAGCGGTTACGAAGACCATATCTGCTCCTCTTAAAGCTTCTTCGATTTGTTCTTTGCTTTCTTCTGCAGCTTTTTTACCAACTTCAGGATTGGCACCTGCGCCAAGTCCTCTTGTCAGTTTCCCGCCGATTTGCATCTTTATCTCTGCTTTTGAGAGATTAAGAGCTTGTGCGTCTGTATTAACGGCGATGAATTCAACACCCTGGACACCGTGCTCGATCATCCGATTGACAGCGTTGTTTCCTCCACCACCGACACCGATAACTTTTATTGTCGCTAATGAATCTAAATTTGTATCAAACTCCAACATGACAAATCCTCCTAACTCGTCGAATCAATGGATTCCTTATTTATTCAAAGAAGTATCCAAAGAACTTTTTCACTTTTGTCATCGCCTTATCATCTTCATGCGTCTCTTCTGCTGCTTTTGCCGGCTTTGGTTTCTTATTCGTTTGTTTTGACTGTCTTTTTTCAGCTGTATCGACCGGGACAGGTTCAGCACTAACGTTTTTACCTTGTAATCTTGCATTCTTTTGAGAATACTTTATCAAACCGACTGCAGTGGTATATTGTGGTTCCCTGACTCCAATATAATCCGGAATGGCTACCCGGACCCTATTCTGAAAAACAATTTGTGCTAATTCTAACACACCTGGAAGGTTCACTACACCACCTGTCAATACATATCCGCCTGGCAGGTCTCTAATTCCCATTCTCTTAAGCTCATGACTGATGAGATCCAGGATTTCCTCCAGCCTTGCTTCTATGATATCAGAAATTTCTAATTGATTAAATTGTTGGTGTTGATCACTGCCGATGATCGGAACACTGAACACTTCATCTTCGGAAGCATGATCGTAATAAGCATGTCCATATTTGGTTTTTATCTTTTCGGCATCCTCTGTAGAAGTTCTTAGGCCGATGGATAAATCCTTTGTTATATGCTCTCCACCTACTGGCAGGACTGTAGTCGCTCTTAAATGACCTTGTTCGAAAACGGCGATGGTCGTTGAGCCTCCGCCGATGTCGATTAAAGCAGCACCGAGATTCTTCTCGTCTTTTGACAATGCGACAGATCCGGCTGCCAGCGGCTGCAATACAATATCCACAATTTCGAGTCCTGCTTTTTCAACACAACGCAAAGTATTATGTAATATCGTCTTAGATCCTGTAATAATGGTGCCTTCCATTTCAAGGCGGACCCCTATCATCCCTCTCGGGTCTGTTATTTCATCCAGACCGTCAACAATGAACTGTCTGGGGATCACATTGATGATTTCTCTTTCAGGCGGGATAGAGACAACTTGTGCTGCATCCATCACCCTCAGAACGTCTTCATCCCCAATTTCGCGATTTTCGCTTGAAACGGCGACTACACCGTGACAATTTTGAAGTGAAACATGGTTTCCTGTTATACCAACGATAACCTGGTTTATGGATAAACCGACCATTCTTTCCGCTTGCTCCACTGCCTTCTTAATCGTATGAACAGTTTCGTCTATATCTACAATGGAACCCTTTCTGATTCCTTCTGATTCTACATTCCCTACACCGATAATGTTCAAGGAATCATTTGACATTTCACCAATGATCACTTTCACTGTGGACGTACCGATGTCTAGGCTAACGTAAATTTCATTGCTGTTCACTCTATGGCACCTCCTTAAAGAATGTTAATGAGAACAACAATCCTAGATAGTCTCAATTCTAAGTATATCTTATTAAGATATTCGTCGTAACAAAAACGATTTCCTTTTAAAATTCTAATTTTTTTCTCTTTTTTCTTGATTACTTGTCCAATTGCTTATAAGTATCCTTCTTATCACTGCTATGTTTTGGAATAACCTCACTCCAAAAGCAAAGACAGCTGCCAAATATAAGTCTACACCAAGATGGACACCTAGAAAAGCTAAACTTGCTGCTAGTAAAATATTAAAAAAGAATCCCGAAACAAAGACTTTATCATCGTAAATATTTTGGAGGTGAGCACGGATTCCGCCAAACAGCGTATCCAGGGCTGCCAGAACTGCAATCGATAAATAATTCGAGTATTCATCTGGAATTCTAATATCAGTAAGAAGGCCCAGGAAGACCCCTACTAGCAACCCTAAAACGGGAAGCCACATATTATCCGTTACCTCCTCTTTCACTGACAGGTTCCATATAGCGGACACGGATTGTATCATCATATGATGGCAGAACAACCTCTTCCATCGGTTTTGAAATGGATACCCTGAGATTATCGATAAAGAAATCCTCTACGGATTGTGATACCTGCATTCGATTGTACAATTTTTTGGCCGTTTCAAGATCCTTCGTCAATACTCTTACCTCGAACGGAATCTTGGTGATGGAATATCCATCTACATTTGTTTCTCCATTAATATCCCGGATAACCGAGGTATTGATCAAACGACGACCATCAATCGAGATGTCCATGGCATCATATTGGTTTAATTCATTGACCATCCTTTCGAGGAGCTGCGGGGATACACTATGTACTTTTTCACCAAGCAATATCTCTTCCATCGCCGGTTCGACCGTAAGAATCAGACCGGTTCCTTTTTTCTCGGTCAAACCCGCTTCCGTCTTCAGTTCCTCTAATGTTTGTTTCAGTGCCTGCTCGGGACTTTCCTTTCTCTCTGATTCATATGTTTCAAGCTTTTCTTCTACTGCTCTCATTTCATCAAGCAGACTTGAATTCAATTCTTTCTCTTTAAGAAGGGCATCTCTTAGTTCCCAAATGTCTCTCGTATCACGGACAACAGGTTCCTTGACTGTCTGGAATTGAATCGCAATCATGAAACCAATGATAATAGTGATAACCGTAAAACTCGCTTTAAGCTTGTTGTCCATTCCCTTTCACCTTGCTTTCCAATCACTTTCCTTTTATTGGAGTGCAAACTTTATGACTCACCGATCAGCGGTTCTAAAACAATATCCGTTTTCTTTTCGAGGGAGAATTCGATATTATCATTCACCAATTGATCTTTAACCCCACCTGTTATGTTCATGGCAGAAGAGAGTACTTCCGGATCCCCGATAGCTGTAATTTCAAATGGAGCCGGGTATTCAATTCCGTCGATTTGTATGACCGGCCCATGACACAGTACATAAGAATCATGTTTCAGCCTCTGCCCATTTATGGAAACGGCAGAAGCTCCGGCAATATACAATTCATTGATTACCTTGAAAATATGGTGTTCATGAACAATATAATTGTTTGCGTTATCTTCATTCGGTTTATAGTCGGCATCTGAAAGCTTTACTTTCACTCCCGGACCTTTGACCTTGGTTTTCCCTAAATACATGCGGTATTTTTCCGCTTCCTCAGCAAGATTAAAATAGATCTGCTTCTCTTTTGAGAATTCTTTTTCAATGTCGACTACTTTTTCTTGTTTCTCATAGAGCTGTTCCTGCAGATTATTATTCTTTTGCTGCTGCTCCAGTATTTGATCTCTCAACTCTTCTTCCTGTTTCCATTGACCATTACTTCGATTTCCCAGTCCTGATTCTTCTGAATTGGCAAGACTGTATGAAAAAGCAAGGATGAAACCGAGCACAAGGCTTACGAGTGAGAGGACAACTTGTTTACCTTTCACTTTCATCCCCGTCATCTCCTTCATCTTGCCCTTCTGCTTCATATGCCCTGAAATAAGAGCCTACCTCCAGATCAATGATACCTTTTTTCGAAGGGTCCAATTGACTGACGATTGATGGGTAATGCTCCATTTTCTCTGAAAATGTCCTGATTGTTGCACTTACCTCATAGCCGTCATTCATAAATAAAGTCAGATGATATTGATCCGTTTTCTTAGGGTCCAGGTTAATCTCGGATATCAGGTGCTGAACCTCCTTGGGAAGTTCACCTAATTCAGAAATCATTTTCTTCAGTGTCTCATCCTCTTTGAATCCTCTTAAAAGAGGGGCATCAACAGGAATGGCTTCGGTCCCCTTATCAAGCACCTTACCGTTTTCCAATATGATAAGAAATTTATTATCCTTAAGAAGGTAAGCTTTTTTCCCCAATTCATCCACTTCAATCACAAAGGAATTGGGAAACGACAATCTCACCTTTGCATTCTCCACCTCGGGAAGTTTCTTTAATCGTTGTGCAGTTTCATTTCTATTAACGCTCCAGACATTCATTCCCGGTTCAAGTTTACTTTTTGAAAGAATGGTTTCACTTGAGACAAGCTCATTCCCCTTTACCTTGATGGCCTTCACATGACTGAGAGGCGACTGGAAATAAATAACCGACAAGATCATGATGAGAAACAGTGTCAGCAAGAATAACAGCCTTCTGTTTGCCTTCTTTTTTCTATGCTGTTTGAGCTTGGGAATTCTTTCTTCAATGGACACAACATTTTCTTTTCTCATTACGTTTTCCTCAATTTCATTTCGTATTTATGGGCATGTCTGTCACGCCTTAAAATGAGAGTACTCTTAAATATGAGTTACCTTCTTTGTCCTCATGAAGGCAATCGCTGTAAAAGAGAATTGAACGGTTATCATTCAGAAAGGTCAATTTAGACTCCTTGACTGCATAGCAATGCAGATCTCAATTGATCGTTATGTACACTCCACGGAATGGAATTGAAAAGAGAACAACCTTTTGTATATTTCACTCTTCTCCTCTATTTTAAACACCATTTCCATGTTATGAAAGGATGTCATTGAATTGTAAAAGTTTTGCTTAATAAAAGTAATATAACCTCCTATTATATTGAAAACCAAATCACTTTCACCCGTTGCATTTATGTAATTAATTGTAACATCTAACCTTCAAATATCCTATTGTTATTTCATCGAAATTTGGGTATTAGTGCTTTTTTTTACCTCATCTGAACAAAGCCGTTTCACTATTCTGCCAGGATTCTTCATCTTGCCCTCCAATCAACAGCCCGAACAGATAAAAATGGGATAAATCGGTAACCTGCCAAGGAGTAAAAACTAAAAAAGACAGAAAAAAAGATTGACTTCGAATTCAACCAGTCAACCTTACAGCCCTATTCTGTATCTTGGACAGGATTGTTTACTGAATGAAGAAAAAGCCAATCTTTTTTTGATTAATTTCTTGAATAACGGCTTATGTTCAATAGAACTCCCACTGCCATCAGCATGAGGGTCAGTGAAGATCCACCGTAGCTCAGGAACGGAAGCGTAATACCCGTTACCGGCATCAAGCCCGTTACGACACCGACATTGATCATGACTTGAATCGCGATCATCGAAACAATCCCTACTGCCAGGAAACTCCCGAATAAATCAGGTGCACCTAGCGCAATCCTTATTCCCCTCCACAATATCAATGAAAATAAAAGGAGGACAAAAGTACCACCGATAAAACCAAGCTCCTCTGCCAAAATAGCAAAAATAAAATCATTCTGAGGTTCAGGCAAATAAAAGAATTTTTGTCTGCTCTCGCCCAGCCCCAATCCAAACAGCCCCCCCGGGCCGATTGCATACAGTGATTGAATGATTTGAAACCCGCTATTCAACGGATCTTCCCAAGGATCCAGGAAAGAAGTAATACGCTTTATCCTATAGGGGGCCGACAGTACCAGTGCTGCAAACCCTGCGAGTCCCGCTATTCCCAGCCAAGCAAAATGCATGACTCTTGCGCCTGAAATGAATATCATCACCACACAAGTACCGACCATCACTGTGCCTGTCCCTAAATCCGGCTGAAGCATGATCATTCCAAATGCTGAAAAGACCAACAGCAAAGAAGGCAGGATACCTTTTCTGAATGAGGTAATGTATCTCTGATTTTCAGATAAATATTTTGCAAGAAATGCAATCATAGCCAGCTTCATGAACTCTGAAGGCTGAATGGAGAAAGCCCCCACTCCTATCCAGCTTCGGGATCCATTTCTAAGGACTCCGATTCCTGGGATAAGCACAAGCACGAGCAGGACAAAGCAAATGATGATAAGAACTTTCGCCCAATTCTTCCACGTCCAATATTCCACGTTCATGATGAAAAACATGGCGAAGACACCAACGGCTGCAAAAAGCAATTGTCTTTTCGCAAAGAAAAATGAATCATCAAACTTGTAATCCGCCCATACAGCACTTGCACTGTACACCATAATTAACCCTACAGCCAATAGCGTCAGGGTGACCATAATAAGAATAAAATCGGGAGTCGATTTTTTTAAAGGCAATCTTAACACCTCGAATAGACGTATTTGAGCCGCTTCAAGCAATACATACTGTTCCGTTTCTTAGATTGCCTTACCTGATGTGTTCGTGATGATGCTTTTCTTTGACAAGCCCTTATTAAAGGTTATGCACCGCTTCAATAAAAATGTCACCGCGTTCTTCAAAAGTTCGATATTGATCCCAGCTTGCGCATGCAGGTGAAAGCAGGATGACGTCTCCCTCTTCTGAATGTTCATAAGCGGCCGGTACTGCCTTCTCAACATTATCGACACGTACGATCGTTTGTATCCCTGCCTTTTGACCGGTTTGTTGCAGTTTGTCAGCTGTCTCGCCAAATGTGATCAGTACTTTCACATTTTTCAAATGGGGAATCAGATCATCGAAAGAATTCCCTCTATCCAGTCCGCCTGCCAATAAAATGGTTGGCCCATCAAAGGCATTCAATGCACTTTTCGTGGCTAGACTGTTAGTCGCTTTTGAATCGTTGTAAAACTTTCTATTATTCAATTCTTTTACAAATTGCGTGCGGTGTTTCACACCTGTAAATGATCCGAGTACATGCATAATACTATCATTTGAGACTCCGTACAGTTTCGATGCAGCGACTGCACAAAGTATATTTTCAAGATTATGGGCTCCCGGCAGTACTACCGCAGATAACTGACCGATGCATTCTTGTTGAAAATAGATTGCCCCCCCCTTTATATAAGCTCCGTTTTCCACTTCCCTTATTGTTGAAAAAGGAATGATTGATGCCTGTGTAAAATCGACGATAGTCCGAAGATGATCCTGGTCCTGATTGATGATGAGATAATCTTCTTTAGTTTGATTCTTTGTAATATTGGCTTTCGCTTTCCAATACTCATCGATGGTACCGTGGTAATCAAGATGTGCATCATATAAATTGGTGATGATGGCGATATGAGGAGAGAATTCGTCGATCCCCATAAGTTGAAAAGAAGATAATTCCACCACCATTTTCTCATCTCTTCCCGCTGTTTGAGCCACCTCTGATGCAACTGTACCAATATTCCCTGCTATTAGTGGATTTTTCTTGTCTTCGCTAAGGATTTCATATAGCAGTGTGGTTGTAGTGGTTTTACCATTTGTACCCGTAATTCCAATCATTTCAGCTTCTGATACTAAATAAGCAAGCTCTACTTCAGTAAGTACAGGTATCCCTTTCTCGACTGCTCTTTTTATTAAAGGATTATGATAAGGGATCCCTGGGTTTTTCACGACATATTCAAAGCCTTCGTCCAGCAGCTCTATCGGATGGCTTCCACAGATCACTTTAATTCCTTCCTGCAGAAGCCCTTGTGCTTCGGGGTTCTCCGCTAACGGTTTCTGATCGTTCACCGTCACAAAAGCTTCAAGCTTATGTAATAATGAGGCGGCACTGACTCCGCTCTTCGCCAATCCTAATACAAGAATTTTTTTGTGTTTGAACTTCGTTATTTTCTTCAATTATAACCACACCTCGATATAGATTCCTAATACAGCAAAAAGCAAACCAATCGTCCAAAATGTAACGACGACTCTCCATTCTGACCAGCCGACTAGCTCATAGTGGTGATGAAGAGGACTCATTTTGAAGATTCGTTTCCCAGTCGTTTTAAAAGAAGCAACTTGTAAAATAACCGATAATGTTTCAATGACGAAAACTCCACCGATCAAAATCAGGACAATTTCTAATTTTGTTAAAATCGCGATCGCTGCAATCGCGCCTCCAAGTGCTAGAGAACCGGTATCCCCCATGAAGACTTTCGCTGGATGTGCGTTAAATACCAAAAATCCAAGTACGGCTCCGACAACAGCCACACTGAAAATCGATACATCATATTGACCCTGATTCCATGCAAGAACTGCGAGTGCTCCAAAAGCAATGGCCGATGTGCCTGATACCAATCCATCCAACCCATCAGTCAAATTAACCGCATTTGAAAAACCAACAAGCCAGAATATGATGAATAATACATACATCCATCCAAGGTCAAAGGAGATGTCAGTCATCGGAATCGATACAGTAGTAGGGAATTCATTCTGCTTAAAGACAAGATAGAAAATAACCGAAATGATGATTTGGCCGATCAGCTTTTGTTTGGAAGTCAGCCCCAGGTTCCGTTTCATGACAACCTTGATGAAATCATCCAAAAATCCAAGAAGGGCGAAACCGACTGTAACAAGAAGCATCAAATATGTTTCCGGTCCAGGTTCTGAATATTTTCCAGTCATAACAAACGTTGTGATAACGATCGACAGCAAAAATACAATCCCGCCCATGGTTGGTGTACCTGTTTTCTTTTGGTGGGACTGAGGTCCCTCATCTCTTATGCTCTGACCAAATTTCAGTCTTCTCAAGAAGGGAATGAAGATCGGTGCCAGAAGCACAGTGATCAGAAATGCCATGATGATTGTAAAAAAGATAACCTGTTCAAGCACTTCATTCCCCTCCTTTCTGTTTCATGTCCTGATCTTCCAAACTTTCTGCTTCAATTGATTTAATTAAACTTGATTCACTATTACATATAAACTTCGTCATAATTTCCCACTTTTCTTGATTGTTTTTTTGTTTGTAGAAATGGATAAGTTCGTCATAAGCCAATAGAACATCTTTCACAATGAACAAAGGAAAATGATTGGGTACGAATCGAGGTACCTCTACTTTGCTGTCCCATAAAGAAGCGATGGCACCATTATTTATACTCTCAAAAAGGTGATCATGGGATACCATCGGCACATACAAACCTTTTTCAAGACGTATATCGTACAAGGGTGAAACTGCATGAAATCCAACTCCCTTAAGCTGGATTCCCCGAGTATGTGGAAACATTGTCTTTACATCCTCATAAAAGAGCATGACTATATCTCCCTTATGATTTGCTTTGCCACGTCACGGTCATCAAAATCAAATACATCGTGTCCAATGACCTGATAGGTTTCATGACCTTTCCCTGCTATAAGAACAACGTCACCTGCTGCGGCAAGGAAGATCGCTTCTTTTATCGCTTCTTTTCGATCCGGAATCAATTTATATTGTTTGCCGACTACTCCCGCTTCCATATCTTTGAGAATCTCTATCGGGTTTTCAGTACGTGGATTATCAGAAGTGAAGATGGCAAAATCACCAAAATCACACGCAATTTCTGCCATTATAGGTCGTTTGATTTTGTCGCGGTCCCCACCGCATCCGACCACTACGATAACCTTTCCGTCAGTAATGGATTGAATGGTTTCCAAGACGTTTTTCAAACCGTCGGGCGTATGGGCGTAGTCAATGATTACAGAGAAGGACTGCCCTTCGACAACTGATTCAAATCTCCCTCTGACACCCTGGGCTTTTTCCAGGCATTCAACAGTTTGTTCAATGGGGATGCCTGCTGCAGAAGCAGCAGCTATCGCAGCTAATGCATTGTAAACATTGAACTTACCAGCCAGACTAAGAACCATATCCTTCTCTCCGAATGGGCTGATCATTCTAAACGAAGACTCTGAAGCATTCAACTTCAAATTCTTTGCATAAAAATCAGCTTCATGTGACAGGCCATATGTAAAGACATGGGCAGCTGTCGACTTGATGAAGTACTCTGCCGCCTCATCATCTTTATTGATAATGGCATATTTAGGAGTTTTTTTAAAATAAGTATTTCCTAATTGAGAGAACAATAAGCCTTTTGCATTCCGATAATCATCCATTGAACGATGGTAATCGAGGTGGTCCTGGGACAAGTTTGTAAATACGGCAATATCATAATCACAGCCATGCACCCTTCCTTGATCAAGGGCATGCGAAGAGACTTCCATGATGGCCGAAGTGATCCCTTTCTGACAAAAGCGGCTGAATGTCTGCTGCAGAGTCAAACTGTCAGGCGTCGTATTATGACTGACTTCAAGCTCATCACCTGCCTTAATATGCATGGTTCCTATAAGGCCGGTCTTTATTCCATTCCCTGAAAAAACTTGGTCGATAAGATGAGTAGTAGTCGTCTTGCCATTCGTTCCTGTCACACCGACTAACAATAATTGGTGCGAAGGTTGTTTATAGAAATAATCGGCAAGCACAGCCATGGCTTTTTTTGTATCAGGTACAAGTATTAGAGGTATGTTAACATCTACTTTCCTTTCTGCAAGAATAGCAGCTGCACCATTCATCTCTGCAAATTGGGCGAGAGTATGGCTATCTACCTCCAGGCCTTGAATGCAGATAAATAAGTCACCACTTTTAACTTTCTTATGGTGATTCGCGATGTTTGAAATAGCTGGATTTCCTTCACCATGTACTTTATAGAACGGCAGTACCTCCAGCAAAGTGTGCAATCTCATCATTTCAACTCCTCACAGGTAGAAAGCAACCTTTTTATATTTTACATAAAAACAGACTTGAAAGCTATCAACCTTTTAACTTAGTTCATAATTTCTTGGCACCGTTATACACCGCTGCCCGGTTCCGTGGAAGACCATGTTTTCTTAGGATGTGCCGTGAGCCACCCTGGTCGTACCGCCCTAGGTGACTCATCTGTCCAGCTGGACATAATCCAAATTAAAATTTGTGTTAAATTCAGCCTTCACTCTCCCAATCTCTTAAACAAGATCATCACTTCCTGAATAGAATTAAATAGACGAAATACATAGATTGAAAAACATTTTTCTGATGTTTATTCAGACAAATAAACTCGGACTGTCGATCCTTGTTTTATTTTCACGCCTGGATCCGGTGACTGATTTACTACCTTCTCTCCGCTTCCGCTTATGTCCAGATTCAAATTAACCAACTGCTGCTGAAGTTCTTTTTTCGTCAAACCAACCAGATCAGGTGTCTCAATTAACGGAATGTCATCCCAATTCATTTTTTTCTCTATTTGTTCCTTTCGTTTCGGTACTCCCATCGCTTCCAAACTATCCCCTATGATACTGCCCGCAATCGGTGCAGCAACCACTCCACCGAACTGAACTGTCCCTTTCGGATTATCAACGGCTATATAGACGACAATCTCCGGGTCATCCGCAGGGGCTACCCCCATAAATGAAACGATATGATTATTCTCCAAATACTTACCGTCCTTTGCTTTTTGTGCAGTACCTGTTTTCCCTCCGATGCGATAACCATCGACAAACGCTTTCCCGCCTGTACCTTGTGCGACTACACTTTCGAGAGCTTCCCTTATTTGTTTGGAGGTTTCTTCAGAAATCACTCTTTTCTTTTTCTGGGGAGACTTTCTCATAACTACTTCGTTCGTTTCTGGGTCTATCAACTCTTTGGCAATATACGGCTGGTATAAAACCCCTCCGTTTACAGCCGCAGAGACAGCTGCGACCTGTTGGATGGGTGTTACGGCAACACCTTGCCCGAAAGCCGTTGTAGCTTGTTCGACCGGACCGACACGATCTAATTTAAATAGAATTCCCTTTCCTTCCCCTTGAAGATCGATACCTGTTTTTTGGCCGAACCCAAAATCATTGATGTATTTAAATAATGTTTCTTTACCAAGCCGTTCCCCCAGTTCGACAAAACCAGGGTTGCAGGAGTTCTGTACCACTTCGAGGAAAGTTTGAGTCCCGTGCCCTCCCCTCTTCCAACAGTGCAGAGTAGAACCCGCCACTTCTACATGGCCGGAATCGTGGAACGTATCTTTATATAAATCAACTTTTTTCTCTTCGAGTGCAGCTGCAAGAGTGATGATCTTAAAGGTCGAACCTGGTTCATACGTACTCCATATTGGCAGGTTTCGGTTGTAAATTTCCTGCGGCACATTGCGGAAGTTGGCAGGATCAAAAGTCGGCCTGCTTGCCATAGCCAATATTTCTCCATTTTTTGGGTTCATGGCAATGGCGATCATACCATCGGGATTATAGGTAGCCTGTGCAATATCCAGTTCCCTTTCTACGATGGTTTGAACCTTCGTATCAATTGTCAGTTTCAAATCCAGTCCGTTCTCCGGATCCTCAAAGTCATCCGCCATATCCCCCATCCTCTTCCCTTTCGCATCTGAGAAGAATTTGACATATCCTTTGTCACCTGTCAGTTCCTCATCGTAGGAAAGTTCAAGTCCCATCAAACCTTGGTTGTCGATCCCCGCAAACCCCAGTACATGGGATAAGTAACTTCCATAAGGGTAATACCGCTTGGAGTCTTCCCCAAGGTAAACCCCTTTCAGATTCAGATCTCTGACTTCCTTTGCTTTATCATAAGATAATTTTCTTGCTTCTTTAATCAAAACCATACTCGCCTGCTGTGTTACATATTTATATGCAGATTCCACTGAAATATTAAGAACCGGCGCCAGTTTCTCAGCGGTCCCTTGAGGGTCTGTAATTTGTCTTGGAACGACAAAAATAGTCGGTGCACTTTGATTTGCTGCCAGCTCCACACCGTTACGGTCTACTATTTTCCCCCTTTCAGGCTGAAAAGGAATATTCCGGCTCCAGGAATCTTTTGCACGGCTCGTCAGCATATCCCCCATGAAAAATTGTACATAACCAAGCCTCAAATCAATAATGGAAAATATCAATACTCCTGCAATCAGAGCAATCGCTAATCTCTTTCTTACCGTTACATTAGATACTCTTTTCACAAATGGACCTCCCCTTCTATGGCTCGTTCCATTATATGCTTGGACACAGAAGGGTATGTATTCCTTTATTGATTCATCGCAATGCTCATTGCTGTGATTTTGGGATTACTACAATAAAAAAGGCGGACAATTTCATGTGATCACCCATACCCGAATCGGTTCAGCAATTCGGGTATAATGAGCTCATTGATTGTCCACACTTCTTTTTAGCCATTAATTCAAGGGTCTTTCTTCCTCGGAGGCTTCTTGGTCTTCACTTTCTTTTTGCTTATTCCGTTGTTCCTCAGGCGTTTTGAAATTTACTACGAGAGGTTCGTTTTCTTTTACAGGTGAATCAGGCTGGATGTTTTGGCTTACCGCGAAGCCGTTCCCTACCATATTAATTCTGAGTTCTGCAATATTTGCTATTTTGAAAACATCTCTTATTGACCAGCCTTTCATATTCGGGATGGTAATGTCTCCATCCGTCCTTATGATGACTTTTCCACCTTCAAGCATTTCACTGCCCGGCTGCGGCAATTGTTTAATTATCTTGGATCCGTTTCCGACGACTACCGGATCCCCCCCAGCTTTTTTAATGACTTCCTTAGCTTCATCAATACTTAAACCTGTCAGGTCAGAGATTTGTTCCTGTTTCAAGTTCACTTTTTCCTGCGGTTTGATATTCAAGTACTTCAAGCTGTTCTGCATGACGGGTTTAAACACAGCAGATACCGGATCTGATCCTATCTCGGTCGGCTTCAATTCTGGCTCCTGCACCCCTACATACACAATCAGCTGTGGGTTATCAGCTGGCGCCATCCCGATAAATGAAAATAGATAGTTCTCTTTTCCGTATTTATAACCACCGGTTTCAGGGTCGGGGATTTGAGCAGTTCCTGATTTACCGGCTACACTGTACCCTTCAATTGCAAATCTAGTACCTGTACCATGTTCGGATGTAACCGTCGACTCTAAGTATTTCCTCGTCTTCTCCGCTGTTTCTTTCGTAATAGGATTCCCCACTACTTCAGGTTTTGTTTCTTTTACTACTTCATTTGTATTCGGATCCACCACTTTCGAAATGACAAAAGGCTTCATCATCTTCCCATCATTGGCAATCGCAGATTCTGCCTGGATCATTTGCAATGGGGTGACAGTCGTACCCTGGCCGAAAATGGTTGTGTATTTCTCAATAGGATAATGATACAGAATGGATCCAGGTGCCTCATGCGGCAAGCCAACATTTGTGGGCTCTCCAAATCCAAAATCATCTAGATAACCTTCGAATTTCTTAAATCCGATCTTATCCAGCAAATAAGCAAAAGCCACATTGGAGGAACGCTGAACTCCTTCGAGGAACGAAATAGAACCCCACCCCTCCCCGCCATTATGGTCACGGATAGGGTTTGGAACATTATCTACCTTATATGTTCCCGATTCGTATGCTTCGTTCGGATTGAACTTTCCTTCATTCACTGCTGCAGCCAGGGAAAATGATTTCATTGTTGACCCCGGTTCGATAGTTTCTTCTACTATCGTATTCGTCCAGTTATCCAGTAGTCCATCTCTTGTATCGGGATGGAAAGTCGGACGCTGGGTCATAGCCAGGATTTCCCCTGTTGTGGGATCGGCAACAATAGCGAACATTTTCTTTGGTTTATATTGTTTTTGAACCTGGTTCATCGCTTCTTCGAGGAAGGTCTGTATCTTCTTATCGATGGTTAGATAGATATCATTTCCATCCTGCGGTGGTGTGACGTGTTCTTCAGAGTTCGGAAGTAAATAGCCCCAAACATCACTCTTATATTCTACCGAGCCGTTCTTCCCGCTCAGAATGTCATTAAAGCTTTTTTCAATCCCCATTTTACCCGCAGTTACGGATTCCCCGTCATCATTGGTGGTCTTCTGGGCAAACCCGATCAGATGAGAAGCGAATGTCCCATTTGGATAGAATCGCTTGGATTCTTTCCTGAAGGTAATGCCCGGCAGTTTCTCCTTTTTTATATCAAGCATCAACTGGTGGGAAAGGGTCCGTCCGGCTGAACCGAATTCAACCTGATAGGCTCCCTCGGTGGTTAACTTTTCATATATCTCGCTTTCCTTCATGTCAATGAACTGTGAAAGTTCTCTTGCCGTCTTTTCCGGGTCGGTCACATGTTTAGGGTTTTCTGGATCATTGGTAACAGTCGGGCTGAGGACAGCAACCAGAGTATATGCAGAAGTATCTTCTGCTATCACCTCGCCTTTATGGTCATAGACGGTCCCCCGGTGTGCTTCAAGTATCCTGCTTTTTATATATTTTTCTGCAGCCTGGGATGCAAGAACCTTCCCTTCAGCTTCTCCCGTAACTTGTATTGTGATGAAGCGTACCATTAATACAAAAAAGAGCAAGCCGAAAATCCCGAAAAGGATGGCTGCCCCTATGTTCATACTTGGCCTTTTTTTCATTATTGTTCAACAACCTTCACATTCTTTTCTTTTAAGTCAAGACCGAGCTCTTTTGCTTTTTGCAAGATTCGTTCGTAAGTGCTTAACTCACTGATTTGAAGCTTAAGGTCATTGTTTGCTTTTTCTTGTTTCTCAACGGCTGTTTCCATCACTTGTACTTCTTTATTTACGTCATAGATAGCAGCTTGTGTCTGTACAATCTGTACAGCAAGGAAGCAAAATACTACAGCAAAGATTGCGACAAGAATTTTTTCTCCCGGTGTAATGACAGATCGCTGCTCTTTTCTCAGGGGCTGAGGATTCACTTGAACTGATTGGTTTGATTGGTCTACTTGCTGCCTTTCAAAGTTTCTGGCTAAGTTACTCATTATTGCTCCCTCCCATTTCCTTTTTTATCTATTTTTTTCTGCAATTCTCAACTTTGCCGATCTGGCTCTATTATTTTCTGCGAGTTCTTCCTCGCCGGGTAAGATAGGTTTTCTTGTGACAAGCTTGAGTACCGGTTCATATTCCTTTGGTATGATTGGCAGCCCAGGCGGTAAGTCCGGTCCCGCGGCTTTTTCTTTAAACATGGTTTTACACATCCGGTCTTCGAGTGAGTGGAATGTAATAACGCTGACTCTTCCGCCTTTAGCCAGCATTTCAATCGCTTGTTCCAGCGAATCCTCAAATGCACCAAGCTCATCATTCACTGCAATCCGGATTGCCTGGAATACTCTTTTGGCAGGGTGGCCTCCCTTTCTTCTGGCAGGTGCCGGGATTCCTTCCTTAATCAATTCCACAAGCTCACCAGTCGTTTCAATGGTCTTTGACTCCCGGGCAGCTTCAATCTTCCTTGCTATTTGCTTTGAGAATTTTTCTTCCCCATATCGATAAAAGATTCGGACAAGGTCTTCATAAGCCCAGTAATTTACCACATCAAAAGCCGATACTTCACCCTCTAGATCCATCCTCATATCAAGTGGGGCATCATGATGATAACTGAATCCTCTTTCAGGTGTATCAAGCTGAGGAGACGATACTCCCAGATCGTAAAGTATTCCATCGACATTATGTACTCCAAGCTGCTCAAGCTCTTCTTTTAAATGACGGAAATTCGATTGGACGAAAGTTACCTTCCCTAAGTGAGGCAGGAGCTTTTCTCTTGCGTGGTTAATAGCGGTTTCATCCTGGTCAAAGCAATAGAGGTGACCTTCTTCGGACAATTGGCTTAGCAGGTACTCACTATGGCCAGCCCCTCCTAATGTACAATCCACATAGATTCCGTCTTTTCTGATATTCAATCCATCTACTGTTTCCTTCAATAATACTGTTGTATGTTTAAACATGTTGACGTCACCTTTCCAATCGAACGTTTTTGATCATTTAAATATCAAATCCTATCATATTCTCTGCAAGTTCTGCAAAAGAATCTTCAGACTCTGTGAAGTAGTCTTCCCATAAAGCCTTACTCCAAATCTCAATCCGATTGGAAACTCCAAGGATGATACATTCTTTATCCAGTTTGGCATAATTGACAAGAGTGGCAGGAATGTTGATTCTTCCTGTCTTGTCCAATTCACTTTCTGTGGCTCCAGAAAAGAAGAAACGTGTAAAGGCACGGGCATCTTTCTTTGTAAGTGGCAAAGCTTTCAGCTTTTCTTCAAGTGCCCGCCATTCATCCATTGGATAGCCGAATAAGCATTGATCTAATCCACGGGTGATGACAAATGACTCGCCCAGAGAATCGCGGAACTTGGCAGGCACAATTAAACGGCCTTTATTATCAATGTTATGTTGATATTCGCCCATGAACATATGCACTGCCCCCACTTTCTAACACAAATGTACCACATCCCCCCACTTTTCTCCACTGTTTTCTAAATTCTCTTTTTATAAAATATTTCCTTTAATTTTCTTTAGCCTTTTTCTCCGTTTTCCTGACAAGATTGAGAAAAAATTTGTCTTTATAGCACACAAAAAGGACTTCTTTCGCCCTTTATTGCGAAAGAAGTCCTTAAATATTGGGCTTATTTAATCCGAGTGGATTTCCGTAAAACCTCCGGAGGCACCTTTTTACTTCTACTCTACGGTACCCTTAACTCTCAGCCATGTATTTTCATAAGAATAACGGCCTTACAAGTACACAATTTTATGGTTCCCGTCGAAGTCCATTGGGAGAGCCATCAAGTCATGAATGAATCCTTCTCCGTATTTATTCAAGAAATAAACGGTGTTCCAAGTTCTCTCCTGAGGTCCGTTATTGGGACGAAGGCAGTTTTCCACTTTGGCGAAGTCCGAAAACGTTTTTTGATGTTTTTCCTTAAGTGCCTTATCTGTCCTCTTCCTCAAGTAATCAAATTGATGAAGGTGGATGGAGAGATTTTTATCCACTATTTGATCCAATCCGCGGCCAATGCGCTCGGATTTTTCACGGATATACGTGTATTTTTGCTGAAGAAACAGTTCAAGCTCGGCAATTTCTTCTTCTAACGAAGGTACTTTTATAGAATTCCAATAATCCTCGCGCTTTTCGGATACGCCTTCGATTAACACCTGTGTCAATGAAAGTCCAAGAGAATCCATTTTCTTCTCCACTTCTCGTTCAACGATGGTGATACTTAATCTCGGGACAACCGGAGGGATTTTCAAGCCAGTATGTTCAAACGCTCTTTTCAACTCACCCCAGTAGGCGATTTCACCCGGGCCGCCAATAAACGCAAGGGTCGGAAACAACCATTCCTGCATCATGGGCCTGGTTACAACATTGTTGCTGAATCTTTCAGGAGCCTTTTCAAGTATTTCCAGTAATCCTTCACCTGTAAAAGCGCCTCCGGAATTTTTTTCTTTAAAATCAGAACCTACTCTTTCCAGTAATGCGCGTTCATCATTTATGGAGATAAATAAATTTGCTGCTTTAGGAGAGATATCCAATAATGGAGAGAACCCTTTATTTCTTATTTCTGCCTGCTGCTCCAGAACTGCATTTGTGATACTCTGGCTGCTTTCAATCAGATGATGAAAGTGAGATTTTTCTAGTTTCCTTAATGAAGGGTATGCCGAATCGATTACCAATAATCCATAATCCTTGAACAAATGCATCACTAAATGAGCAAAGAACCGTACTAGATTGCCCTTTTCTTCTGCCATCTTGTTCAGATCAGAGACGAGTTTTTTGGTGTGGCGCGTTTCACCAAGAGTCTGGATAATCTCATTCACCCATTTCTTCATTACACTTTTATCGAAAGAGATATCTGAAGTCATTTTCTTTTCGAGAACTCTTTCCGGATACCCCTTCTTCTCCATTTCTATCCCTTTTTCCAGATAAATATGATTTACTTCCTGGTAATCATGATCTTCCCCTGCAATCCAGAATACCGGTACCACAGGATGATCTAAAGCACTTTCCTGCTCCTGTGCCAATTTAATGACCGTAATGATCTTATGTATAGTATATAATGGGCCCGTCAACAATCCCGCCTGCTGACCCGCTATTACGGAAACAGCACCTGATCTCAGCTTCGTTAATGATTCTTCCACTTTTTGTGAAGATGGCAAGTCCTTCATATATGAAACAATACATTCTGTAAGTTCTTCACGTGGAAAATCACGATATGCCAAATCGTTCAATCGTTCCCGATAGACATCAGGCTGATTTATATTATAGTGAAAAAAAGAAGTCACAGGTTCTTTTTGTTCTATATAAAGTGAAGCAAATCGGTTGATAGCCGGAATATTCAGATTTTCCAATTCCATATGAACTACTACTCCTTTTCTAGCTCTTTATTTCCTAACGAAGAGTATAACATTTCACTTACTGAAAAGGAAAAAAACTGCCTGCTCAGGGATAAACTTAGTTCAGTTCTATTATCCTGAGTATCAATCCTGTTACCATCAACGCAATATAAGCCGTGAAGAACAGGAGAAAGTTAATTCTCCACACACCTCTCAGCACCTTCGGATAATGAATCTCCCCTTTAGCCTTCCAATACAAAACGGCAAAAATCAAGCCGATGGTGCAAATACTTATAACAATTAACCATAGATAAGATGTATCCCAGATGGCAAGTACGATGAAATGGACAGAAACCATCAATAGAAGCGTAGTCACATCAATTGCAAGATGCACAGCTTTCCTGTGATTCTTCATCACTTCCTTCGCAATGATGAAACTGATGAAGTATCCCAAGAATGGAATAATGACAAATATGGCAATAACCGTAGAAAAAATGGAAGCCACTTCTACCCCCCCTGACCTTCTCTTTCAATTCCTTTTACCAATTCGTAAAGTGTATTCATGATGGGTACAAAATGGTTATCCTTTTCCGCTTTTAACAGTAAGGACCCCAGGATAGTTTCAATTTCTGTTTTCCTTTTTTCTTCTATATCCTTTAGCATGGACGATCGATTTTCAGAAGTGCCGAGACATATATCCATTATCTCTTGAAAGTGTATGTGGTTCTTCATTTGTGGAAAGAGGATAAGTAATTCTTCAAATAAGTTATTTTGGATATGAAGGAAGTGAGGATTAGCAGGTAATCTCCCATTCTTTACTCCAACAATTGCTGTAAGTGGATTGACCAAGACATTCACAAACAATTTCTTTAACATCATTACTTCGTAATTGTCTTGAAGAATGAACGGAAAATAGTCTATCTTCTGTATTAATAATTCTTCTGCACTATTCAATTCTCCTCTAATTACAGCAAGATTTGTCTTGCCGATACCGAGGTGAATCACTGAATGATCATTTTCTTTTAATGCACCGTGTTCCACCGAACCTGCCAGAAGATTCAGATGAGGGAGTGTATTCACCCTGCTTAAATGGCCGATGCCATTTTGGAGGAACAACAGAGGGACCCGCTTGTCCGTCTCCCTTAGAATCGTCAGAACAGATTCAAGGTCATATTCCTTAACAGCAATAATAATTAAATCATATGCTGTCATTTTTCCCGAAAGAATTTCACCATTCAGATATGAAGTGATTGAACGATTTGATCTCCGGAGGGTGACACCACTGCGGTTAACAAGGGTCATTTGTTCATTTCTTCTGACCAAAAGTGTGACATCAAATTTTTCACTTAGATAAGAGGAAAAGAGAAGCCCGACTGCCCCTCCTCCGATAATTCCAATTTTCATGAGCTCTCCTTCATAAGAATCGATTTGTATGTACTAACCCTAGTTTAGCAAATTTTTCCGCAGTAGAAAACTATAGGTGTAAAAGTACTGTTGAAATAAAAAACTTGTCCCTGAAAAATTTCAGGAACAAGTCGGCAGTCTCTTCACACCGGATACACAGGGTGCTTTCTTTCACTGAATTGGACATCTTTGGTTTCATACAATTTAAAGCGTTCAATTAATACTGAACGCAGCTCATTAGGAGCCGTGATTTCGTCAACGATTAACTCAGAGGCCAATTTATAAATATCGATATGTTCTTTGTATTCTTGTTGTTTCTCTTGAACATATTTAATTCGTTCCTTCGGGTCTTCAATCGCCTGGATTTTATTCGAATAAACAGCATTCACCGCGGCTTCAGGTCCCATCACAGCAATTTGAGCAGTCGGCAGGGCAATGCATAGATCGGGTTCGAAGGCAGGACCGGCCATCGCATATAATCCCGCTCCATACGCTTTCCTCACGATAACTGAAATCTTAGGAACAGTAGCAGAACTCATAGCCGCGATGAGCTTTGCTCCATGTCTGATTATACCCGCTCTTTCAACTTTTGTGCCGATCATAAAGCCCGGGACATCAGCCAGGAATAATAAAGGAATATGGAAAGCATCACACAATTGAATGAATTTAGCTCCTTTGTCGGCAGAATCATGGAACAAGACTCCACCTTTCACCTTTGGCTGATTGGCAATAATCCCAACGACTTTTCCGTCCATACGCCCAAAGCCTGTGATTAACTCCGGTGCAAACAATTTCTTCATTTCAAAGAAACTTCCTTCGTCAATCAGTGTATTGATCCCTTCATACATATCAAATGGAGCATTCTGATGCTGAGGAATTAATTCCTCGAGCAACTTTTCTGTCTTTGGAGCCAGTCCATCTTTCACAGACGGCTTCTCTTTGTAATTTGCCGGGAAGTATTCTAAGTATCTCTTCGCCTCTTGGATTGCTTCCTCTTCTGATGCTGCCAATAGATCTCCGCATCCACTGACGGTGCAGTGCATTCTAGCCCCGCCCATTTCTTCAAGTGTAACTTTTTCACCAATTACTTTTTCAGCCATGCGAGGAGAACCGAGGTACATGGAGGCATTGCCATCAACCATGATGACAATATCACAGAATGCAGGAATATAAGCGCCGCCTGCAGCAGAAGGTCCGAATAGTACGCAAATCTGGGGCACCATGCCGGACATCTTCACCTGATTGTGAAATATCTTTCCCGCACCCCGTCTGTTCGGGAACATTTCAAGCTGATCGGTAATACGCGCCCCTGCGGAATCCACAAGGTAAAGTATAGGCACTTGTAAACGCAATGCGTTTTCCTGGATGCGAATAATCTTTTCCACGGTTCGGGCACCCCATGATCCCGCTTTTACGGTAGAGTCATTTGCCATCACACAGACAGTCTGTCCACCAACTTTCCCGATGGCTGTCACCACTCCATCTGCAGGTAAATCATCCGCTTTATTGTTGGCAAACATACCGTCTTCCTGATAATCCCCATTATCGAATAATTGCTCAAGACGATCCCGGACAAACATTTTGTTTTGTTCTTTCAATTTTTCATGATATTTCGGCTGTCCGCCGGCACTAATTCTTTCCCTTGTTTCATTAAGTGTATTGATAAACGTTTTTGATGCAGTCATATAAATCCCCCTTTGTTCGTTATGTAAAGATGACCATTTGGTTCCGTGGAAGACTTCGCTCTCCGCGGGCAGCCCATATGCATCTTCAGTCGCCCGTGTCATACATAAGCTACTTTTCCGCAGGAGCCTTCGTCTTCCACTCCAGCAAACAGCTGTTTCAGTTAAATACCAGCAAGTACCATTCCCAGTTCAATATCCAAAGAAACCTCCTCCTGCTCTTCCAGCAAAAAGAACGATCGAAAACAGTCTGTTGATTTTCTGGAAGACGTTTCTATAAAAATAGGAAATATTAGCCTAAAGTTTCTTAGCCTTCAACTATGAGCAATACGTCTCCTTCGTTTACAAAGTCTCCAACGTTAACTTTCACTTCGGAAATTTTGCCTTCCACTTCTGCTTCGACCGGGATTTCCATTTTCATCGATTCAAGCATGAGTACCGTATCCCCTGCTGAAACACTTCCGCCTTGTTCCACTAAAACATTTAACACAGTTCCTGCCATTGCTGCTGTAACTTCTTTCATGTCTGTTTCCTCCAATTATCAAATTATGTTCGATTTGCAGTCAAATAATTCTGAAGCCACTTAGTTGTGTAAGTTCCTTCTATAAACTCTTTCTCTCCGATAATCTCACGGAAGAGACTTACATTGGTCTTGACACCTTCGATTTGAACGTCAGCAAAGAACGCCTTGGCTCTTTCTATTGCCTCTATTCGATTTTCTCCATGGATAATGCACTTTGATATCATCGGATCATAAAAAGGAGTTACTTTATTCCCTTCTATATACCCCGAATCAATACGGACCCCTTCACTGTTTCCCCAATTCAATAAAGTGATTTGTCCGGGAGAAGGATAAAAGGTTTTAGGATCCTCGGCATAAATTCTGAATTCGAGGGCATGCCCTTTTGATGTTATCTCATCTTGATTCAACAACGGGAGAGGTTGTCCGTCTGCAACGAGCAGCTGCCATTTCACAAGGTCAAGCCCGGTCACAAATTCCGTAACTGGGTGTTCTACCTGTAATCTAGTATTCATTTCAAGGAAATAAAAATTTTCATCTCCATCAACAATGAATTCGACCGTTCCAGCATTGATGTAATTCACTGCTTTCCCAGCTTTGACAGCAGCTTCATACATTGCTTGACTTGTCTTCCCGGACAGCATCGGAGACGGAGACTCTTCTATTACTTTTTGATTTCGTCTTTGAACAGAACAATTCCGTTCATACAAATGAACGATGTTACCGTGCTCATCTCCAAAGATTTGAACTTCTACGTGGCGTGCATTTTCCACACATTTCTCAAGGAATACTTCATCTTTCCCGAAATATGCTTTGGCCCGATTTTTAGTAGAATCAAAACTTTGATCGAGCGCTTGCTCATTTTCACAGCGAATCATCCCGATTCCGCCGCCGCCGCCGCTGGCTTTGAGCATGACCGGATACCCAATTTCCTTTGCAAGCTCCTTAGCGGCCTCTATACTGTCTATCCCGCCTTTACTTCCCGGAACAACCGGTACCTGAGCATCCTGCATCACTTTTCTTGCTTCTACTTTATCTCCCATTTTCTGAATGACACTGTGATGTGGTCCGATAAACGTAAAGCCTTCTTCCGAAACTCTCTTTGCAAAATCACCATTTTCCGATAACAATCCATAACCCGGGTGAATCGCATCCACATTTTCTTTTTTTGCAACTTCAAGAATGGCATCTATCACTAAATAAGACTTGTTAACAGGCGGTTCACCAATTCGATGGGCGATATCAGCTTCCTTAACAAAAGGCATCTCCTCATCAGCATCAGAATAGACTGCAACCGTAACAATGTTTAATTGTTTACATGTTTTTATTATTCTTGAAGCAATTTCTCCCCTGTTCGCAATTAAGACTTTTTGCACAATCTCTCCCCTTTCTGAAAAAAACAGCATCTCAATAATAAGGATTCTACAAAAACCGTCGAAATCCTCCCCTCTATTGTAAACGTTTTCTCAAATAGGTGCAGAATTTTTTGTTTATTTGTTATATAATAATAATATATAATCATTTAATTTTCTCATTATTGATAACGGATTCACTTGATTCCGTTATCAGAAATATCTGAGGATGCAATAGTAGGAGGTAAAAGTATGGCAGTTAAAGTTGAAAAATTAAAAGTGAATTATAAGACTCTTGAAGAGTTTAAAAAGTTTAAAGAATATGGTGTGCAGGAACTCTCCATGCTTGAAGATCTACAAGCGAACATCATCGAAAACGATAGTGAATCTCCATTTTACGGTATATACTTCGGAGATACATTGATTGCAAGAATGAGTTTATATCAGAGAGAGGCCAGATTCGATCAATACTTCGACCCGCCTCAAAATTATCTGGAGCTGTGGAAACTCGAGGTACTTCCTAAATATCAAAACAAGGGATATGGCAAATTGCTCGTGGAATTCGCAAAAGAATTCGGGCTGCCGATCAAAACTAATTCTCGTATCAAATCGCAGGGATTCTGGGAGAAGATGAGTTTTGAGCCTGTCACTTATGATGTGGAAAGAGACCTCGGAGAAAACCCTCTGGTCTGGTATCCTGAAGGAGTAAAGGAACAAAAGATCAGTTAATTGGCCAAAAAGGAAAACGGCTGGCTAAAGTTACTTTAGCCAGCCTTTCTTATGGATTATTCAAGAGTCAACCATCTCAACTTTACTTATTGACCCTTTGAAGATTACCGTTTTTATCCATCTGAAATTTTACTTTTTCTTCATTTCCTTGCAAAAGTGCCATCTTTCTTGCTTTTTCAAAAATAGTCAGCAGTGATTTATGATCATCTTCAAGTAAGGTAAATTTGCTTTTGAATTCTTTTAATTCTGATTCAGCTTGTTGAAGCTTTCCCGTTAATTGAGAGAGTTGTTCATGCAGCTGTGTATTCTCCTGTTTCACCTTTTCTTCATTAATTACGGCTTCTTCTGCTCGTTGTAAATATTGAATCATACTCCCCATAGAGAAACTGTCGTGAACATTCTGACCTGATTGCAATTGAACCCGGGTCACAGCCGCGTCTTCCTCCGGAGAATGATTTTTGAGCAGCGGCGGTGTATGTTTTTTTGATTGTTTTCTTTGCTTTTTTGCTAATTCAATACCTGATTTATATTGTTTACGAACAAATGAATTCCAGCGAAAACCACATGCAGCCGAAGTCCTCGATAGTTTTCTGCCCACCTCTTCAAAAGCCTTCAGTTGGGTACCGCCTTCACGAATTTGGCGAAGCACCACTTCAGCTAGTATTACATCTTCATCCTGACTCCAAGCATCCTGTCTATTTGAAGACATTTCCATCCCTCCCGTTAGATCCATTTATTTTATGCATATGCACTTACTAGAGAAGATAGAATCAACAGGATGCTTGTCTTCAGAATTTATTTCTATATGAGCTACTTAGATAAAAAGCGTTCTACCGCATCATGATGGTCATCAGACGCCCAAAGCCTCGAGCATTCTCGAATTTCTTTTTCTATTCGCTCCTCCATTTCCCTTCTATTCCAACCGGTCAGCATCTGTTTTTTGTATGCTGTCAGTACTCCATGGGTTTTAGTTGATATTCCCTTTAAAAGGGGAATTTCAGTTATTTCCGTTGTATTCTCCACTAATTCATCTATAAAGCCCATTTCTAACAATGACTCAACATCTTTCAATTCAGCAGTCATAAGAAGAGACAAGGCTTTTGCCGAAGGAATCCGCTTATGCAGCAGGGTTCCTCCGCCCCAACCGGTCGTAATCGCAAGGCTGCCTTGAACAAATCCCATTTTCGTGCCTTTTTTCCCAATCCTCAAATCACAAGCTGCAGCTATCTCGCACCCTCCGCCTATAGCAGTTCCATTTATAAATGCGAGAGTGGGCTTAGGCAGAAAAGCCAATTTGATTAAAATACTTCCCATTTTGCGCAGCATTTCATAACTTTCTTTTTCGGTTTTAAGACTGTTGAATTTCGATAAATCCCCTCCGGAACAGAATGCCCTTTCTCCATTTCCTGTAATGAGAAATGCCTTTATGGATGGATTTTCCTCACATTCTTTCAATGCCTTTTCTAACCCGTCCATTACCCCATAGTTAATAGCATTACGTTTCTCTGGACGGTTAATAATGAATTGAAGAATTCCTTCCTGATTTTTATGTATGATGTATTCACCCATTTGTCATCCCCTCCCACCTTAGTGTAAATTGATTTAACAAAATTGAACAGTATTGCATCAAGAAAAGCGGAAGGGCTTTGTATAGAGGCGGGTGGCATAAGGCGAATCGGCAACAAAAGCGTTCTTTGCCCTCTTGGTCGGTTTGAATTATGACATGTGCCACTACGCCCCGGAGCCAACAATTCTCGAGATGAAATTTATACGTTCTTATCAATTAAAAAAAAGCGTGAAGAGCCATGGTCTCTTCACGCTTTTTTTATATGTTGTAAATTATTTATTTACAACTTCTTTTCCTTTATACGTTCCGCACTCTTTACAAACACGGTGTGCTAGTTTCATTTCACCACAGTTTGGGCATTCTACCATACCAGGTACACGTAGTTTGAAGTGTGTACGACGTTGTCTTTTTGCTGTTTTAGATGTTCTTCTAAAAGGTACTGCCATTCTTCCCACCTCCTTATAGAGATAAAAATATTATGAAGCCAGAACGAACTGGTACTTCGCTTTTAAGAGTTCTTGTTTTGATCAAGAAGCTTTGCTAAATCAGCGAGTCGAGGATCAACTTTTTTCTCTTTTTCCTCTTCGACTTCATAAGCCTGTTCTTCGGTCAGCACTTCCCAGTTCTTACCGGAAGGAAGCTTATCCTGTTCTCTCGCTTCATCACTGATTACCTGCAATGGAATCTCAAGTAACAGCAACTCTCTTATTACTGGTTTTAAATCAATTACATCCCCATCAATTCGGTGCACTTCCTCTTCCTCGTACTGATCATATTCAGTATCTGTAAGCAGGAATGTCTCAATTGTATTCAGATCAATTGGCAAGTCCACATCCACGAGGGTCCTTGAGCAAGGCAAAACAAGTTTCCCGTCTATATGAAGATGGAAGGTGACACGGTTGGAACCAATGTCTGCTTTACCTGTAACATGAATCGGAGATACTTCTCTGACTTGCGGATCAATTTCATTTGGATCTTCGAAAGTGACCGTTTCATCTAGAGTAAGTCCTTTATCCCTGAATTTCTGTAATTGTATAATTGACCATTTCAATGTCATCACCTCAAGGCAACAAAGGTAATTATAGACTTGATATTACCGTTTGTCAATATTTTTTCTTTACACTTATTACTGTACCAGTGTTGCAATTATAACGCTTTATTATAATGTGTTTCAAATATTTTATAATATCCGATATGATACTTATATATATTTAAAAATTTATGTACCTGTAATGAATGGATTGTCTTTATATATCGAACCGGTGGTTTTGAGCACCACTGTTAATTCCGGGACATCCATGCTATCAAATAACAGTGATTTCAAGGGAGATCCTTAATTAAAGGAGTGGAGTTTACAATGAAAGCAACCGGGGTTGTGGTCGAGTATAATCCGTTTCATAACGGACACTTGCATCATTTAAATGAAACAAAAAGAGCTTCTGGAGCAGATCTTGTTATTGCCTGTATGAGCGGGCATTTTCTGCAGAGGGGTGAGCCCGCACTTACTTCAAAATGGGCACGTACAAAAATGGCGTTGGCAGCAGGTGTTGATATGGTCATTGAACTGCCGTATGCATTTGCCACACAGCATGCAGAAATTTTCGCGAAAGGATCCATTTCCCTTCTCAGTGAAATAGGCTGTGATAGCTTCTGTTTTGGCAGTGAAGACGGGGATTTGGCATCTTTTGAGGAGACCGTCGATCTAATCGATGAAAATATACATACATATAACAATTCCATTAAAGACTATGTAAGTAAAGGTGTAAGTTATCCTTCAGCTCTATCGAAAGCCTTCAAAGATATAAAAGGCAGTGAGGACATGATCGATTTAAGCAAGCCTAATAATATTTTAGGCTATCATTATGTTTCTGCAAGGAATGAATTTGCTCCCGGCATGCAAGCATTCACCATAACAAGGGAATCTGCAGGCTATCATGATGAGCACTTTACCTCATCTTCCATCGCAAGTGCGACCAGTATCCGTAAAACTCTTTTTGATCCGAACCGGCAAACTGAAACGATCAATCATTATATACCTTCCTCGAGTCTGAACGTCCTTGACGAATATAGGCAGGAGATTGGGGGATATCATAGATGGGAGAACTACTGGCCGTTATTGAAATATAAAATAATCGCATCCTCCCCCTCAGAACTTCAGGATATATATGAAATTGAAGAAGGAATTGAGAATAGAATCATTGAATGCGCCAGAGAAGCACTGTCGTTTTATGAATTCATGACCATGCTTAAAACAAAAAGGTATACATGGACCCGTTTACAACGAATGTCGCTTCACATATTAACAAATACATCCAAAGAAGAGATGAATAGAAGACATTACTCACCCGCTTATATCAGATTGCTTGGAATGAACCAAAAAGGACGGGAGTATCTTCACTTATGCAAGAAATCGCTGAATCTTCCACTAGTCAGCAAACTTTCAAGTGCAAATAAGGATGATATTTTCTTAGATATAAAAGCTTCCGAAGTGTATTCTCTGGGGCTTCCTTCTTCCCAATCCAATAAACTGCTCCTTCAGGAATGGTCTCAGCCCCCGATCATTATGAGATAGACGCTGCTGCACCTTTCATAAAACAAGGAGAGACTGCCTTTTGACAGTCTCTCCTTGTTTACTTATTTGGAAGTGAATGTAAAAACGTTACGGCATCATCAAAAGTCTTTACCGGAATGACTTTCATATCGGTTTCGATATCCTCAGCTGTTTTCTTAGCAGCTGAGTAATTTGATTCCAACTCGGGATGTTTTTCCTTCATTTCATCAGAAATTGATTCATCCGGGGCAAGAAAATACTCTGCCCCGGCATTGTCGGCAGCAATGATTTTCTGCTCGATTCCACCTATCCTGCCCACTTCACCATTCTCTGAAATTGTTCCGGTCCCCGCTATGGAATACCCTTTTGTTAAGTCTCCTTCTGTTAATTGATTATAAATCTCCAGGCTGAACATCAGGCCGGCTGAAGGACCGCCTATCTCTTCCGTATCCAAGGATACAGCCGGTTCAGTTACAATCTCCTTATCATCACTCAATGAAATTCCGAGACCGAATTTATCGGGCATATCCGGAAATTCTTTCAGCGGGATCTTATCAGTCATTTTTTGATCATTTCTGATATAGGTTATCTCAACTGAATCACCTTTTTTCTTATTCTCTAAATACTCTATGAATTGCTCTGAGGAGTCAAACTTCTGTCCATCTATGGCTGTAATCCGATCACCAGGATTCAATATTTCAGCTGCGGGCATGGAAGGATATACATTCAGTACGTATATCCCCTTATAATTATAGTGATAAGGCTTATTTGCTTCCTTAAAGGCAACTTCGATTGCGTGATTTTGGGAGTTTTCCATCAATTGAAGCTGTCTCAGGTTGTATTCTTCGTCGCTTTCATGAGGGTTTCTGATTTCCTCAACCGGATAGATATATTCATATTTCTTAATTTTGGCTATAAGGTAGGCATAGATGTTCGCTTTCCCCATTCTGACTGTAGTCAGCATAAACTCTCCTTCATCCTCGTCCCCGTCCTTCACTTTAACAATAGGATCAAGTTCATGGGCACTGCCCGGCTTGGTTACATAATAGGGAAGATAGTAAAAAGATGTTGCAACGATAAAAACAGTCATTACGACCAGGATCCTAATCAGCGTTCTATTCTTCATAAAATTTACTCCTTCCATTCCTCTAACGCTTTTCTAATAGAAGGAATGACCTTCTTGGCTTCTTCTTCCCCCATATAAATGATTTCTTCTATATTCTTGAAAGCGCGGGTACTGTACATTTCGACATGTGGCCGAATCATGAAATCTGAAGCAAACTCCCTATGTGCCACTATTTCAAGCTGGAGGATATCTATGCTTTGCATGATCACATCATAAATCGTAGTGATTTCCGCATTTCTTTTGACATGGGAAACATCTACTCCTATCACGATATCTGCGCCCATTTCTTTCACTACTGAAACAGGCACACGGTCAATCACCCCGCCGTCCACCAGAAGGCGGCCGTCGATTTTTTCAGGAACGAATATACCGGGGATGGCAATGCTGGCACGGACTGCACTTGCGACAGGACCAGTAGTAAAAATGACTTTCTCTCCATTGGTTATATCAGTAGCCACTACACTAACAGGTATGTTTAAATCTTCGATGTTTTTATTATGAGAAAATAATTGTATGAATTCTTTTATTCGCTTACCAGAAATGAACCCCATTTTCGGAACGGTGAAATCCAAATAATATTTCCTTCTGAAAGTGGTGGATAGTTTATAGAGGTCTTCCATTCTATGACCGACACCATAAAGGCAGCCAACCAACGCCCCCATGCTGCTACCTGCTATCAAATCCACAGGGATTCCTTCCTCATCAAAGGCCTTTAAGACCCCGAGATGCGCAAATCCTCTTGCTCCACCTGAACCAAGGGCTAATCCTATCTTCGGTCTACTCAAAAGGCCTTCCCCCTTTACCCTTAGTTTGCGGTTCAATTCATCATATGGTCTATTTCTAATATGTATGAGTATATTGAATAATATGAGGACAAGTAGAGGTTAATTTCATTTTATCATTCTTTCTGTGTTTCACAAGAAATTGAGATAGTAAGGTTTATGAGGAGGACGTGCTGTTGAAGTCGAAATTGAAAACGTTGGTATTATCGGCTAGTGTGACAATGTTTGCTGCGGCATTAATCATCATGCCTGGTGAATCCTTGAAGGCTTCCATCAGGGGACTCGATATGTGGTGGGAAATTGTATTTCCCTCGCTGCTGCCGTTTTTTATCGTTTCTGAAATGCTCATCGGTTTTGGTGTTGTAAGGTTTATAGGGGTAGTACTCGAACCGCTGATGCGTCCGTTATTCCGGGTACCCGGAGCTGGAGGATTTGTATGGGCAATGGGGATGGCTTCGGGATTTCCTGCTGGAGCAAAATTGACTGCGCGCTTGCGGCAGGAAAACCAACTGACAAAGATCGAGGCTGAGAGACTTGTTTCATTCACGAACTCATCCAATCCATTATTTATTTTTGGTGCTGTTTCAGTAGGATTTTTTCAAAATGCTACTCTTGGGATTGTGCTGGCATGTGCTCATTATATTGGAAATATTTGTGTCGGCCTCGCGATGAGGTTTTATGGGAGAAAAGAGGAAGAACTCCAAAGGAATCACTCTAAGGAAAGGAAACGATTTTTAATCACAGAAGCATTTTCAGCTCTTCATCAAACAAGGCTGAAGGATAATCGGCCAATCGGTAAATTGCTTGGAGATGCAGTAACTTCTTCCATCCAGACATTATTGATGATCGGTGGGTTTATCATCCTTTTCTCTGTTATGAATAAAATGCTGTATCACTTGAATATAACTACATTCATTGCGGAAGGATTCTCCAGCATACTCATCCTGTTTCAGCTAACTGAACAACTGAGTATCCCCTTCATTTCGGGGTTATTTGAAATCACATTGGGCTCTAAGCTGACAAGCGGAGTAACAGAAGCCACCTTGCTGCATCAGGCGATCATCACAAGCTTCATCTTAGGATTCAGCGGCTTCAGCGTACAAGCACAGGTTGCCAGTATCATTGCCCAGACCGATATACGATTTAAACCATTTTTTTACGCCCGGTTTCTTCATGGTGCTGCATCATCAATTGCAACACTCATTATCTGGGAGCCTGTTTATCAAAGATTTTCAGATGAACAGCTTTCAAATGCCATCCCTGTATTCGCGCATGATAATGTATATATATGGAGTGAAATCTTTTATTGGCTCAAAACATTCGGCCCGCTTATGACGATTCTAAGCTTACTGGTTTACATTGTAATTTACAGTAAAAGAATGTTAAATAAATCACTTTAAAATAGAAAACAGGGCTATTCATATCAAATGAACAACCCTGTTTTTTATTCTTTAATTGAATATTTCTCTTTTAATGCGTCCTTTACTGGATGTGGCACCAACTCAGAAATGTTTCCACCATATTTGGCCACTTCTTTAACGATACTGGAACTTAAGAAGGAATATTGATTATTCGTCATAATAAAGAATGTCTCAATATCTTCTTCCAATACTCGGTTCATGGAAGTGATCTGCATTTCATATTCAAAATCCGATACCGCTCTCAGCCCTCTGATAATAGCACTTGCCTTCACGCTTTTCGCATAGTCTACAAGAAGTCCCTGAAATGAATCGACAACTACATTTGGAATGTCTTTGGTGGATTCGCGAATCAATTCGATTCGCTCTTCAACAGAGAATAACGGTTTCTTAGAGGAGTTATTCAGTACTACTACATATATATCATCAAATACCTTTGCCCCTCTCGTAATGATATCTAAATGTCCGAATGTAATTGGATCAAAGCTTCCCGGACACACTGCAATACTCGTCATGATCATTTACCTCCATGTCTGCCTTTTCACTATTTTTGATATGTATAAATCGATATTCCGATAATCCCATAAGTTTCTTCTCTAAATTTCTGCAATCGGCCAATCACTTGTGATGGTGTACTCCCAGAACTGTATTCACACATGACGAAACCGTTTTCATTTAGAAGGTTATGCTCATCTATGAACGTAACCAATTCCTCTAGTTTTCTTTGTTTGTATGGAGGGTCCAAAAAGATATAGTCGAACGCGATCCCCCTCTTCGCTATCGCTTTCAAAGCCCGATTCGCATCGTTGCGATATACTTCACTTCTATCGATTAAGTCACATTCTTTTAAGTTGGCCTTAATGGTTTGCAGGGCCTTGGAATCTTTATCGACAAATATTACCTTTTCTAGTCCGCGACTTAATGCTTCCACACCAAGTCCTCCACTGCCTGCGAAAAGATCCAAGCCCATTCCGCCTTCGAAATAAGGACCGAGTATGTTGAATATCGACTCTTTCACTTTGTCTGTGGTCGGCCGTGTACCGCTTCCCGGAACGGCTTTTAATGGCCTGCCTTTTAACGTTCCTGCTATTACTCTCATAATCATCCACCATATATGTATTTTTTCTACATTATCCTAACATAAATCTACATGAATCGCTACTTCAGGAAATTGATCCTAAAATGTATAAAAACAAATTGATAGGTGATAATGGAAGTAACAACATCCAAACTGATGTTGTTGCCAACCGCGGAGAAGACTTACGTTTCCCCATAAGTTCTTCCTCCGGTTTCTCCTCTCCCTTTGCCTTCTTTCCAGTAATGGATATGAAGGACCCTGCAGATATTCTGCAGGGCTTTTTATGTTTCTGATAATTGTATTTCTACCTGGGAACTGCTTCTGTCAATATCTACTTCAAACAGCTTTTCCAGCCACTCTGCTTCCATAAATACAGTGCTGCCTATTTTTTGAACCGGCTTTGTCAGGAGTCCGTAATTCTCTTCGTTCAAAATAAAATAGTCCTTATTGACATAGAACCGATACGAACTGCCGCCTTTCACCGCATAAATCACATCTTCCTGGAGGAAATTGTACTCTATTCCGATTGCCTCGAACAGCTCTGCTAAAGAAATCAACTCTTTTTGTTTATATTGTATGAAGTCCACATCGATTAAAGGCTTGTCATTCAGCAGCACAGTTTGAGGTGCTTTCAGGATAAACGGTATTTCTTCAGTTGTATTGCTGATTTCCTGAAAGTAAGTAGAGTTTAAATTGGTGGCCAGTTTCAACAATACGTCCATTTGACCGGCCTGTAGTATGTGGCCTTTCTCTTTCAGCAGCAATTGTCTGAAGGAATCAAATTGGGCTTCTGTGAGACCTGTTTGTAAATCACGAAAAACATTCATCGTTTTGGCAGACCCATGAGATGATTTCAAAATGATGTTTGCTCTCAACTCTTTTAACCAGCTGTCTTGGTAAGAAGCAGAATTATGTTGCTGTTCCAAAGCCCAATCAACTTTTTGAAGTAATGAGGATCGAGAAATATCCCCATTGATGATCAGGAAATTTTCCGTTTCACTTGCAGGAAAACGGTCATCAATGACTGCTGTTACAAACCCCTCATTTTTTAAACCTATGTCACCCAAGTTAAATTTCGACATTTCTTTTGAGTAAACTCTTGTATTAGCATTTTCAAGCAGGTTCATTTCCCCGGAGTACAAAAGCAAATCCGACGGGGGTCCCTTTCCGGTAAAAGAATAATAATCGAGAAAATGCATTTCTTCTTGCTTTGACTCTTTATAACCAGATATCCATTTGGCTTCCCTGCTGGTCTTTTCGATTATATTAATCGTTGTTTTCATCGGGATCGCGGTTAATAGCGCAGGATACCATTCCTTCAGCAGCAGATTCCCGTCTGAAGTTTGTCTTTCAAGTGTGTAACTGATCGTCACATTTGCCGTATGTTTTTCTCTATTGATCTGCAAGATGAATTCTCCATTTTCTTTGGAGAGGCAGCTTTCGCCCTCATCATCCAAGCACTGATAGTTCTGAGCATCATCCGGCCAGTCTATTGTTATTTGCTCCTGGTTACCTGTCTTAAAATCAACTTTCTGGGTAATAAAAAAAACTTTACCTATGTGTTCTATCGTAAATGACTGATCCACTTCAGAAATATCGAACTCTTCGGCACTGCCTGCTATGAATCCGTTCCATTGAAAAAAGAGAATTCCTGCTATCACTATTGACATAAAGAGAGTAAATAAAATCAGGATACGTTTCATCTTGATCTCCTTCATTAAATCTTACTATTAAGATATCAGATTTCTCCGAAGGGATATATAGTCAACGCAATAATTACGATAATATTGCAATGCTTATCCTATGTCCAGATCCTGACTATCTATAAAAGGACAAGTGCTGTCAAGATGGTCATTGACCAATTCATCCCACTCAAACTCACTGATTCTTGAATGTTCAAGGAGATTTTCTTTCAATCCAAGCAATGTTTCCCCTTCAAATTCATTTTCTTCGAGAAGCGAGATCACTCCATGAGCTGTCAATGTTGAAAGGATAGCAGTTACAATATAAGCATCAACATTCTTCAATGGGACATCTTTCTCTTTCTTATTTAGAGTAACGACATAAGAGCAAGTCAAGAAAACCACCAAACCAAGAAAAACCCATACCATACAATCACCCCTCATAACTTCTTTACTTCTCATACTATGTTTGAAATAATAAGGAATTGATTAAATACATGATAAAAGGAGTTAAAACATGATTCAGCGTTTTATCGAATTAGGTGAAGGATTATCTGATATTTATGAATTGATGGAATCTGCAAGACACAATAAAGATCGAGTACAGCATCTGATGGCTTTTCATACTATCATTAAAGACCGGCCGGTTACGTCGCTTGGCATCGTAATGAAACCGACAACAGAAGGGAAGTTTCAGGCAATATATTTCTGCAGGGAAGGCATACCGAATCCAAACATGATGGCGAACAAGAGGTATTCACTGTTTGAACAAACTGCTGAGAAACTTGAAAAAACGATTATTCAGATGGATGTCAAGCCATCCACTCTTTTTCCCGAGAAGGAACTCTATTATCAACACCTGATTGCCATATTAAGATTAAATCACTATATCCTACCCTTACAATGAGCATCTGAAACCAAAAGAAAAAGCTGCCAACAATTTGTTTGGCAGCAATCAATTAAAATCCCATCTTGTAATCATATTCCTTCGCCTTATCAGGTCTGGAATTTTCAAACACTGATTTAATAAAAGGTTTATAGGAAGGATCCACTCTTTTCACATAAGAATAAGAAGTAATACGTTCCATGACAGAATCGATTTCATCCTGATTACAATACAATACAACATATTTCATTTTCCTCGATACATAGTGTACATTCCCAAATCGTCTCAAAGACTTTGCATGCTTTAAACTATGTAACCAAACAACTAATCCTTGTCTTTCAGTCAACATACCGTTTCCCCTCTAGGAATCACTTTTTTATCAGTCTAGCACAAAAATATGGGAATTAGCAATATGAAATGCGGAGGCGGCTCGCCCAGAGGCGACAAGCATAAGACAGGGCAGCCATAAAAGCGTCTTTTGCTTTTTTGGATGGCATGGCTTATGTCTCGAGCCTCTAGCCGCCAGAGCTGGACAATACGAAATGCGGAGGCGGCTCGTTCAGCCCCGACAAGCAAAAGATGAATGGGCCGGGAAGGCGCTCTATGCCTTCTTGGACCATTTAGCTTATGACCTCGAGGGGCTAGCCGCCAGAGCTGGACAATACGAAATGCGGAGGGGCTTTGCTCAGAGGCCGGTGGCATAAGCCGAATCGACCATGAAGGCGTACTGTGCCTTCTTGGTCGATTTGGCTTATGACATGTGCCTCTAAGCCCCGTAGCTGGACAATATGAAATGCGGAGGCGGCTCGTTCAGCCCCGACAAGCAAAAGATGAATGGGCCGGGAAGGCGCTCTATGCCTTCTTGGACCATTTAGCTTATGACCTCGAGGGGCTAGCCGCCGTAGCTGGACAATTCGAAATGCGGAGGCGGCTCGCCCAGAGGCGACAAGCATAAGACAGGGCAGCCATAAAAGCGTCTTTTGCTTTTTTGGATGGCATGGCTTATGTCTCGAGGAGTTGGACAATACGAGATGCGGAGACGCAAGTTATTTAAAAATCTCATCCACTTCTGAACATTATTGACCCTTTTTAGGGTATAGTACTTATGATAGTTAATGTGCGGATGGAGGGTTTAGATGGATCTGAGCGTCATATGGGATGATTTCATTGAGTATCTTCGCGCTGAACCGGATATTCAGGATGCAACCGTAAAAAAGATTGCGGGCATTCCCTTTCTGTATGTAGACACCTTGCTTGATAAAAGTGATGTGGAATATTTAATAAAGAAATGGTCGGCTCGTGCGATGAGGGGCAAAAGACTGCATTCGGATACGATTTTCTTCAGGACGCAATCCTCCATATTTGTTTACCGTCATCGGTTTTATGTTCCTCAGGAGAAAATGTTCTGCTGTGGAAATTTATGTGTCGATTGTGTACGGTTAAAACAGTAACGTCAATAAAAAGAACGGGCGATAAGCCCGTTCTTTTTATCATATCAGGCTGAACAGCCGCAGCCCCCGCCGGTTCCGCAACCGCCGCCGCATGAACTTCCACTGAAGAAAGGATTGCCAGTCGGAACCTTCACATTTTTAGAAACAGAGTATCCAATAATCTGACTCACTTTGTCCAGTAAATCCTGAAGCTCATTTTCTGCACGTCTGAATTCTGCTACATTATCATCCATATCCATGTCACGTTTTAGTTCCCGGATTTCTTTCATGACCGTTTTGTAATCCGGATGATAGCGGCCGAAACGCTGTACTTCTTCGTAACTTTCTTTCATGCGAGTAAAAATCTGTATTTTTCTCTGCGTTTCATTATTATTACGAAGTTTATATAAAGACTTCCGATAATTTTCTGCCACATCGGAATTTAAGATCCACTGAGATAGTTCATCTGCACTATCTAAAATTTCCATTCTTTCTATAGTAGCAAGCAAAGTGCTCACCTCCGTAACGTTATTTTAACACGTTTTATGGCCGGAAGCGAATTTGCTCTGTAAAATAATTTCCACCTGCTATTTCTCGATTTCTAATCCTTAGGGAATGGTCACATACAGTCGCTTCTTGATTCCTAAAGGTTTATTACTCAGATTCACCACTTCTACATTCAATATATGATTTCCCTTTGGGAGATTCTTCACGACGAACGCTGCGGTGTAAAATTCTTTGTATAATCCGCCTGAATTTGATGAGACGACGATCTTCCCTTTCTTGGCGCCTTTTCTTTTGGATGAAAACGTTACATCAGGCACTACACATTCAATGAATACCTGATTTCCTTGAACAATATGCTTCACGGAAAGGGATTTTTCTTCTTTTGCATGAACCTTATTTATAAACGAGAAACTTTCTGGTTCGGGTATATCATCTTTACAACCGCTCAACAACACCAACATAGAGAGGGACAAAAGAATAATCTTTTTCATAGTCTTTACCACTCCTTTTCCTTTAGCCTTCCCCATATTACGTTATATTTACCCGTTGAATACAAAAACTCATATTTCTTTTTAAGCTTGTCCAAATAAAAACAAAAAAAAGGAAAACCTCTTCGCGAGTTATTTTCCTTCTATGTTCAGCCGGTCACTTGCTATTCAGAGTTATTCATGCTTTGAAACATGCTGATCATCATGGATGCCATCTGAACTCCATTAGAGAATTTCTGTACCCGATGTGGTATCGTTTTTTGAAAATGATTGATTGACGCAATTTCAAATTTCTCCAGCTCGTTCGGATTCCTTGAAAGTCTTCTATACCATTCCGGCTTTTCCCTCAGAAACATCTTTAATTCTTCATTGGAATGAATATATTCAATTATGTCTGCTCTCATAGCCTATCCCCCTAGTCCTTACGGAACGAAAATGGATGAGAAGGTTTAGAACGTGTTTCGTTTGTAACCGTGGTACCTTTTGGATTCGATTGGAACTGGCTGATGACACCCTGGACCGTTCCCAAGACTTCACTGATGTTATTGATATGACTTTGCAATTGATTTGCATCCATTTTTTTGACTAACTCACCAACGTGGTCAAACCAGCCATTTTTACTGCTTTCTTCATCCTTTTCTTCATTTTTTTCCGCTGTGTCCCTGTATGGGTTCCATCGGGTATCTTCCTCCCCAAGCAAATACCAATCTTCAAAAAGCTCCTGCCAATTTGCA
>NZ_JABMCR010000060.1 GCF_013179555.1 Bacillus haikouensis
GTCTGGTGACTATGGCGAAGAGGTCACACCCGTTCCCATGCCGAACACGGAAGTTAAGCTCTTCAGCGCCGATGGTAGTTGGGGGCTCTCCCCCTGTGAGAGTAGGACGTCGCCAGGCAAATAGGAAAGAGTAGCTCTTGGGAGTTACTCTTTTTTTTGTAGTGGAATTAAGGTTGAAGGCCGAGTTTGATTGTAGGCTGTTTACCTATCTTTTGAATTCACACGTTTCTATAAAAAAATTCTTTTATTTCTCAACTTAAGTCCGATAATTGGTCATTTTTCATTAAAGGACTTTAAAAAGTCTAGCATAACAAGACATCATCCTCTTAAAATACCTCCATTCAGTCCAAAACCCAAAATCATTCATAACTCGACTGCGACAAGTTTCCCGTTATTATTGAAAACGACGATTTTATTATCAACATTCAACGTTTTATTATCGAAAATTGAAATGCTATTATCAAAACAGTCAGAGTATAATCGAAATCAATGCCTTATGATCAAACCTAAAGTTTTATTTTCAAAAACAATAGTACCTATACCTCATTCACTCCAACACCACACCTTCTCACAAACACAAACCAAACCAAACCTCCCCTCATCCCACCAACCCCGCCACCCAGCCTGTCTCTCAACACGGCATCAACAAGTCATTAACCTACCCAGCCCGCCTAACATACAATACCCTAGTGCTGAACTTTCCAAAAAAGAAACAATCGGAATTAACTCTTTTATACGTTTAAAAATTTTCTAAAACAGGAAAACTTCTAAGGGTAAGTTCATAATTGCAAAGTGCAAGGCACGATTGTATAATTATAGTCAAATATAGTCAAAGTCAAAATTAGGAGGAGGTTTGATGAGGAACATTTCCGACATCATCGAAAGTTATTTGAAGAATGTTTTGGAGCTTAGTGAGAGTGAAATAGTCGAGATAAAGAGAAGTGAGATTGCCGATAAGTTTCAATGTGTTCCTTCTCAAATCAATTATGTGATCAACACCCGTTTTACGATTGAAAGAGGGTATGTTGTTGAAAGTAAGCGTGGCGGCGGGGGCTATATCCGAATTATGAAGGTGAAAGCCCATGACCAGGTCCATCTTATAGATCAGCTCGTATCGCTGGTGAGGAATGCCATCAGTCAAAGTACGGCTGCAGATATCATTTTCAGGTTGGTGGAAGAAGCTATTATATCGGAACGGGAAGCCAAGATCATGCTGAGCGTGATGGATCGTTCGGTGATCATGGTGGAACTGCCCGAACGGGATATCCTCAGGGGAAGAATGTTAAAGGCCATGCTGGATAGCTTGAAGTATGAATAAAGGTTAGAGGAGTGAGTTGGATGATCTGTCAAGAGTGTAATGAGAGGCCTGCTACTCTTCATTTCACAAAGGTAGTAAATGGGGAGAAGACGGAAGTGCATCTGTGTGAGCAATGCGCCCAGGATAAGGGAGATTTCATGTTTGATTCTTCGCCTGGTTTTTCTGTGAATAATCTATTGGCAGGGCTGCTAAATATATCTCCTGCATTGAAGCAGGCGAAAACTTCAGAAGCTCCACAGCAAGAGATTTTACGATGTGAAAAATGCAAAATGACATTTCAGCAGTTCATCAATGTGGGACGGTTTGGCTGTTCTCATTGTTATGAGACCTTTCAATCACAACTGGACCCCATTTTAAAACGAGTTCACAGCGGTAATGTCGAGCATCACGGCAAGGTTCCGGAACGTATGGGCGGAGCCATTCATCTGAAGAAAAAAATCCTCCAATTGAGGACGGATTTGCAGGCATCGGTCGAGAATGAAGAATTTGAGCAAGCAGCAGAGATAAGAGACGAAATCCGCTCCCTGGAGAAAGAGGTTAAGAACGAGGGAGGAGATGCTGAATGAGTCTTGAGAAATTTTTGAGTAACGCGGTCAGCTCCTGGATGAATGAGGAAGGGCCGAATTCGGATATTGTGCTGAGTTCACGTGTGCGGCTGGCTCGGAATTTCACCGATTTCCGCTACTCCACTCTTTATTCGGCAGAAGAAGCGAAGGAAATTGTGAACAGGATCAGAGACAAGGTTCCTCTATATCCAAAAGATTTAGGTGAATTGGAATTTTTGGCGACGAATGAGATTCAACCGCTTCAAAAGAGGGTATTAATGGAGAAACACCTGATCAGTCCTAATTTGGCTGAGAATAAGAATGAAGGTGCAGTGCTTCTGTCAAATGAAGAAGATGTCAGCATTATGATAAACGAAGAAGATCATATTAGAATCCAGTGCTTATATCCGGGTCTGCAGCTGAATGAGGCTTTAGATCGCGCCAATGGGATCGATGATTGGTTTGAAAGTGAATTTAATTATGCGTTTGATGAGAAACGCGGATACTTAACGACATGCCCGACGAATGTGGGGACAGGGCTGAGAGCTTCTGTCATGATGCACCTCCCGGGATTGGTACTTACACAGCAGTTGAACAGGATCATTCCCGCCATCAATCAGCTGGGTCTGGTGGTAAGGGGGATATACGGAGAAGGCAGTGAAGCACTCGGTAATATTTTTCAAATATCCAATCAGATCACTTTAGGCAAATCCGAAGAGGATATCGTGGAAGATCTGCTAAGCGTGGTGAAGCAAATCATCGAGAAAGAAGAGTCTGCCAGAGAAGCATTAGTCAAAACATCCAACATACAATTAGAAGACAGGGTGTTCCGATCGCTCGGAGTACTTGAACACAGCCGGATCATCGAATCCAAGGAAGCAGCGAAATGTTTATCTGATGTCAGGCTTGGAATCGATTTGGGATACATCAAAAACGTATCCAAGAATATATTGAATGAACTAATGATTTTGACTCAGCCGGGGTTCCTCCAGCAATATTCAGGTGGACCTCTAAAACCGAATGAAAGAGATATAAGAAGGTCTTCTTTAATACGAGAGCGAATTAAGTTAGATAAAGATGCATGTGAGGAGGAAGAATAATATGATGTTTGGTCGATTTACAGAAAGAGCACAAAAGGTATTGGCATTGGCGCAGGAAGAAGCAATCCGCTTGGCGCACAGTAATATTGGCACTGAACATATTTTATTGGGACTTGTCCGTGAAGGTGAGGGTATTGCGGCAAAGGCCTTGACTGCGCTGGGATTAAGCCCGGAAAAGATCCAGAAAGAAGTGGAAGGGCTGATCGGCAAAGGTACGGAGAAATCACAAACCATTCATTATACACCCAGGGCGAAGAAGGTTATCGAGCTTTCGATGGATGAAGCACGTAAGCTTGGCCACTCATATGTAGGCACTGAACATATTTTACTCGGTTTGATCCGTGAAGGTGAAGGAGTAGCTGCAAGAGTACTTGGGAATCTTGGCGTCAGCCTTAATAAAGCGAGACAGCAGGTTCTGCAGCTGCTTGGAAGCAACGATTCCAATAATCATCAAGGCGGAGGGAATGCAAATGCGAATACCCCTACCCTTGACAGTCTCGCACGTGACTTGACTGCGATCGCACGGGAAGGAAGCCTGGATCCTGTAATCGGAAGAAGCAAAGAAATCCAGCGCGTGATCGAAGTATTAAGCCGTCGAACTAAGAATAACCCAGTCTTGATTGGAGAGCCTGGCGTTGGTAAAACAGCCATTGCAGAAGGTCTTGCTCAGCAGATCATTGCCAATGAGGTACCTGAAATCCTGCGTGATAAGCGAGTTATGACGCTTGACATGGGTACTGTCGTTGCCGGAACGAAATACCGCGGTGAGTTCGAGGACCGCCTGAAGAAAGTGATGGATGAAATCCGTCAGGCAGGGAATATCATCCTGTTCATCGATGAGCTTCATACCTTGATCGGCGCAGGTGGTGCAGAAGGGGCAATCGATGCATCCAACATCCTGAAACCGTCACTTGCGCGTGGAGAGTTGCAATGTATCGGTGCCACTACACTGGATGAATACCGTAAATATATCGAAAAAGATGCGGCACTCGAACGTCGTTTCCAGCCTATTCAGGTGAACGAGCCGACTGCTGACGAGTCCGTCCAAATTTTAAAAGGGCTTCGTGATCGATATGAAGCGCATCACCGTGTGTCGATCACGGATGAAGCGATCGATGCAGCGGTTAAGTTATCCGACCGTTATATATCGGACCGATTCCTGCCGGATAAAGCAATTGACTTAATTGATGAGGCAGGTTCCAAGGTCCGTCTGCGTTCCTATACGACTCCTCCGAATTTGAAGGAGCTCGAATTGAAGCTTGAGGAGATCCGCAAAGAGAAAGATGCAGCCGTTCAGAGTCAGGAATTTGAGAAAGCCGCTTCATTGCGTGATACAGAACAGAAGCTGCGCGAAGAGTTGGAAGAAACGAAGAATACATGGAAAGAAAAGCAGGGACAGGAAAATACTGAAGTGACAGTGGAAGACATTGCGACGGTCGTTTCCAGCTGGACGGGAGTGCCTGTCTCGAAACTAGCCCAAACAGAAACAGACCGTCTGTTGAAGCTGGAAGAGATTCTTCATTCACGTGTGATTGGTCAATCTGAAGCGGTAGTGGCTGTTTCCAAGGCGGTACGACGTGCCCGTGCAGGACTGAAAGATCCAAAACGACCGATTGGTTCCTTCATTTTCCTTGGGCCGACTGGGGTAGGTAAGACGGAGCTTGCCCGTGCATTGGCTGAATCAATGTTTGGTGATGAGGAATCGATGATCCGAATCGATATGTCTGAATATATGGAGAAGCATTCCACTTCACGGCTTGTGGGATCACCTCCAGGGTATGTAGGCTATGATGAAGGCGGACAGCTGACAGAGAAAGTTCGACGCAAGCCGTACTCTGTCATCCTGCTTGATGAGATCGAAAAGGCTCACCCTGACGTATTCAACATCCTGCTTCAAGTGTTGGAAGATGGACGATTGACGGATTCGAAAGGGAGAACGGTAGACTTTAGAAATACTGTGCTCATTATGACATCGAATGTCGGTGCACAATCCCTTAAGAGCAATAAATACGTCGGTTTCAACATCCAGGATGGCAAGCAGGATTACAAGGACATGAAAGGAAAGGTAATGGAAGAGCTTAAGAGAGCCTTCCGTCCTGAATTCCTAAACCGGATCGATGAGATCATTGTCTTCCACTCATTGGAGAAAGAACACTTGAAAGAGATTGTCACCCTAATGTCTGATCAGCTGACGAAACGTCTGAAGGAGCAGGATATCCATATTGAGCTTTCTCCTGCAGCGAAAGAGAAAATTGCGGATGAAGGGTTCGATCCTGAATACGGGGCCCGCCCGCTGCGCCGTGCGATTCAGAAGCATGTTGAAGATAAGCTGTCAGAAGAACTGTTGAGAGGAAAAGTCTTAACTGGTCAGAACATTATGATTGATGTCGAGGATAATGAGTTTTTGGTGAAGGTAAAAGAAGAAGCTAATTCTACTACCTAAAATCATCTAATGAAAAGGGGTACACGTATAAGCATGGCGTGTACCCCTTTTTTACTATATTGATGGGAAATTTTAATACATAGACACGAAGGGCTTTTTATTGAAAGCATTACACAAAATCGTTACAATCATTCCAATAAGGATGTGCATGATTCAATTTTAGAGAAAATAGATTAGAAGAGGAGAAGAACTGATTTGGCAAAGAAAAAGACGAAATTTGTATGTTCCTCGTGTGGATACGAGTCAGCTAAATGGATGGGGAAATGTCCGGGATGCGGTGAATGGAATACAATGGTGGAAGAGATCGCGATGACTGGTAAACAACCCCGTGCTGCGTTTATGCATAGTGAAAAGACCGGTCCATCGAAGGCGGAAAAACTCTCATCCATTGAAACGAGGCAGGAACCGCGGGTTTTGACCGAGTCCAGGGAGTTGAACCGGGTCCTTGGCGGCGGGGTGGTACCCGGCTCACTGGTTTTAATCGGTGGAGATCCGGGTATAGGGAAATCTACTTTACTGCTGCAGGTTTCATCTCAGCTTGCCCAGCAAAGCCAGAAGGTCTTATATATTTCAGGGGAAGAATCGATAAAGCAGACAAAATTACGAGCAGATCGTTTAAATATTAAAGGCGACGACTTATATATCTATGCCGAAACCAATCTGGAGTCCATTCATCAAACGATTGAGCATTTGTCTCCAGATTTTGTGATCATAGATTCTATTCAGACCATTTACCATCCTGAAGTCACATCTGCTCCGGGAAGTGTTTCCCAGGTACGGGAGTGTACGGCAGAGTTAATGAGAATAGGAAAGACGAAAGGCATTGCCATCTTTATCGTAGGGCATGTTACGAAGGAAGGTTCGATAGCAGGGCCGAGACTGCTCGAGCATATGGTGGATACCGTTTTATATTTTGAGGGTGAACGTCATCATTCATATCGTATATTGCGGGCAGTGAAGAACCGGTTTGGATCCACGAATGAGATGGGGATCTTTGAAATGAAAGAGCTTGGGTTGGAAGAGGTAGCCAATCCGTCAGAAATTTTTCTCGAGGAGCGTTCTGAAGGAGCAACGGGATCCACTGTTGTAGCCTCGATGGAAGGAACACGCCCGGTACTTGTAGAGATACAGGCTTTAGTCACACCGACAAGTTTCAATAATCCGCGCCGTATGGCAACCGGCATTGATCATAGCCGGGTTTCGTTGATTATGGCTGTGTTGGAGAAGCGTGTTGGCATGCTTTTGCAGCAGCAGGATGCCTACTTGAAAGTGGCAGGGGGAGTAAAGCTTGATGAACCAGCGATTGATTTGGCGGTTGCAACGAGCATTGCTTCCAGTTTCCGCGATAAAGCTTCTAATCCTCATGACTGTATAATCGGTGAAGTGGGGCTGACAGGTGAAATCAGAAGAGTTTCGAGAATCGAACAACGGGTGCAGGAAGCTGCAAAATTAGGCTTCAAACGCGTAATCGTCCCTCAAAACAACTTAAGCGGATGGCATCCGCCTTCTGATATAAATGTAGTAGGAGTGTCAACAATAAACGAAGCGCTTGCTCTTATTTTAGGAGGATAAGATATGGAAGAAAGAAAAACTGACAAATCGATATCGGATATTTTACAATTTGTTGCTCCGGGTGCACCGATCAGGGAAGGTATCGATAATGTATTGAGGGCGAAAACGGGCGGACTGATCGTTGTTGGCTTCAACGAGAAAGTGAGATCTTTAGTAGATGGCGGATTTCATATCAATTGCTCGTTCTCACCCAGTTACCTCTATGAGCTGGCTAAGATGGATGGAGCCATCATTTTGAATGAATCCGGGACGAAAATACTTTATGCAAATGCGCAGTTGGCACCGGATGTTTACGTTCCTTCTACAGAGACCGGGATGAGGCACCGTACTGCGGAAAGGGTGGCAAGGCAGACGAATGCCCTGGTCATTGCGATTTCACAAAGGCGAAATGTCATCACCCTTTATCAGGGAAAATTCCGCTATGCGCTTAAAGATATTTCAGTTATCTTAACAAAGGCGAATCAAGCCATTCAGACATTGGAAAAATATAAGGTCGTGCTCGACCAGAGCATCTCCAATCTGTCGGTCCTTGAATTCGAGGAGCTTGTTACGAACAGCGACCTCCTTCAGGTTCTGCACCGCTTTGAAATGGTCCTCCGTATTAAGAATGAGCTGTTGACGTACCTGAGTGAGTTAGGGACGGAAGGAAGGCTCATCCGCCTCCAGATGAATGAATTGCTGGCTGATATTGAAGAGGAAGCGATGCTGATCATCCGTGATTATGCCAGCGAGCGGGACATTAAGCCGTTCGAAGTATTATTTAAGTTCCAGGAGCTTGTCCATTCCGAAGTGCTTGATGATCACGTTCTGTTAAAGATGCTCGGGTACCACGGTTATGTGCATCCTGATGATGCCATTTTCCCGCGTGGATACCGTGTGTTAAATAAGATCCCGCGTCTGCCGGTCGTCATCATTGAAAACTTGGTCACTGAGTTTGAAACGCTGCCGAAGGTTTGCAGTGCGTCTGTCAATGAATTGGATGAAGTTGAAGGAATCGGTGAAGTGAGAGCGAGAAAAATAAAAGAAGGCCTGAAGCTGATTAAAGAACAAACATTTGCAGACCGGCAATTATAAAGACTAGTCAAAAAGCCCCTATTATGATACAATGGAATCTTTTTCAAAAAATTGACAGTTTCAAATGGACGTGTTAGCCTTTTTAAAAGGCCATTTGTAGAATTGGGCTTTTTATATCAAAAATATTTCGTAAGAGTTAAATTCATGAAGTTTTCCCATTTCAGACGTTTTAAAAATAGTAAATTGATTATAATGAGAAGGAGGAGGTGAGGGAATGTTAAAGAATATAGTGAAAGCGTGCTTCCTTATCGTAGGCGGTACACTTGGAATCTTTCTGCTTCCCGAATTATTAACGGTTATAAATTTATCTGACATTCTCTTAATTAATAACCCTTATATGACTGCCATATTTGGTGCCATTATCTTTTATATTCTTACGTTTTGGGCAGTCGAGTACGTTGTCAATTTCGTTAAGTGGTTTGAGGATAGTCTTGTGAAGGCACCTGTCACTGATTTATTATTCGGCAGTTTAGGTTTGATTATTGGTCTTTTTGTAGCATATTTGTTTGGTATTCCTTTTAATCAGATGGAAATTCCGATCGTTAACACGGTTGTGCCCATTCTTCTGACTTTGCTGCTTGGATATTTAGGATTTCAGGTTGGCTTTAAGAAGAGAGATGAATTGATGAACTTCTTTCCGAGTGCAGGAAAAGGAAAGAAGAAGGGTGCTGATGATGAACCGGAAGATAACGGGGTGAAAACACTAAAGATCCTGGACACGAGTGTGATCATTGACGGCCGTATCGCTGACATTTGTCAGACTGGATTTCTTGAAGGGATTGTGGTCATACCGCAATTCGTCCTGGAGGAACTGCAGCATATTGCTGATTCGTCAGATGTATTGAAACGTAATCGCGGCCGGAGAGGTCTTGATATTTTAAATCGAATTCAAAAAGAGCTGCCTGTAGAGGTACAGATTTATGAAGGCGATTTTGAAGAAATTCAGGAAGTGGATTCTAAGCTTGTGAAACTGGCAAAGCTGACGAATGGAATCGTGGTTACGAACGATTTCAACTTGAATAAAGTATGCGACCTTCAAAGTGTACAAGTATTAAATATCAACGACCTGGCAAACGCAGTCAAGCCGGTGGTCCTTCCTGGAGAAGAATTGAAGGTTCAAGTGATCAAAGACGGTAAAGAACATAACCAAGGCATTGCGTACTTAGACGACGGAACAATGATTGTCGTCGAAGAAGGCCGCAACTACATCGGCAAATACATCGATGTTCTCGTCACAAGCGTCCTCCAAACATCCGCAGGCCGCATGATCTTCGCAAAACCCAAACAACTAGAAAAAGCACTATAAACAGCTATAACTAAGTCAGTCTGAAAGGTCTTCAATCTTTTAGACTGGCTTGTTTTATGACTATATTAGTTTTGGAACAATTGAATCTAAGGTAGATTTTGAAAAAGAATCTTGTCTTTGTAATAGGCATATCCAGCGGTTGATTGGAGTGGAAGACGAAGACTCCTGCGGGAGAAGTGACTAATGTGAGACCCCGCAGGGCGCAGCGACGAGGAGGCTCACGGGTCACCCGCGGAAAGCGAAGTCTTGCACGGAAATCAAAAGCGGTGATTTAAGGGGTATCTTTGTATTACACTCCTGGAAAAGAACTTTTTGAAAAAAAACACTTGTACACACCAAACAATTTTGCCCTGACTCCACCGATACTGTAAGCTATAATAAGAATTGATAAACGAAGAGTTAAAGGAGTTAAGGTATGGAGTATCAAGTTGTCATTCCTGCTGCCGGACAAGGAAAGAGGATGAAAGCGGGTAAAAATAAATTGCTGCTTGAGTTGAATAGCTGTCCCGTGATTATTCATACGCTTCGGGTGTTTGATCATGACCCAAACTGCAAAGGTATCTATTTAGCCATCCATCCCGGCGACCGGGAAACGCTGCTGAGTCTGATCACGCGCTTCAATATTAACAAAGTCATCAAATTGGTCGAGGGCGGAGATGAAAGACAGCATTCAGTATATAATGCATTGCTTGAGGTATCCCACGACATCGTTCTTGTTCATGACGGAGCAAGACCATTCATTAAATCAACGACGATCCATCATCTCGTAGAAGAGGCGAAATCCACAGGAGCTGCGATTGCTGCTGTCCCGGTGAAGGATACGATCAAGAAAGTAATCGATGGGGCGGTCGAAGAAACGATCGAACGATCAAGCTTGTGGATGATCCAGACTCCACAAGCTTTTCGTGTTTCGTTATTGAAGCGGGCGCATTCGGAAGCGGTTGAAGGTGGATTTCTGGGTACTGATGACGCTTCGCTCGTAGAGAGGCTGAACATCGGCGTATCGGTCGTTGAGAGTGATTACGATAATATTAAACTGACGACACCAGAAGATTTATATTTTGCAGAAGCAATTGTAAAGAAGCTAGAGGAAATGAGTGGAGGGAAATAACATGTTTAGAATCGGACAAGGTTTTGATGTGCATCAATTAACAGAAGGCAGACCCCTTATCATGGGTGGTATTACCATCCCTTATGAAAAAGGATTATTAGGTCACTCTGATGCAGACGTATTGCTTCACGCGGTAGCGGATGGCTGCCTGGGGGCGATTGCCGCGGGTGATATCGGGAAGCACTTCCCTGACACCGACCCGGAATTCAAAGACGCAGATTCGGCAAAGCTCCTTCAACAAGTATGGACGCTTGTAAACGATCAAGGTTACGAACTTGGGAATATCGACTGTACTATCATTGCCCAGAAGCCAAAAATGGCCCCATACATCGATGAAATGAGAGCAAGAATTGCCGAACTATTAGAAGCTGATATCACCCAAGTCAACGTAAAAGCAACTACTTCAGAAAAGCTCGGTTTTACAGGACGGGGAGAAGGAATAGCAGCTCAGACTACGGTGTTGATCAAAAAGAAATAACCATACAAATTCGCTTTATTCCCTGTCACAACGGTGTTAAAATAGGTCAGAGGATTGATAGCACGTAACCATAAAGGAGGAACCACTCATGACAAATGAAGTTCGTGTACGTTATGCCCCAAGTCCAACGGGACATTTACATATCGGTAACGCAAGAACAGCACTATTCAACTATCTATTTGCCCGTAGTATGAACGGCAAATTTCTTATCCGTATTGAAGATACAGATAAGAAGAGAAACATTGAAGGAGGAGAAGAAAGTCAGCTGAAATACCTTCAATGGCTTGGCATCGATTGGGATGAAAGTGTAGATAAGCCAGGTGAATACGGTCCGTACCGTCAATCTGAACGCAATCACATCTATGAACAGTACCTGAACGAGCTTTTAGAAAGCGGACAGGCATATAAATGCTATTGTACAGAGGAAGAGTTGGAAGCTGAACGTGAAGCTCAAACAGCTGCAGGTCAGATGCCCCGTTATTCAGGAAAATGCCGCAACTTAACGAAAGAAGATCAGGAGCGCCTCGCAGAAGAAGGCCGCCAGCCAAGCATTCGTTTCAAAGTGCCTGCAGGCAAAGTGTATTCTTTCAACGACATCGTCAAAAAAGAAGTATCCTTCGAATCGGATGGAATCGGTGACTTTGTTATTGCGAAGAAAGATGGAACCCCTACGTATAACTTTGCAGTAGCAGTAGATGATTACTTAATGAAGATCTCTCATGTGCTACGCGGGGAAGACCATATCTCCAATACGCCTAAACAGCTAATGATTTTTGAAGCATTTGGGTGGGAAGCGCCTGTTTTCGGACATATGACTCTGATCGTGAATGAAAGCCGTAAAAAACTGAGTAAGCGAGATGAAAGCATCATTCAATTCATCGAGCAATACGAAGCTCTTGGTTACCTTCCGGAAGCACTTTTCAACTTCATTGCGTTATTGGGATGGTCTCCAAAAGGAGAAGAAGAATTGTTCTCCAGGGACCAGTTCATCGAAATCTTTGATCCGGAACGTCTATCCACTTCTTCTGCCCTTTTCGATAACCAGAAGCTGACATGGATGAACAATCAATACCTGAAGAACCTTGAGCTCGATCAAGTAGTTGAGCTTTCACTCCCGCACTTGATCAAGGCAGGCAAGCTTGACGAACCAATGACAGATGAGAAACGTGATTGGGCAAAAGGCGTCATTTCCCTTTATCAGGAGCAAATGAGTTTTGGTGCAGAAATCGTAGAACTGTCTGAAATGTTCTTTAAGACAGATCTGGATTATGATACGGATGCCAAAGCCGTTCTGGATGAAGAACAAGTTCCTGAAGTGCTGCAGGCTTTCTTGGAAGAAATCGATGCGCTTGAAAACTACGAAGCGGCTGAAATCAAAAAATCAATTAAAGCTGTTCAAAAGTCCACTGGCCATAAAGGGAAAAAGCTGTTCATGCCGATTCGTGTTGCCGTAACCGGTCAGACACATGGTCCTGAATTGCCGAATGCAATTGAGCTGTTAGGGAAAGATAAAGTAAAGCATCGTCTTCAAAGTCTTTTAGGTTAACATTTTCGAATAAATGTAATATAGTAAGAGTACTATTTAAAATATTCTTATCGCGTTGATGAGGAGAAGTAGGAAAAAGAAGCTTTTTAGAGAGAACCATCACCGGCTGAAAGTGGTTTAAGCCTCTCTTTTTCTGAAATGCACCTCAGAGCCCGTTACTGAAATAAGTAGGTAATGGCGGTTTCCCTGCCGTTAACAGGACGAGGTGGAGAAGAGTGACTCTTCTCAATCAGAGTGGAACCGCGCTGCCTATGCGTCTCTGTCATGATGATGACAGGGGCGTTTTTTATTTGATAAAAAAGTGTAAATTTAACCTCTGCGCCCAACCCCTACAGACGTTTCGGTTCGACCACTGAAGTCAAAGAGCAACTTCACCGGTCGACCCTCCAACGCTTGTCGGGGCTGACCAAGGCGCTTACGCTTTTCTTATTTGTTAGGGAGGAGGGGAATCATTGTTTAAGACATTTAAAGAAGATATAGATGTGGTGTTTGACCAGGATCCGGCTGCCAGAAGCTATATTGAAGTGGTTCTGACGTATTCGGGTCTTCACGCCATCTGGTCTCATCGCATCGCTCATGCATTTTTCAAGCGGAAATTTTTTTTCCTGGCACGTGTGATTTCACAGATCAGCCGATTCTTTACAGGAATTGAAATTCATCCCGGGGCCAAAATCGGCCGCAGATTCTTCATAGACCACGGCATGGGTGTGGTGATTGGGGAAACATGTGAAATCGGGAACAACGTGACGATTTTCCAAGGGGTGACGCTCGGGGGGACTGGCAAGGAAAAAGGAAAGCGCCATCCGACGATTCACGATAATGCCTTGATTGCAACAGGAGCAAAAGTTTTAGGTTCGATTATAATTGGAGAAAATTCTAAAGTGGGCGCCGGTTCTGTCGTGCTGAAAGATGTGCCTCCCGATTCCACTGTGGTCGGCATCCCCGGCAGAATTGTGATCAGGGACGGGGTCAAGGTACAGAAAGATCTGAATCACAGCAACCTGCCTGATCCTGTATACGATCGGATGAAACAGATGCAGGAAGAAATTGATGAACTTAAAACATTAGTGAAGGAATATGAGGGAAGGAGTCGATCAATGTGACGATTCGATTATATAATACGTTGACGAGAAAGAAAGAGGAATTTCAGCCGCTGGAAGAGGGTAAAGTGAAAATGTATGTGTGCGGCCCGACCGTATACAATTACATCCATATCGGTAATGCCCGGCCGGCCATTGTATTCGACACAGTCAGACGATATTTGGAATACAGGGGGTATGATGTCCAATTTGTATCCAATTTCACGGATGTGGACGACAAACTGATCAAAGCGGCGAATGAATTGGGCGAGGAAGTTCCGGCCATTGCAAAACGCTTTATCGAAGCTTACTTCGAAGATACCGGAGCGCTTGGATGCAAAAAAGCGGATATTCATCCTACAGTAACGGATAATATCGAAACGATTATCGATTTCATTTCCGCCCTTGTTGAAAAAGGCTATGCTTATGAATCACAGGGTGATGTGTATTACCGTACGAGGAAATTCGAAGGATATGGGAAGCTGTCTCATCAACCAATCGATGAGCTCAAGGCGGGTGCGCGTATCGATGTAGGCAATAAAAAAGAGGACGCCCTTGATTTTGTTCTATGGAAAGCGGCCAAGGAAGGCGAAATTTCATGGGATAGCCCATGGGGGAGCGGCCGTCCGGGGTGGCACATCGAGTGCTCGGCGATGGCAAAGCGTTATCTGGGTGACAGCATTGATATTCATGCAGGCGGACAGGATCTCACTTTCCCTCACCACGAAAATGAAATTGCACAGTCAGAAGCTTTGACAGGCAAGCAGTTCGCGAAGTACTGGATGCATAATGGCTATATCAATATCGATAATGAAAAGATGTCTAAGTCACTTGGTAATTTCGTATTGGTTCATGACATCATTAAAGAACAGGATCCACAGGTCCTTCGTTTTTTCATGCTGTCCGTGCACTACCGACATCCAATCAACTACAATCTCGAACTCCTGCAAAACGCCGAAACGGCTCTTGACCGCATCAAGACAGCTTATGAAAATCTTAAACACCGCAAGGAATCGAGTACGGATCTTACGGAGCACAACCAGGATTGGCTGGATAAGGTAGCCGGGTTAAAAGAACAGTTCATTACTGAAATGGATGATGACTTCAATACAGCGAACGGGATTTCAGTCCTGTTTGAGCTTTCCAAGCAAGCCAACTATTATCTGATGGAGAAGAATACGGCTGTAGAGGTCATTGATTCTTTCCTTCATCAATTTGAGGATTTCTTTGGTGTATTGGGGCTAAGCCTTCAAGCGGAAGCGGAGCTATTGGACGAAGAAGTGGAAGAGTTGATCGAAAAACGCATCCAGGCAAGAAAGGACAGAAACTTCCAACTGGCGGATGAAATCCGTGACACATTGAAAGAAATGAAGATCATTTTAGAAGACACACCGCAGGGTACCCGCTGGAAAAGAGGTTCCTGATGATATATGAAACCAATGAACAAATCGATGCCAAACAAATAAATGCACTTGCCCTTGCGTACATGGGGGATGCCGTCTATGAAACGTATGTACGGCAGCTCCTGTTGACAAAGGGAAAGATCAAGCCGAACCAGCTTCACAGAGCGGCAACCAACTATGTATCAGCGAAAGCGCAGGCTGCAATCTTAAAGAATCTTTTTGAAGAGGACTGTTTGACCGAAGAAGAAATCAATATTGTCAAACGCGGGCGCAATGCTAAATCAGGAAGCGTACCTAAGAATACAGATGTGCAGACCTATAATCACAGCACGGCTTTTGAAGCGCTGGTCGGATACTTATTTTTACTTAACCGGACTGAACGGCTGGAAGAATTGATCAAGATCATTTTTGAGAAGAAAGGAAAGGAGGAATAAGACATGAGCAAGGATTTTATCGGTGGAAGAAACCCGGTCATTGAAGCACTCAAGTCGGGGAGGGAAATAAATAAAATTTGGATAGCGGAAGGCTCCCAAAAGGGTTCGATTCAGCAGATTCTCGGCCTTGCCAAAGAATCGAAGGTGATGGTGCAGTATGTTCCCAAGAAGAAGATCGAACAGATGGTAGCAGAAAATCATCAGGGCGTTGTTGCCTCGGTGGCTGCGTATAATTATGCGGAAATCGATGATATTTTTACTAAAGCGGCACAAAAAGGGGAGGACCCGTTCATTCTTATCCTGGACGAGCTTGAGGACCCCCATAACCTTGGCTCAATCATGAGAACGGCCGATGCGGCAGGTGCTCACGGGATCATCATTCCAAAACGCAGAGCTGTGGGCTTGACGTCAACTGTAGCCAAAGCTTCAACGGGAGCAATCGAACATATTCCTGTTGCCCGCGTCACAAATCTCTCAAGAGCAGTGGACGAGTTAAAGGAACGCGGTGTGTGGGTCGCAGGAACAGATGCAAAAGGCAAGCAGGATTACCGTCAGCTTGATGGAACACTACCGATCGGGCTCATTATCGGGAGTGAAGGAAAAGGGATGAGCCGGATTCTTCGTGAAAAGTGTGATTTCCTGGTCCAGCTCCCGATGTCGGGCCATGTTACGTCCCTGAACGCCTCGGTGGCAGCCAGTATTTTAATGTATGAGGTCTATAGGAATCGCCACCCATTAGGGGATTAGTGAGAAATGGATATTCTCCTTGTGGATGGTTACAACATTATAGGTGCCTGGCCGGAACTGAATGAGTTAAAAAAGAAGGATCTGGCCGCAGCCCGGGATCGGCTGGTCGAGCAGATGGCTGAATATCAAGGGTATACAGGTTACCGGGTCATCGTAGTCTTTGATGCATATTACGTCCAGGGAATTGCGCGAAAATACAATAATTATAAAGTCGAAGTATTATTTACAAGGGAAAACGAAACGGCGGATGAACAGATTGAAAAGCTGGCTATCGAGCTCAGTAATATTAAAACCCAAATCCATGTTGCAACATCTGATTTCACCGAACAATGGGCGATCTTCGGTCAAGGTGCTCTCCGTAAATCCGCGAGGGAGCTTATGACAGAAATAAATGTCATTGAAAAAAAGATTGAAAGAAAAGTCCGTAAAACCACTGACAATAAGCCACCTTCCAAGATTCATCTCTCCGAGGAAGTTGCTGAAATTTTCGAAAAATGGCGCAGGGGAGAACGATGAACGGTTGACGATTGAATTTTCTGTAATGTATAATATTTCTATCTATTGTTTTGCGCGGGGGGATGTGTGTGAGCGATAACATCATGAAGAATACATTTACCAGTCAATTTGAAGGTATGGATGATGAAGGGATAATAGAAGCTGTTCATCAGGGTAACAGTGAAGCGCTCGATTTTCTGATTAAGAAATACCGCAATTTCGTGAGGGCAAAAGCCCGTTCGTATTTTTTGATCGGTGCAGACAAAGAGGATATCGTACAGGAAGGTATGATCGGCCTTTATAAAGCCATCCGTGACTACAAAGAGGACAAGCTTACCTCATTTAAAGCATTTGCCGAGCTTTGCATTACGAGGCAGATCATAACTGCGATCAAGACAGCCACCAGACAGAAACATATACCGCTCAATTCATATGTTTCATTGGACAAGCCCATTTATGATGATGAATCCGACAGAACGCTGCTGGATGTTATTTCAGGTACAAAGGTTATGGACCCGGAAGAGCTCATTATCAATCGTGAAGAATTCGATAACATGGAAGATAAGATGGCCCAGCTGCTCAGCGACCTTGAGAGGAAAGTCCTGGCACTTTATTTGGATGGACAATCCTATCAGGAAATTTCAGAAGAATTAAACCGTCATGTCAAATCAATTGATAACGCTTTACAACGGGTGAAGCGTAAGCTCGAGAGGTACCTTGAGGTACGGGAAATCACGATGTAATTGTGTTATTGACACAATTTGGTGCCCGTGTTATTTTTGATAGGACTTACTATGTATATTTTAAGGTGAATGATTATGGCTGATAAACTAGTACTGGCCTGTTCGGTGTGCGGTTCAAGAAATTACAGTGTCCCAAGTAACCGCAATCAATCGGTAAGGCTGGAAATTAAGAAGTTTTGTAATAAATGCAATGCTCACACCCTACACAAAGAAACAAAATAGTTGAGTGAGAAGTCTTGCGTATTGATACAAGTTGGAGGTTACAAAAGGATGGTTAATTTCTTTCGCAATGTTGCATCAGAGATGAGAAAGGTCAGCTGGCCAAAACGTAAAGAATTAACACGTTACACGATCACTGTTATCACGACAGTCATTTTCGTAGCTGTTTTCTTTGCTGTTGTCGATTTAGGGATTTCCGAATTGATGCGTTTAATTATCGGTCAATAAGAGAAAGATAGAATTAGTTGTATATAACATGTCAAAGCATGGTATAATGAACATTAATAGAGTACATGACCTTTAAGCCCGTTCACTTTTACGGGTTTTTTCATTTGGAGAAAAAAGTCAATAAGTATTCTTTAAATAGCGAGGAGGGACGGACGCTAAGTCCTATCAAATGGAGAAGAATTGGTATGTAGTCCATACTTATTCAGGCTATGAGAACAAGGTTAAAGCCAACCTTGAAAAACGTGTTGAATCAATGGGGATGCAAGATAAAATATTCCGCGTGCTCGTACCTGAAGAAGAAGAGACAGATTTTAAGAACGGTAAGAAAAAAGTTGTGAAGAAAAAAGTATTCCCTGGTTACGTCATTGTGGAAATCGTCATGACGGATGATTCCTGGTATGTTGTTCGTAATACTCCAGGTGTGACAGGCTTCGTCGGTTCGACGGGTTCGGGATCAAAGCCTACACCACTGCTTCCTGAAGAAGCGACGTATTTACTGAAACAAATGGGTATGACTGAGAAGAAGGTCGAAATAGATTTCGAATTGGGCGAGACGGTAAAGGTGAACGAAGGTCCGTTTGCTAACTTCACAGGCACGATTGAAGAAATGGATTCCGCCAAATCAAAAGTCAAAGTTCATGTCAATATGTTCGGCAGAGATACCCCGGTAGAACTCGATTTCTCTCAAATTGATAAATTATAATGGAAAAGAACTTGAAATCACTCAAAAAAAGTGATAATATTTCATAAGTCAGTGCGTCTCGACAAGAGATACTGAAACTAATAAACGTTCTTTATGTTGATAAAGACATTTTTTACATTTGAGTGGGAGGGTGAGAAGCCCAATAACCACATCACGGACTTAAGGAGGTGTGTCTCGTGGCTAAAAAAGTTATCAAAATGGTTAAATTGCAGATCCCTGCGGGGAAAGCTAATCCAGCTCCACCGGTTGGTCCTGCATTAGGTCAAGCAGGTGTTAACATCATGGGATTCTGTAAGGAATTCAATGCTCGTACAGCAGATCAAGCTGGCTTAATCATTCCTGTTGAAATTACGGTATTTGAAGACCGTTCATTTACATTCATCACAAAAACTCCGCCTGCAGCTGTTCTACTTAAGAAAGCGGCTGGTATCGAGTCTGGTTCAGGCGAACCGAACAGCAAGAAAGTGGCAACACTTAAACGCGATA
>NZ_JABMCR010000600.1 GCF_013179555.1 Bacillus haikouensis
CCTGAGATCCGCTCGACTTGCATGTATTAGGCACGCCGCCAGCGTTCGTCCTGAGCCAGGATCAAACTCTCCGATAAAAGTTTGAATAGCTCTTGTTTGCAACGATTCAATCGTTGCGGTAAATCTAAAATTTAACGTTGACGTATTGTCTTGTTTTGTTCAGTTTTCAAGGTTCAATTTGTTGAAACGCTCCGTTTGAAGCGACTTTATTAATATAACATGCATCACTACTTCGCGTCAACATCTTTTTAAATTTCTTTTTTGGAAATCTTGTTTGCTGTATCAGCGACGTTTATTAATATATCACGCTCTTAATGTTATTGCAATATATTTTTTACAAAAAAATTAATGCGTGTCCATTTTTTTCTGGTCTTACTTTGGGACACACTTCATATATTTGTAATAGACTTTCCCTGAAAGGAGTTCTATGTAAATGACGCTAACATTTGCAGCTCAACACCTATCTTACTTCATGGCTATTTATCTTTTCGCATACTCATATGTCTTAGGACTTAAAATTAGTGATAGTTCTAAACCTGTCAGAGGATTTACATTTATTCTTTCAGTTGTAATGGGATTTGTTTTTTCAGGTTTTACATATGTTTTCATTTAGCCCTTGCACGATAAATGAAATAATTGAAAGACGCAGGGAACATTGACCTGCGTCTTTTACATGAGGATTTACAGATAGAATAACAATCCATCTTCCTTATAGTCTTCTCCGCCAATCGATATATTCT
>NZ_JABMCR010000601.1 GCF_013179555.1 Bacillus haikouensis
GAAAAGGCGCCGGCCGAGCGCGGCCTTGCCATGGTGTTCCAGTCCTATGCGCTTTACCCGCATATGAGTGTCAGGAACAACATCGCCTTCCCGCTGAAGATGGCCAAGCTCGACAAGGCCGTCATCGACAAGAAGGTCGAGGATGCCGCCCGCATTCTCAACCTCACCGATTATCTCGAACGCCGGCCCTCACAGCTGTCCGGCGGCCAGCGCCAGCGTGTGGCCATCGGCCGCGCCATCGTGCGCGAACCGAAGGCCTTCCTGTTCGACGAGCCGCTCTCCAACCTCGATGCGGCGCTGCGCGGCACCATGCGGCTGGAAATCTCCGAGCTGCACAACACGTTAAAGACGACGATGATCTACGTCACCCACGACCAGGTGGAAGCCATGACCATGGCCGACAAGATCGTGGTCCTTAACCGCGGCAATATCGAGCAGGTCGGCTCGCCAATGGAGCTTTACCGCTCCCCCGCCAACCTCTTCGTCGCCGGCTTCATCGGCTCGCCGCGCATGAACCTCATCACCGGCGACTATGCCCGCAGCAAGAATGCCACCACCGCCGGGGTGCGGCCGGAGCATCTGGCGCTGTCAAAAGAGGCCGGTCTGTGGCAGGGCAAGGTAACCGTCGCCGAACATCTCGGCTCCGATACCTTCCTGCATCTCGACGTCCAGGGCATCGGACCCATCACCGCCAGAACCGATGGCGAGTTCGAATGCAGGCATGGCGATACCGTCTTCAT
>NZ_JABMCR010000602.1 GCF_013179555.1 Bacillus haikouensis
GGTCCATTTTCAACACGTCTTCGGGCTTTAAGACAGGCTCATCTTTATCATAAAAGATCTTGAATCCGCCATATTGATTCGGTTCATCACGTATGTACTTCCCGTACAGTGTCTTTTTGTCGGCAGCTGGTCCCCAGCCGTCAAAGTTTATTGCGACTTCGACGTTGTCTGTCGGTTTAATCGCATCTTTATTTGTCAGTACGCCACCGGTGAATTGGTGGACGAGGACAATTTTATCCGGGAGATTGTTCTTTTCCGTAAGCTCTGATACGTACTCGACTGCCTCCTGAATTTTCTTGCCATCCACTTCCCCTAGATCCTCTCCGGGTTTCTCGCCTTCCATCACGTGGAATTCCGTATCGATTGCCAGGTGAACATTCGGGTGTTTAAGCCATTTCTCAATCATTTTCACCTGCTCCATGACCGTGTCTGTTCCGAGCTGAATATCGAGCATCACCAGCGCGTCATGCTTCTCCGCAAGCTCGACGTACGTTTCAATATTCTCCTCCGATGTCATCCGCACATAATCCCCATCTGCCCCCGGCTCATTCTGCGCCATTGTCGTAATCAGTTCAATCGTCGGGACCGCCGGCCTGCCGGGATCAATGTCGGAATAGGCCTGTGTCTGCTTCTTTAATTTCTTCATAAGCTCTTCCGGCTCCATCGTGCCTAGAATTCCCATATTTTCGGACTGCGGCGTGCCATAATAGGTGACCAAACGATAATCTTTTAATGG
>NZ_JABMCR010000603.1 GCF_013179555.1 Bacillus haikouensis
CTACTTTCAATGCATCCGTAATGACATCATTATTGTAATCGACCAGGGCAATCAATTCATCTTCGGGGAACGTTTCCTGATAAGCTTTTGCAGCCTCAACGATATCCCCATTAAATAATTGAATCAATGCATGCGGCATCGTGCCCATTCCCTGTTTTCCCCACCATTCGTTCATGGCGTGGGTGGCCTGCGCAGTGGATCCGCCGATAAAAGCAGCATATCCGTCCCCTGCCTGCTGGGTAAAGTGGTCATCGCGGTCACCCATGAAAATGACCGGTTTTTGATGACCGGAAAGAGCAGCTGCTTTCATCACGTTGTAAACACTCGTTGCGACGGATGTCCTTCTGGCGAGGATCCCATCGATGATACCCTCCAAAAAACCGAAATCCTGGTAACGGCCTGTAATCGTGAGTACAGTTTCGAAAGGGGAGATTTGATCTCCATCTTTCAAAGAATGAATCTCAAGCTTTTCCGGATGATCAGCAAAGGTATGAAGGAGCGCGATGACCTCATCAGTTCCGCATAATACAGAGTGATCCTTTTGGAAAAATTGCATCGTTACGACAGCATCAGGTTTATATTTACGCGCGATTTCTTTTGTTTTCAAAAAATAGACGGCTGAAAACCAGCCTTCCTTGATACGTTCATCAAATTTAAATGTATGGTTGGTCAGTCGTTTGATTTTCCCTTTAAGTTTCAATTCGATTTCTTTCATCATAAAGCTCCTTATGGC
>NZ_JABMCR010000604.1 GCF_013179555.1 Bacillus haikouensis
CAGAATTCTAGTTTTTTGGCATGCATTGATGTCTAAATAGAACACTGCCTTCATAGTCCAGTCATTTACGGTGACCGGGTAGAAACTTTCGAACCATATTATCGAGGATATACGAAGGATGCTAACGAACTATATTATTAATTTGACATCATTTTATACCTTGTTGATGAAGCGGTCAACCAGTTGTCCTTTTAATTAAATTTTCCCACAATTCTCTCATCTTCACCCAATCTTCCTGATCGGGTTTATGACCATACAATGTACGTTCATACCGGTTGGTCAAACTCGTCATTTCATAGGTTCCAAAGAAGGAATCAATATATCGGGAAAATCCTCTGAGGGTTTGCCCGTCCTGCATTTTTAATCCATATCTTCCTAATTGTTTCACCAATGAAATGTAGGCTTCAGAATAAACATCTCCCGACTTTCTTCGTCTGAAATAGAAAATCAGATAGTATGGTAGCCAGCGTCTTCTGAAAATGTAGGCCATCAGCGCTGTAAAAACCAACAGTAAGAAGCCGATGAGAAGTTTACCCCAGTTCTCAGCAAAGAATGTTTTAATGCCATCCCAGAAATCTTCAAAGGAGAACCCACCGCTTGCCGATTCTTCTTCTTGTGGTGCTAACGGCTTTTTAGGCGTTTCTTCTTTCTCCGGTAATGGTGCCTGGTCTTCCTCGGGATCTTCACGCTCTAA
>NZ_JABMCR010000605.1 GCF_013179555.1 Bacillus haikouensis
GCATTGTCTGCACAGGTTGCTTTGCGTGACATACTTTGAAATATTTTATTTTCCTTTAATGTCCTCACCCATGAGTTGTGTTGGTAATGCCAGCCTTGATCAGAATGGATAGTAGTGCGATAGGTTGTATTATTTTTTATGATCCCTATCGTCTCTTTTAAAGGTTCCATGACTAGATCAAGTGTTGGACGTTTCCTAATTCCAAACGCTATAATCTCTCCATTGTAAAGATCAAGAATTGGGTTTAAATATAACTTCTCTTCCCCAAGACATTTAAATTCGGTGATGTCGGTTACTAATTTTTGAAGAGAAATAGGTGTATGGAAACGGCGGGATAGTCGGTTTTTCTCAACCTTCCCAACCTTACCCTTATAGGAATTGTATTTACGAGATTTCCGCATGAATTTTACACATTTCAATCCCAGTTCTCGCATCAGTCGATATACTTTTTTATGATTAACACGATGTCCTAACTTCTTTAATTCCTTCGTGATACGTTTATAACCATAGCGTTCATGAAACTTCTTAAAAAGGTTGGTTATGAGTTCTTTTAGTTCTGTTTCCGGATCTTCTTTCTCGAAGTTTTTTACATGATAGTGATAAGTTGCTTCAGGAATTCCTACAACAAGGAAGATATCCTTCAATCGGAATCCTTCTTCTTTGAGTTCAAATGCCACTTTTGCTTGTGCTTT
>NZ_JABMCR010000606.1 GCF_013179555.1 Bacillus haikouensis
AACCTTCAGGTAGTTCATCCCATTGAGCTACGTACTTAGGATTAACAAGAATCTCCCATACATTAGCAGTTGGTGCATCAATTAAAATCTCAGTATGAACAGTTAGTTCTTTATTCATGTAAACATCCCCTTTCTCCATGAAATCAGTTTATCCTTCTATAAACATCCTAACACAAAAATAGAACGTATGTACGTTTATTCTTAATCCATACAAGAAGTCCTGGCACAGTTTTTCGCTGAGTTAAGCATGAATCTTTGATGCAGTGAAAAACTTGTTAACAAATAACGAATCGGATTCAAGTATTATTCCGAAATTAACCTGATCTTCTCTACTACATTTTTTATTACTGAATGTATATCCGCATAACCATAATACCTGACATGCATGACCGCTTTTCCTTTGAAAGCAAACACTTCTTTCATTTCCTTTTCCTCATGAACAATCAATTGATCCAGGTCTGGATGTTCTGTTTCCACAAACTCTTCTCTACTATTCTCATATCTATATCTTTCTATTAAATCAGATATCAGATTATCCGCCAGAGCAGGTGTGTTCAGTTGATAAACCTGTGTGTGGATAGCCGGTGTATATTCACCGCTTTCGTCCTCCCACATTCTTCCGGGGACCACGCCCTGTTCATCGGTTTCATATTGTACGGGTGCCAGTGGACTCCAATCATACGAA
>NZ_JABMCR010000607.1 GCF_013179555.1 Bacillus haikouensis
AGATATATAGGGGGCAATGGATGAGATATATTCCAGATCTTTTCGATTGGAAAAGTCGTATGACACCTTAACCTCCTTCGCAATCTTAGCCAACTCACTTTCCATGGACGAATAGCAGCTCACATGACATATATCGAATTGCTTAAGGTAGTCCACTTCCTCAGGAATAAGTTGAATCTTAAATCGATGTTGAACGGTGTCTTTAGGACCGCCAATAAACACCCTGTCATTATCTTCTGTAAGCGTCACTTTGGGCTGGCCGGTAATGCCAAAAGCATCACGGGAGAAATGAAAGTCAACTCCCTCTTCTCTCAGTGCCGCCTTTATATGTGCAGCCGGATCATCCGTAGCAAAAATACCAATATAGCCGACAGTGCCCGCACCATTGCGTTTGGCATTTACAGCGACATTCACACAATTTCCGCCTGGAAAATATTCGTTACGATCCAAATAGCAGTCTACAACATTGTCACCCACCGTAATTAATTTCATCGTTCACTATCCTTTCACCGAGCCTTCTGACAGGCCTCGTACTAAATATTTTTGCAAAACAATCAATAAAACAACCATCGGTACGGAAGCAATAACCATTCCAGATAATAAGACACCCCAGTCGGTTCTTAAAGCATCCCTGAAGACCATCAACCCGGATGGAATCGTTTTCAATTCACTGGAATTAATAAAT
>NZ_JABMCR010000608.1 GCF_013179555.1 Bacillus haikouensis
ATCGACTTAACCTTGCATGGGATCGTAACTCGCCGGTTCATTCTACAAAAGGCACGCCATCACCCGGCATTTTCCAAAGGAAAGATGCACAGGGCTCTGACTACTTGTAGGCACACGGTTTCAGGTTCTCTTTCACTCCCCTTCCGGGGTGCTTTTCACCTTTCCCTCACGGTACTGGTTCACTATCGGTCACTAGGTAGTATTTAGCCTTGGGAGATGGTCCTCCCAGCTTCCGACGGGATTTCACGTGTCCCGCCGTACTCAGGATCCACTCAAGAGGGAACGAAGTTTCAACTACAGGGTTGTTACCTTCTTTGACGAGCCTTTCCAGACTTCTTCGTCTACTCCGTTCCTTTGTAACTCCGTATAGAGTGTCCTACAACCCCAAGAGGCAAGCCTCTTGGTTTGGGCTATTTCCCGTTTCGCTCGCCGCTACTCAGGGAATCGCATTTGCTTTCTCTTCCTCCAGGTACTTAGATGTTTCAGTTCCCTGGGTCTGCCTTCCATACTCTATGTATTCAAATATGGATATTGTTCCATTACGAACAATGGGTTCCCCCATTCGGAAATCTCCGGATCAAAGCTCACTTACAGCTCCCCGAAGCATATCGGTGTTAGTCCCGTCCTTCGTCGGCTCCTAGTGCCAAGGCATCCACCGTGCGCCCTTCATAACTTAACC
>NZ_JABMCR010000609.1 GCF_013179555.1 Bacillus haikouensis
CGTTGTGATAAAACCGAGCATCGTACCCATATTCGGATGAATCATGCCGGAACCTTTGGCCGCTCCCCCGATCGTAACGGTTTTACCATCGATTTGCATTTCCACACAGCTTGTCTTTTCGACTGTATCCGTGGTCAAGATTGCCTGCTGAAAGGATTTGGCACTGTTGTAGTCCTTGTGTACGGCTATCTCCCTGCATCCTTTCTCCATTGTCTCCATTGGCAGACATTCCCCGATCACTCCTGTGGACGCAACGGCTACATATTCTTCCGGCAGTCCAAATCGCAGTGCAATCAGCTCCCTTGTCTTGTAAGCGTCTTTCAGACCTTGTTCACCCGTACAGGCGTTGGCAATCGCACTGTTAACAACCACTGCCTGCAGGATTCCGGATGCAGCAATGCTTTCCTGCGTCACTTTAAGCGGAGGAGCCTGGAAGTGGCTTTTCGTGTAAACTGCTGCACTTTGTGCAGGTTTTTCACTGTACATGACCCCAAAATCCTTCTTCTCATAACGAAGGCCGATATGGATACCTCCCGCTTTGAATCCTTTAGGTGATACGATACTGCCTCCTTCGATCTTCTGAACTGGTCCTTTTTCCGCCACATTCATTTCTCTCTCCTCCTTAAGGATAAATTGGATAATAGTGAAGCCCGGCCGTTTCATCCAACCCAAACATGAG
>NZ_JABMCR010000061.1 GCF_013179555.1 Bacillus haikouensis
TACCGAATATTACGATGGGACCGATGGTGGTGAAGGCCATTCGTCCACTTACGAACCTGCCGTTGGACGTTCATCTGATGATCGCGCATCCTGACAAATATATCGAAGCCTTCTCCGAAGCGGGGGCGGACTATATCACTGTCCATGTCGAAGCAGCACCACACCTTCACAGAACCATCCAATTGATAAAAAACAAAGGTGTCAAAGCCGGGGTTGTCCTGAATCCTGCAACACCTGCGGATTGGGTGAAACCAATCCTATCCGATATTGATATGGTCTTATTAATGACTGTCAATCCAGGATTCGGGGGTCAGTCCTTCATATCTTCAGTCGTTCCTAAAATCAGGCAGATTCGAAGTTGGGCTGAAGAAATGAATCCGTCACTTGAAATTGAAGTGGATGGTGGAATTAATCCTGAAACGGCAGCCATTTGTGCTGAAGCTGGAGCTGATGTGTTTGTCGCAGGGTCCGCTATATATAATCAAACAGATAGAGGCGCAGCAATCCAGGAATTGAGAAAATCAATTTTAAAATAGTATACCCGGACTGGTCCAGATTGGATCAGTTTCTTTTATAGGGGAGGTAACGTCCATGGAATATTGTATAATTGCCGGTGCACCGGAGAAATATTTACCCGATTTAAAGGATTACCATTCAGAAAGTGTAAGATGGGTCGGAGTGGACCGGGGGGTAATCACATTATTGCAAAATGAACTGTATCCTGCAGGAGCCTTCGGTGATTTTGATTCGGTGAGCACAGAAGAATGGTCCCTGATTGAAAAAAAGGTGAAAACTGTAAATACCTATCAGCCCGAAAAAGATGAAACAGATTTAGAGCTTGCGTTGAATTGGGTGCTGAAACAAAATCCCGATTCGATAAAAATTTTCGGGGGAACAGGTGGCCGGCTCGACCATTTCATGGGGAATATCCAACTACTCATGCAGCCGGATATGCTGGAGTCCGGAATAAAAATTGAAATGATCGATGTCCAAAACCAATTATGGGTTGAAAGACCAGGCGAACATACAATAAAAGAAAGCTCTGTCCGAAAGTATATTTCATTTGTCCCCATGACTGGTTCGGTAGAGAATCTGACACTATCCGGTTTCAAGTACCCGTTAAAAAAACGGAATATTTTTCGCGGTTCAGCACTATGTATTAGTAATGAACTTATACAATCATCTGGTACTTTTTCTTTTACAAATGGCATATTAATGGTGATAAGAAGCAGCGATTCAGCTTCTTGACCCATTTAGGAAAGAAGACGTACTTAATTGAAACTGCTTGAATAGACTGAAACGATGTCAGGCGAAACATTACGTTCTTTAGATTGCGGGGAGGGACTGGAATGCGATTTTATACAATTAAATTACCGAAGTTCTTGGGTGGGCTGGTGCGAGCGATGTTGGGGACATTTAAGAAGGAATAATGATGTGATTGAAGGCAGCAGGGGGCTGTCTTCTTTTTTTGTTGTTGAGGATAATTTGTGATGCATTCGTTATTTTCATTTTGTTTCGTTATAAAAAGGGCTTATTTGGCAGGAAATTAGAGGTTTTGTTTTATATAAAAAATGAGAAAAGTAATCTCATTAAGGCGTATAAGGGATTTTCCAGGATAAATGGGGCGTTGGTGTTATACCATGGCAGGTGTTTATGATCCGGATTTCAGGATTTACGATCCACTTTTGAAGAATACAAGCCACTTTACAGATTTTCATGCCAGATTTCGAAAATACGATCCACTTTTACTGAAATACATGCAACTTGTCGAAAAATCTCTAAGCTGTATCGGCTTCAATAGCGTTCAGCCGCCCTTCCAGATATCCCCTCCTTATGCCACCTGCCTCTGGGCGAAGCCCTTCCGCTTTTCTTGCTGTAAAGTATTTTTTCTTGAAAGGTTTGAATTGTAGTATTGCATTCTGGGGGCTTGTGTGATAAATTATTAAAGTATCTTTATGAAAAAGCGAAATGTAGAACTGAAATGGTACTTCAGCTTCTTGTTAGTGAGGAGGGAATAGATTATGGCAAAACAATGCGTAGTAACTGGCCGTAAAGCTAGCGCTGGTAACGCTCGCTCTCACGCTATGAATGCGAATAAGCGTACGTGGGGTGCTAACCTGCAAAAAGTTCGTATTCTTGTGGACGGTAAACCTAAGAAAGTATGGGTTTCTGCAAGAGCGTTGAAATCAGGTAAAGTTGAGCGTGTATAATACTTAAAAATGAGGAGACGTCTTTGTATAAGGGCGTCTTTTTTCTATTTAGAAGTGTAAAGGGAAGTAAATTGGAAAAAATGAGAGATATTGAAGCATAAATGAAGCATTGACTATACTTTAGCTTTCAATAAGCGCATAGTTATAGTAAAATGTTTTTAGCCAAGCATGTATTTAAAGGGGGAGAACATTCCATGTCCATCGAATTGAAAACGCAGTACGGACAAATTGATATTACAAATGATGTCATTGCAATGATTGCTGGAGGTGCAGCGGTGGATTGCTACGGAATTGTTGGAATGGCTTCAAAGAATCAAATTAAAGACGGTTTTACAGATATCTTACGTAAAGAAAATTTTACTCGCGGAGTGATCGTTCGTCAAGATGAAGAGGAAGTACATATTGACATGTATATAATTGTGAGCTATGGTACAAAAATTTCTGAGATTGCTCATAACGTACAATCCAAGGTTAAATATACCCTTGATAAGACCGTCGGCTTGGCGGTAGATTCAGTAAATATTTTTGTGCAGGGGGTTCGGGTAACGAACCCGTAGTGAGGAGGAAGATTTGTGTCGATTACATCTTTGGAAGGAAAACGTTTTGCCGGCATGGTGATTCAAGGTGCTGCCAAGCTGTCTGCTAATGCCCAGCTGGTTGACGCACTGAACGTCTTTCCTGTTCCTGATGGTGATACTGGAACAAACATGAATTTATCAATGACTTCCGGGGCTAAGGAAGTTCAACAAAAGACCCAAGATCATATTGGGAATGTTGCTTCTGCGCTTTCTAAAGGGTTATTGATGGGGGCGAGAGGTAACTCCGGTGTTATCCTTTCCCAGTTGTTCAGAGGTTTTGGAAAAGCAATCGAAGGTAAAAGCTCCATAACCAGTAAAGAGTTTGCGGATGCTTTACAGTCTGGAGTAGAGACAGCTTATAAAGCTGTCATGAAACCTGTGGAAGGGACAATCCTGACGGTTGCGAAAGATGCTGCCAAAAAGGGTGTTGCAGTTTCACAAAAAGAGACTGATTTCATAAAGGTAATGGAAGCGGTTGTAAAGGAAGGTCAAGCCTCGCTTAATCGTACACCTGACCTACTTCCTGTATTGAAGGAAGTAGGAGTGGTTGATAGCGGCGGTCAGGGTTTGTTATTTGTATATGAAGGCTTCCTGGCTGAATTAAAAGGAGAAAAGGTCTCCGAGCAGGCCTCATTACCTTCCATGAATGATCTTGTAAGTGCAGAACATCATAAGACAGCTCAGGATTTCATGAGTACTGAAGACATCGAATTTGGTTACTGTACAGAATTCATGGTCAAATTCGAGGATGACAAGCATGCATTTAATGAAGAAGACTTTCGTAATGATTTAAGCGAATTTGGCGATTCTCTGCTGGTGATCAGTGACGATGAGCTTGCAAAGGTACATATTCACTCAGAAGAGCCCGGTAATGTATTATCTTATGGACATAAATACGGAAGCCTCATCAATATAAAGATTGAAAATATGAGGCAGCAGCACAGCAGTATCGTAGGTGATTCACGCCAAGTCAAGGCACAAGCCCCTCCTGTTAAAAAGGAAGTTGATTTCGCAATCGTTACAGTTGCAATGGGAGAAGGGATTTCGGAACTCTTTAAGAGCATCGGTGCCACTGCAGTGATTGAAGGCGGGCAGACGATGAATCCGAGTACCGAAGATATTGTGAAGGCTGTAGAAGAAGTGAATGCAAAGAAAGTCATCATCATGCCTAATAATAAAAATATTATCATGGCAGCGGAACAGGCTGCGGAAGTATTGAGTGCAGAGGTTGCTGTAGTGCCGACGAAGACTGTACCTCAAGGTATGGCAGCATTGCTGGCATTCAACCCTGCCTTTTCTGTGGAAGACAATAAAAAGACGATGAGTGAAGCGTCCCGCCATGTAAAAACAGGTCAGATCACTTATGCTGTAAGAGATACAAATATCGACGGTATGACGATTTCGAAGGATGATTTCATGGGCATCGCAGAAGGCAAGATTGTCATTTCTGAAAAAGATCGTCAACAATCAGCTAAGAGACTTCTTGATGATATGCTGGATGAAGAATCCGAAATTCTTACCATTCTGTATGGGGAAGATGTGACTGAAGGGGATGCACTATCCTTACAGGAATATGTAGAAGATCATTATGAAGATGTAGAAGTGGAAGTTCATAACGGAAAACAGCCACTATACTCCTATATATTCTCAATCGAATAAAGGAACGGAAGGGGACGGCACTAATTAAGCGCTTGTCCCCTTAAATTATGTTAAACTAAAGATAGTTTGCTTGTTAGAACAGGGGGAATATGCGGTGAAGTATAAAAGTGTTTTTGATATAATCGGTCCTGTGATGATAGGGCCGTCAAGTTCTCATACTGCCGGAGCTGCACGTATCGGAAGGATTGCGAGGAACCTTTTCCGAAAAGAGCCTAAATGGGTGAAAATATCTTTTTACGGCTCTTTTGCAAAAACGTATAAGGGTCATGGTACAGATGTTGCGATCGTAGGAGGGATTCTTGATTACGATACGTTTGATGAACGAATTATTCATTCAATTGAGCAAGCAAGAAAAAAAGGAATCAGAGTGAAATTCCACGAAGAAGATGCGATTACCGATCACCCGAATACAGCGCGGATCCTTATGGGAGACGACGAAGGAGAATTGGAACTTGTAGGCATCTCCATCGGGGGCGGGAAAGTTGAAATCATCGAGCTGAATGGGTTTGAATTGAAACTTTCCGGACATCACCCCGCCATTCTGGTTGTACATGATGATCGGTTCGGTGCTATCGCTGCTGTTTCAAATATATTAGCTAAACATCAGTTGAACATTGGTCATATGGACGTTTCCAGAAAAGAAAAAGGAAAAATGGCGTTGATGACAATCGAAGTGGATCAGCTCATCGATGAAGCGGTAATCGATGAGATCTCATCATTAACCCATATCACACAAGTAACGAGAATTTCAGATTGAACCTCTCATTTTATGAGAACGTTTACATCATCATTGTAAGGGGGTTTCTACATGTTTAGAAATGTTGCAGAATTAATTGAACTGGCTGAAAGCCAAAATAAAAAAATATCGGATATCATGATCGAGCAGGAGATGGAGTTTACAGGTAAAACTTACGAAGTCATATATGCTCAAATGGAAAAGAACCTGGAAGTGATGGAACAGGCTGTAGCAAAAGGGCTGGAAGGTGTAAAATCTCATTCCGGATTGACCGGAGGGGATGCTGTTCTCCTGCAGAAGTATATAGAAAAAGGAAAATCTTTATCAGGTGACACGATTTTGGACGCTGTCAGTAAAGCTGTCGCAACGAATGAAGTAAACGCAGCTATGGGTACCATATGTGCAACGCCGACAGCGGGTTCTGCAGGGGTCGTGCCCGGGACGTTATTTGCAGTGAAGAATAAATTGAATCCATCTAAAGATGAAATGATCAGATTTTTGTTTACATCAGGTGCATTTGGATTTGTGGTTGCAAATAATGCTTCGATCTCAGGTGCAGCGGGAGGCTGTCAGGCTGAAGTCGGATCAGCAAGCGGTATGGCTGCAGCCGCAATTGTTGAAATCGCTGGCGGCACTCCTTCTCAATCAGCAGAAGCAATGGCCATTACATTGAAGAATATGCTTGGCTTGGTATGTGATCCTGTGGCTGGATTGGTGGAAGTACCATGTGTCAAACGCAACGCTATGGGTGCCGCAAATGCGATGGTTGCAGCCGACATGGCACTAGCCGGAATCACCAGCCGCATTCCTTGTGATGAAGTGATAGACGCGATGTATAAAATTGGTCAAACAATGCCCGTTGCTTTGAGGGAAACGGCTCAAGGCGGTTTAGCCGCGACACCTACAGGCAGGGAATTAGAAGCGAAAATTTTCGGGATTTCTCTGAATAAACGTGAAGATTCATAGCGATGAGCTGACGATCCAGAACATTAAGGGGATTGGCGAGGAAACTGCGCTGCAGCTTAACCAGATGGGAATAAACAGCGTTCAGGATCTGCTGGAGTACCTTCCTTACCGCTACGAGGATTACAGGCTGAGAGATTTAGAAGAAGTAGATCATGATGAAAGAGTCACAGTTGAAGGGAAAGTACATTCGGAACCTTCACTGATGTACTACGGCAGGAAAAAGTCAAGGCTAACAGTCAGGATACTGGTTGGAAGGTATTTAATTCAGGCAGTTTTCTTCAATCAACCATATTTGAAGAAGAAGATGGCTCTTCATGATACTGTCACAGTCACAGGTAAATGGGATAAGAATAGGCAGGTCATAACTGTACAGCATTTTCAAGCTGGACCTCATAACAAAGAGGGGGATTTCGAACCAGTCTATTCGCTTAAAGGGAATGTAAAGAATAATACACTGAGCAAATTCATAAAAAAAGCTTTCGAAGAATATTCCCATCTAGTTTCTGAGAATCTTCCTGCAGCTTTATTGGGGAAATACAAATTAATGAACCGCGAAGAAGCGCTTTATCAATTGCACTTTCCTCATTCTCCTTCCGACATGAAACAGGCGAGGAGAAGATTTGTGTATGAAGAGTTTTTATTGTTTCAATTGAAAATGCAGGCATTGAGAAAGTTTGAAAGAGAACACTCATCCGGGATACAGCAGCATTATGATGTGGAGAAATTAAAAGGATTTACAGACACTCTGCCATTTCCGTTAACCGGCGCACAAAAAAGAGTGGTGAACGAAATTTCTGCGGACATGAAGTCCCCTTATAGAATGAACCGCCTATTGCAGGGGGATGTTGGATCCGGGAAGACTGTCGTTGCTGCGATCGCGTTGTTTTCCTCTGTGACTGCTGGCTATCAGGGGGCTCTCATGGTTCCCACTGAGATACTGGCAGAACAGCATGCTGAGTCAATGAGTGAACTATTATCCCCTGCAGGCTTATCTGTTGCACTGCTGACGAGTTCTGTTAAAGGAAAAAGACGAAAACTTCTTTTAGAAAAACTAAAAGAAGGAGAAGTTGATATTTTGATCGGAACCCATGCGCTGATCCAGGATGATGTGGAGTTTAAATCATTGGGATTGGTCGTCACTGATGAACAGCATCGTTTTGGAGTCAACCAAAGAAGGATACTAAGAGAAAAAGGAAACAGCCCTGATGTATTATTCATGACTGCAACACCTATCCCTAGAACTCTTGCCATTACGGTCTTTGGTGAAATGGATGTTAGCATTATTGACGAAATGCCAGCTGGAAGAAAAGCAATCGAAACGCATTGGGCAAAAGCTGACATGCTTCCCAGAGTTCTGACGTTTATGGATAAAGAGCTTGATCAAGGTAGACAGGCTTATGTCATTTGCCCGCTGATAGAGGAATCCGACAAACTGGATGTCCAAAATGCGATCGATGTGTACAATCAGCTGCTGGTCTATTTTCAAGGACGATATAAAGTGGGACTCATGCATGGACGGCTCCATCCTGATGAAAAGGATGAAGTGATGAGACGATTCAGTTCAAATGACCTTCAGGTACTGGTGTCGACAACGGTTGTAGAAGTTGGGGTGAATGTACCAAATGCCACATTCATGCTGATCTATGATGCAGAAAGATTCGGTTTATCACAGCTTCATCAATTACGTGGACGCGTCGGCCGGGGTGAAAACCAGTCTTATTGTATATTGTTGGCGGAACCGAAAACAGAGGTCGGTAAAGAGCGGATGAAAATCATGACGGAAACCAATGACGGATTCGTTTTGAGTGAGAAAGACCTTGAACTGCGCGGGCCCGGGGATTTCTTTGGTAAGAAACAGAGCGGACTCCCTGAATTCAAGGTAGCCGATATGGTACATGATTACCGGGCACTGGAAGTGGCAAGAGACGATGCCGCTTCGCTGATAAACTCTGAAAGTTTCTGGAAAAACCCGGAATGGGAAAGGTTGCGCTCATATTTGGCGGAAGCGGGAGTAATGGAGGGCGAAAAGCTCGACTAGAAAGGCAGATTGTGAGATTATTTCTTGCAATCTGCTTTTTTAGATTATATACTACTATTAGTACCTAGTACTAATAGTGGACGGTGTTGAATAATGAGACTTTCGAAAAAAGAAAGACAAGCGAACCTATTAGAGACAATTAAAGAAAATCCCTTTATCACGGATGAAGAATTGGCAGAGCGATTTGGTGTAAGTGTTCAAACAATACGCCTCGACCGAATGGAACGATCAATTCCAGAACTTCGTGAACGTATAAAAAACGTAGCAGAAAAATCATTTGAAGATGAAGTGAAATCGCTGCCGATTGAAGAGGTCATCGGGGAAATAATTGATATAGAATTAGATGAAAGTGCGATTTCTATCTTTGATGTCAAAGCTGATCACGTCTTTGTGAGAAATAGAATCGCAAGAGGCCATCATTTATTCGCACAGGCAAATTCATTGGCTGTTGCTGTAATAAATGATGACTTGGCATTGACTGCCAAGTCCACGATCCGTTTTACCCGTCCTGTAAAAGAGGGTGAAAGAGTAGTGGCCAAAGCAAAGGTGTTACATATTAAAGACGAAAAAGATCGAACAATGGTAGAGGTACAGAGTTTTGTCGGGGGAGAACTCGTTTTTACAGGTGACTTCGAGATGTACCGCTCCAAAAAAACGGAAAAGGATGAAGCATAGATGAAGTTAGCCGTTGATGCAATGGGCGGAGATCATGCTCCTAAAGAGATAGTCCTTGGTGTGAAGAAAGCGCTTGATGATTTCCAGGATATTGAGGTTTTATTGTATGGTGATGAAACCAGGATCAAAGAATGGCTGCCTTCTCATGAACGATTAACCGTCGTTCATACAGAAGAGGTAATTGAAGCTACCGATGAACCTGTACGTGCTGTAAAGAGAAAGAAGAATTCATCCATGGTTATGATGGCACAGGCAGTAAAAGATGGAGAAGCTCACGCATGCATTTCTGCAGGGAATACCGGTGCTTTGATGACAGCAGGGTTGTTTGTAGTGGGAAGAATAGAGGGGATCGACCGCCCGGCACTTGCCCCGACCCTCCCGACAATGGACGGAAAAGGTTTCCTGATGCTTGACTTAGGTGCAAATGTGGATGCCAAACCGGAACACCTGGCTCAATATGCAATCATGGGCAGTATTTACGCCGAGAGAGTAAGAGGCATTGAACAACCGCGGGTGGGACTGTTGAATATCGGGACAGAGGACAAAAAAGGAAATGAACTGACGAAGAAGACCTTCAGCTTATTGAAAGATACGCCTGTTCATTTTGTAGGAAACGTGGAGTCCCGCGATTTATTGAATGGTGTTGCCGATGTCGTCATCACCGACGGATTTACAGGTAATATGGTCTTGAAAACGATAGAGGGCACTGCGTTATCCATCTTTTCGCTGCTGAAAAAGACGCTGACGTCGTCCTTGAAAAACAAAATCGCAGCAGGACTAGTGAAAAGTGACTTGAAAGATATGAAAAACATGCTGGATTATTCAGAATACGGAGGAGCCGGATTATTCGGTTTGAAATCTCCGGTTATAAAAGCACATGGTTCATCAAATGACGTCGCTTTTTATAATGCGATGAGACAGGCAAGGGAAATGGTGAAGAATGACGTATCGAATACGATCAAGGAAGCTGTAAAAGGAGGAGATGCACGTGAGTAAAATTGCATTTGTTTTCCCGGGACAGGGATCTCAGACAGTTGGAATGGGGAAGGAACTGGCAGACAAGTATAATGATGTTGCAAGCTTTTTTAAAAAAGCAGACGAAAAACTAGGTACCGATTTATCCTCTACCATATTTGAAGGGCCTCAGGATAAGTTGACTCTTACGACAAATGCTCAGCCGGCATTATTAACGACGAGTGTGGCAATCCTGGAGCGTTTGAAGACAGAAGGGATTCAAGCTGATTACACCGCCGGTCATAGTTTAGGTGAATATTCTGCCTTGGTGGCAGCAGGTTCCTTATCCTTCGAGGATGCTGTCTATGCAGTGCGAAAAAGAGGGGAATTCATGGAAGAAGCGGTCCCTGGCGGGGAAGGGACAATGGCTGCTGTCCTAGGTATGGAAAGAGAACCTCTTAAAGAGATTACGGATCGAGTATCTGAAGAAGGGCAGACTGTAGGGCTTGCCAATCTGAATTGTTCTGGTCAAATCGTAATTTCAGGAACTGTAAAAGGGGTCGAAACTGCTTCAGAACGTGCAAAAGAAGAAGGCGCAAAAAGAATCATTCCTCTACAGGTAAGCGGCCCTTTTCATTCGCAATTGATGAAACCTGCTGCTGAGAAATTCGTCTCGATTCTGGATTCAATGGTCATTGACGATGCAGAAGTGCCTGTCATAGCAAATGTGACTGCTTCACCTGTCACAGATGCAGAGGAAATCAAACGACTGTTGATTGAGCAGCTCTATTCCCCTGTATTGTGGGAAGATACAGTTGAAAGACTGTTGGACCTCGGAGTCGATACATTTGTTGAAATAGGATCGGGTAAAGTACTATCAGGTCTCATCAAAAAAGTGAACCGTCGGGTGAAAACTTTTGCCGTTCAAGATGAGGCTTCCTTGACTGAAGTGATTGAAAAGTTAAAGGAGGAAGCGTAAATGAATGTAAATGGAAAAGTAGCATTAGTAACTGGAGCATCCAGGGGGATCGGCAAAGAGATTGCCCTGGAACTTGCCCGTGAAGGTGCCAATGTAGTCGTTAATTATTCAGGCAGTGAAGCCAAAGCAAATGAAGTGGTTGATGAAATCAAAAGCATGGGGAGAGAAGCGGTCGCGATTCAATGTAATGTAGCGGACAGTGACTCTGTACAGTCGATGGTAAAAGATACAATCAGTCAATTTGGCACATTGGATATACTAGTGAATAATGCTGGAATCACGAAAGATAATTTATTGATGCGCATGAAGGAAAATGAATGGGATGATGTAATTAATATCAATCTTAAAGGTGTATTTCTCTGTACCAAAGCGGTAACCCGTCAGATGATGAAACAAAGAAGCGGGCGTATCATTAATATCTCATCCATTGTAGGAGTAAGCGGTAATCCGGGACAGGCGAATTATGTTGCTGCCAAATCAGGTGTCATCGGTTTAACGAAGACAGCGGCCAAAGAGCTTGCTCCCCGCGGAATAACGGTAAATGCGATTGCACCAGGCTTTATTTCCACTGATATGACAGATCAGCTGCCAGAAGATGTACGGAATGAAATGTTAAAGCAGATACCTTTGAACCGTTTCGGAGATCCAAAGGATATTGCAAAAGTGGTAAGCTTTATGGCTTCTGAATCGTCTGCTTATATGACAGGGCAGACCCTTCATATAGATGGGGGTATGGTGATGTAATGAGCGGTTCGGAATAAGACTGGACCGGAAATTTTTAAAAATCACCGGTAATGCTTTTCATTCCAGGTGGAAATACACTATAATACTTGAGGGGAGGTGACAAAGATGGCAGAGGTTTTAGATCGTGTAACAAAAATCATTGTGGATCGTCTTGGTGTAGATGAATCTCAAGTAAATCTTGAAGCTTCTTTCAAAGAAGATTTAGGAGCTGACTCCCTAGATGTAGTTGAGCTGGTAATGGAACTTGAAGATGAATTCGACATGGAAATTTCTGACGATGATGCTGAGAAAATTGGCACAGTAGGTGATGCTGTGAACTACATAAAAGCAAAGGCATAATCGTTCGTTTGAATGCATGCACTTACTCAAGTAAGACAGTTTGCATCAAACATCTCAAACTTGGCAGAAATTTTTCTGCCAAGTTTTTTGTCTTTTATCTTCGATTTAAATTTACTTTTGATTATTTGTTTTATTTATCATAAACTTGATTAGTGTATATTGAGAACCTAAAGAGCAAGGTGGAGTGCTTTATGCGAAAGCATAGTAGAAATAAAGGACTATCAAAACAAAAAAACGACTTGAAATTCAAGAAATTTCAGGATGAAATCGGAATACATTTTCAAGATGAAAAGCTTCTTAAACAAGCTTTTACTCATTCATCCTATGTGAATGAGCATCGCAGAAAACCTTATGAAGACAACGAGCGTCTCGAATTTCTCGGAGATGCGGTATTGGAATTGACCGTATCCCAATTCCTTTTCAAAAAATACCCGATGATGAGTGAAGGGGAACTCACCAAACTGAGAGCAGCGATCGTGTGTGAACCATCACTCGTTAAATTCTCAATGGAGATGGAGTTTGGAGAATTGATTCTTTTGGGAAAAGGGGAAGAAATGACCGGCGGCAGGGAAAGACCTGCTCTTCTGGCGGATGTCTTTGAGGCATTCATCGGAGCGCTATACCTCGATCAAGGCCTTGATACCGTCGTAAGTGTCCTTGATAAAGTTGTCTATCCAAAAATTAATATCGGTGCTTTTTCTCATGTGATGGATTACAAAAGTCAATTGCAGGAATTTGTTCAAAGAGGCAATGCCGGATCGATTGAGTATGGAATCCTTGAAGAAAGCGGTCCTGCTCATAACCGCCAGTTCATATCACGTGTCTGTCTGAATGATGAAGAACTTGGCATAGGAAAAGGCCGTTCGAAGAAGGAAGCGGAACAGCAGGCTGCGCAAAAAGCACTGGAAAAGCTAAAACAAACGTTAGACGTAAAATAGGAGGAAAGAAGATGTTCCTCAAACAACTGGAAGTAATGGGGTTTAAGTCTTTTGCAGAAAGAATATCGGTAGAGTTTGTGCCCGGGGTCACTGCCGTAGTGGGACCTAACGGAAGCGGTAAAAGCAATATTATTGATGCTATCCGTTGGGTATTGGGTGAGCAATCAGCCAAAAGTCTTCGCGGTTCTAAAATGGAAGATGTCATTTTTGCCGGAAGCGATTCACGAAAAGCACTGAATATAGCCGAAGTCACATTGGTGCTGGACAATGAAGATGGTGCATTACCGATCGACTATAGTGAAATCAGCGTAACCAGAAGAGTATACCGTTCAGGAGACAGTGAATATCTGTTGAATAAGCAGACATGCAGACTGAAAGATATCATCGAATTATTCATGGATTCAGGACTGGGAAAAGAAGCATTCTCCATTATCAGTCAGGGGAAAGTCGAGGAAATACTAAACAGCAAGCCTGAGGAAAGAAGAACCATCTTTGAAGAAGCTGCTGGAGTATTAAAGTATAAATCCAGGAAAAAGAAAGCAGAATCGAAGCTTTTTGAGACACAGGAAAACTTGAATCGTGTAAATGATATACTCCATGAACTTGAAGGACAGGTGGAGCCCCTCAAAATCCAAGCCTCAATGGCAAAGGACTATCTTGAAAAAAAGGAAGAACTCGAGAAATTCGAAGTCGCTCTTACTGTCTATGATATAGAGGATCTACATAAACAATGGGAGAAGCTGAGTCTCGATTTTGAACAGCATGGAAGGGAAGAACTTTCTCTTTCTTCGCTCGTTCAAAAGAAGGAATCAATACTTGCTCAAACCCGTGATAAAATTGCAGCCCTTGATGAATCCGTCACGGATCTTCAGGAGGTTCTTCTTTCTACAAGTGAAGAACTCGAAAAGCTTGAGGGAAGAAAACAGGTACTGATCGAAAGGAAGAAAAATTCATCAACGAATGAAACACAATTAAAGCAAACAATCGATGAGACAACAGCCCGATTGGCTCAATTATCTTCAGAAAAGGACATTCTTCAAAAGGACTATCAAGTGATTGAAACTGATGTTACCGCTCTTAAACAGGAACTGTCAGCGAAGCAAAGCCAATTTATGCATTACAGTGAAAATATCGAAGAAATCATCGAATCGTATAAAAGTGACTATATTGAAAAGTTGAATCAGCAGGCTGCTGCTAAAAATGAAATTCAGTATTTGCAGCAGCAGCTGGAACAGCAATCAAGCAGAAGCGGTCGATTGGAAGCTGAGAATGAGAAATATGTTCAACAGCGGGATGACCTTCAAAAAAATCATAAAGAGTTGTCGACTAAACTGCAGCAGCAGAAGGAAGAGATAGGCGGGCATATTCATTTATATCGTGAGGAGCAGAAGCAGCTGGAAACAGTAAGGAACAAGTATGAAAAGCAGGAAAAGATGCTTTATCAGGCTTTTCAATACTTGCAGCAGGCAAAATCGCGAAAAGAAATGCTTGAAGAAATGGAGGATGATTACTCCGGATTCTTCCAGGGTGTTAAAGAAGTATTAAAAGCAAGGGATACCGTGCTTACTGGCATTGAAGGAGCGGTAGCAGAGCTCGTCAATGTTCCCAAACAATATGAAACAGCAATGGAAACAGCTCTGGCGGCATCGATGCAGCATATTGTTGTGGCTGCTGAAGAAGACGGAAGGAAAGCAATAGCCTACCTGAAAAAAAACCAATATGGCCGTGCCACATTTCTTCCTATGAATGTCATGAAAGGGAAATCTATTCCGGCAACTCAGCTCTCTATGTTGAAAGGACATCATTCTTTCGTTGGTGTCGGATCTGAACTGATTAGTTATAATCCCCGCTATGGGATGATCATGTCCAATTTACTTGGGAATGTGCTCATCACTAAAGACCTGAAGGGTGCCAATGAAATCGCTAAGATGATCCAGTACCGCTATAGACTTGTGACACTTGAGGGAGACGTTGTAAATCCGGGTGGTTCGATGAGTGGCGGGACAGTCAAGCAGAAGAAGAACTCACTTCTTTCCAGAAAAGGCGAGCTGGAAGAGATGAAAGAAAAACTTTCTGCCATGGAAAACCAAACGGAACAGCTTCAAATACAGGTTAAATCTCTTAAGGAAGAGAGTGCGTTCAGAGAAAGGAAACTGGAAGAAATGAGAGTTTCCGGTGAACGTCTCCGTATAAGAGAGCAGGAACTTTTATCCCAATTGCGGGAAAACGAATTATCCCGGCAAAACATGGATGAAAGACTTTCACTTTACGACCTGGAGAAAAAAGACTTTACTTCAATAAAAGAAAAACACGATATCAGATCAGAGGAATTAAAGGAACTGTTAGACAAAATTAAACTTGAAATTGATGATCTGGATAAAAAAATTGAAGAGTTAACGCTGCAAAAGAATTCTGAACGTACATCAAAAGACGCTTTATCGGATGAAATCAGTGATATGAAAGCAAGTCTGGCTGCCAGAAACGAACAGCTTGTCAATACCCGTAAGCAATTGCAGCGTTTAAAAGAAAACCGGGCTGAAACAGAAAAAAGAGTAGAAACATTAAAAGATGATCTCTTGTGGCTTCAGACGGAAATGAAAGACAATTTTTCTGGAGAAAAACAACTAGTAATACAGGCAGAAAAATGTGCACTGCAAAAATCAGAAACCACACAACTTATTTCAGTTCGTCGGGATGAACGGTTGAAACTGCAGGAGTCGGTTGATGACGAAGAACTTGAACTGAAAGAATTGAAACGCCAGCATAAAGGACTTGTAACGGCGTTGAAAGATGAAGAAGTGAAGATCAACCGCCTCGATGTGGAGCTCGAGAACCGTTTGAATCATCTGCGCGAGGAATACATGCTTTCGTTTGAAGCCGCGAAGGAAGACTATCCGCTTACCATAGAGGTGGATGAGGCACGCAGGAAAGTAAAACTTGTCAAACTGGCCCTTGAAGAACTGGGGACAGTTAATATTGGAGCAATCGATGAGTATGAACGTGTCAAGGAAAGGTACGAATTTCTCCTCGAACAGAAAGAAGATCTAACTGAGGCGAAAGACACTCTTTATACAGTCATCAATGAAATGGATTCAGAAATGATCAGGCGGTTCGATCAGACATTTTCCGCCATTCAGGTTGAGTTTGAAGGTGTATTTAAAGCACTCTTCGGAGGGGGCCGGGCCGAACTTAAGCTGACCGACCCTTCAGATCTGCTCAATACAGGTGTCGATATTGTCGCACAGCCTCCAGGTAAGAAACTCCAAAACCTTGGCCTGATGTCCGGAGGGGAAAGAGCGCTGACAGCAATCGCTCTCTTATTCTCGATTTTGAAAATACGCCCGGTGCCATTCTGCATTCTGGATGAAGTAGAAGCGGCGTTAGACGAAGCGAATGTGCAGCGTTTCAGTCAATACTTGAAGAGATTCAGCGACGATACCCAGTTTATCGTAATCACCCATCGGAAAGGGACGATGGAAGAAGCACATGTTCTTTATGGAGTCACCATGCAGGAATCCGGGGTATCGAAGCTGGTATCTGTAAGGCTGCAGGAGACACATGAATTACTTGAAACTAAATAGGCAGGTGTAGAAGATGAGTTTTTTCAAAAAACTTAAAGATAAATTTACCACATCCACTGATAATGTAACCGAGAAGTTTAAAGATGGATTAAGTAAAACAAGAAATAACTTCACTTCAAGGGTGAATGATCTTGTTGCCCGCTACCGTAAAGTAGACGAGGATTTCTTCGAAGAGCTCGAAGAAATTCTGATTGGTGCGGATGTAGGCTTCGATACAGTCATGGAACTGATTGATGAGTTGAAGATGGAAGTGAAACGCCGCAATATTCAGGATACAGTAGATATCCAGCCGGTGATTTCGGAGAAGCTTGTAGAGATTTATCAGGGTGAACATGATGACGACAACACCTTGAATATTAAAGAGAATGAGTTGACTGTTCTTCTATTTGTCGGAGTGAATGGTGTAGGGAAAACCACCACAATCGGAAAAATGGCTCATATGTTCAAGGAAGAAGGAAAAAATGTCGTGCTTGCAGCAGGGGACACCTTTCGCGCAGGCGCAATTGAACAGTTGGAAGTCTGGGGAGAAAGGGTCGGAGTTCCTGTCATCAAACAGGCTGCCGGAAGTGACCCTGCAGCGGTCATGTTTGATGCTGTTCAATCGGCCAAAGCCAAAAAGGCAGATATCCTGATCTGTGATACAGCAGGACGACTGCAAAACAAAGTGAACTTGATGAAGGAATTGGAAAAGGTAAAACGTGTCATTGAAAGGGAGGTTCCTGGGGCACCTCATGAAGTATTGCTTGTCCTGGATGCTACTACTGGTCAAAATGCAATGATACAAGCCAAGACCTTCAAGGAAGCCACCAATGTCACTGGAATCGTCCTGACGAAACTTGACGGTACAGCAAAAGGAGGAATCGTCCTTGCCATCCGCAACGAACTGAACATACCGGTCAAATATGTTGGACTCGGAGAAAAAATGGACGATCTCCAGCCATTCGATGCAGAAAAATACGTCTATGGACTTTTTTCTAACTTAGTAGACAAAGAAGAGTAACAAACCACAAAGAAAAGCAGCTTCCTTGGCTGCTTTTCTTTGTATTTATATAATCAAGGTCTTATGTTTTAATGATTGGAGTGCAATGCGGAGACTCCTGCAGAAAGCGAAGTCTTGCACGGTAATCAAAAGCAGTGTCAAAAAGTCCTGAAACACATCTAAAAAATATAGATGTATCCTTGACAAAAACGCTTAAAATCTGTATTCTTCATATGTAAAGGTTTTTCACTTAACAAGGAGGGATATCGTGTTAGAGAAAACAACAAGAATGAATTATCTCTACGACTTTTATCAATCTTTGTTAACTCCTAAACAAAGTAGCTACATGTCCCTCTATTACCTGGATGATTTCTCTCTGGGAGAGATTGCAGAGGAATACAATGTGTCGAGACAAGCTGTCTATGATAACATCAAACGTACTGAGGCAATGCTTGAGGAGTACGAAGAAAAGCTTTTATTATTTAATAAATTTCAAGAGCGCAACGAGATTCTTGCTCAATTAAGAAAAAGTTTAGAAGATTCATCAATCGATTCTTCTGTCCGTCTGAAACTCATTGATGATCTTGAAATATTGGATTAGGAGGCGGCATGAATGGCATTTGAAGGATTAGCCGACCGACTGCAAGGTACGATTCAAAAAATCCGCGGCAAAGGTAAGATTTCAGAAGCGGATGTCAAAGAGATGATGCGTGAAGTTCGTCTTGCCCTTTTAGAAGCAGACGTTAATTTTAAAGTGGTTAAGCAATTCGTTAAGAAAGTAAGCGAACGCGCCGTAGGACAGGAAGTCATGAAGAGCCTGACGCCTGGACAGCAAGTCATCAAAGTGGTTCAAGAAGAGCTTACTGAATTGATGGGCGGCGAACAAAGTCAGATTGCTGTGGCCAAACGACCTCCGACTGTTATCATGATGGTTGGATTACAAGGTGCCGGTAAAACGACGACCACTGGGAAGCTTGCAAATCTGCTTCGAAAGAAACATAACCGAACACCCCTGTTGGCGGCTGCTGATATTTACCGTCCGGCTGCAATTAAACAGCTGGAAACGATCGGAAAGCAATTAAGCTTACCTGTTTTTTCGTTAGGCGATCAAGTAAGCCCGGTTGAAATTGCGAAGCAGGCGATCGAAAAAGCAAAAGAAGAACATCACGATTATGTGCTGATTGATACAGCTGGCCGGCTTCACATTGATGAAAACCTGATGGGAGAGTTAAAAGAAATCAAGGAACTCTCAAATCCGGATGAGATTTTCCTCGTTGTCGATGCCATGACAGGTCAAGATGCTGTAAATGTTGCTCAAAGCTTCAACGAGGCGCTTGGCATTTCCGGTGTTGTATTAACCAAACTTGATGGTGATACACGAGGCGGGGCAGCTTT
>NZ_JABMCR010000610.1 GCF_013179555.1 Bacillus haikouensis
TCTGCTTTTTTCCTGCCCTTAACGATGACCGGCCCTTCCATCACATTCTCCAGAGCTGTCATATGCGGGAACAGATTGTATGTTTGAAAGACCATTCCCGTACTTCTTCTAATATTCAGGATATCGGCAGTAGAAACCTTTTTAGAAAAATCAACCCTTTTTTCTCCGATCGATACACTGCCTTCATTAGGTGTCTCCAGGGCATTCAAACATCTGAGAAATGTTGTTTTACCAGATCCTGACGGGCCGATCAAAACGATCACTTCTCCTTTTTTGACTTCCACGTCCATTCCTTTCAGGACTTCGAGATCATCAAAACGTTTCTTCAAACCTTTTATCGTTATCATTGTAATCCCTCCTCGTTGATCTATTTAGCCACATAACGGTCCAATCGTGCTTCTATGCGTCCTTGGATAATTGAGAGGATGAAGCAGATGACCCAATAGATGAAAGCTGCTTCCATATACATGAGAAGGAATTCATAGTTTGTCGATGCTATTTCCTGTGCTCTGCGGAACATTTCTGTCACAAAGATCAAAGAAGCGAGCGATGTATCTTTCACCAGGCTGATAAATGAATTTGATAAAGGCGGAATTGAAACCCTTGTTGCCTGCGGCAGGATGATCCTCTTCAGTGTTTGCGAATAATTCATACCGATTGAATAACCAGCTTCCC
>NZ_JABMCR010000611.1 GCF_013179555.1 Bacillus haikouensis
CCCATAGTAACCACTTTTCTACATCTGGTTCAATGTTATGGGCTTCCAAAATAGAACCGATAAAGCCTACAGGTTCACCTGTTTTTCCATCTTTTACGATTATATCGATCGTTTTCATCGGACTCTTCAATTTAAATACCGCATTTACAAATGGATTTAAGAATGGATGAAATTTTGATACATCCGTAGCGACTGCTGGTCTATCTAGATCAGCATAATCAATACCTCGATCTGTGTAACGGATGGAAAATGGAATTTGATAGCTTTCCTCATTATTTTGTGAATTCACAAAATGAATATAGCCTTCATAATGTCCAGGTTCAGCATCCTTTGGAACATGGATAGCTGGTTGAACTTCCTTCTCTTGTCCTGAAGATACGGAAATAGAATCAGGTATATTGATCTCTACACCATTTTTCTCTGCATCTTGAATACTAGCTTTTGCTGGTGAAAACTCTACTTCAACCTTAAATTCTTTTTCTTCTTGTTCATGATTTTCAATCACTACCTTTTTTTCTAAATCTATTGCTTCCTCTTTTTGATAGTGACTGCCAAATGCGATAGAACCGGTCTCCTCATCAATTTCAACGGTTTCATTTCCCTCTACATTCTCTGTTTTATCAAGGACCTTTAAAGAAACGCCTGCATGGGCCGCTTCATAGA
>NZ_JABMCR010000612.1 GCF_013179555.1 Bacillus haikouensis
AAAGATGACGAAGGCAACTGGCATGTAAAAGCTGCAGGTCCGACGACTTCGATTCGAGAGGAGCCTTATCAAGGAGATATCATGAAACGGTTTGGCATACGTGCCGTCATCGGTAAGGGCGGAATGGGTCCGAAAACGCTCACTGCTTTGAAAGAACATGGCGGTGTTTACTTGAATGCCATCGGAGGTGCCGCTCAATACTACGCTGACTGTATCAAGGGAGTAGACGGAGTTGACCTGATGCAGTTCGGTATACCGGAAGCAATGTGGCATTTGAATGTGGAAGGCTTTACGGCGGTAGTGACGATGGATTCCCACGGGAATTCGCTTCATGAGGAAGTGGATAAATCTTCATTGGAGAAATTGTCACAGTTTAAGGAGCCGGTATTTAAATAAACGAGCAAGGCTCTTTTGGAGAAGCGTCCGGTGTGTTACTAAACGGACCACACAGGTTCCAAACATTAAATTGGCAAAAAGGAATGGCATACGAATTAACGTATGCCATTTTCCTTTTTTATAAGGTTTCTAAAAAGGGAGCTGGAATGAATTATTTATACGAATCTCCCCTTCCCTTTTTTCCTTACACCCCTAACAAGAATGGGATTCCAGCTGCTAATCCGATGATCACTATGAAAATAAACCATACTAATGGCCGCGCAAAGT
>NZ_JABMCR010000613.1 GCF_013179555.1 Bacillus haikouensis
TCACCGTCTAACGGAATTTTGTCTCCTGGTTTTACAACCAGAATTTCACCGACGTTCACTTCCTCAACAGGTTTCTTAATCAATTGGGAACCCGCTTTGATCCATGCTTCCGACGGCGCTAAGATCATTAGATTTCGAATTGAGTCTCTTGTTTTTTCAATCGACATATTCTGTAGAGTGGTTCCCAAGGCGAACAACCAAACCACTGTTGCGCCTTCTAACCATTCCCCGATTAGAGCAGCACCAATAGCAGCAGCCGACATCAATACGTTCATATCTAATGAACGGCTTTTGATAGAATAAAAGGCACTTTTCACCGGCTTGTAACCGCTGATCACCATCGCCATCGCGTACATAAACGTAGTAATGAAAGTGGACACACCGGTAAAAGATCCGATAAATCCCATTGCGATCAAAATTCCCGATGTGATGATCAACCCTTGTCCGGCCTTGTTCTCAGCTGGTTCAGCAGCATTGTTTTTTGAAGGCAATGACGCTTTAAAACCGATTTTAGATACTTCAGAAAAGATATCTTCCACACTGATATCATGTTCTGCTTTCATTTTTCCAGTTGAAAAATGAACACTTACACTCTTAACACCTGGGATTGTGTTTAAATGGTTTTCAATACTTTT
>NZ_JABMCR010000614.1 GCF_013179555.1 Bacillus haikouensis
CCACCAAAATCAGATCAATCCGGAGGAACTGATGCTGCTGATATAGAAGAACAGCAGCCAGCAGATGGGACTGAAGAAGAAGCTGAGCCTTCAGAAAGTGAAGAACCAGCCCCAGAAGAGCAACCTTCTGATCCAGAAAAGGCAGAGGGTGAGCAGGTTTCCGATGAAGATTCTCCTGAACAGGAGCAAACTACAGAGGACAACTCTGGTAAAGAAAGTATTCCTGCTTTGAATAAAGAGGGAGGGAATGAAAAACCGGAGGCGTAAAGAGAGACATTATAGAGAGAGTTTGTGCTGGGCCAGCCGCGGCCCGGTTTTTTTGTTGAGCCGGGGCTCTGGTGCCAGGCACAAATGAGCAGGGTTGTTCCTGGCACAAAAACATCAAAATGGTGCCAGGAACAAAACACCCATATTGTGCCTGGCACCACCAATAAAACTCCATTCAAAAAACCACTTTCCATCAAAGAAAGTGGTCTCACTCAATGCTTCCGCCTCGCAAAATCTACAAACCGGAACTTATCCAGCCTGTGCCGTGACTCGGTATACTCAAACAGCGCAGCATTCTTCAAATGAACATAATTTCTCACGACCACCACATGATCGTACTCATCCAGATCAAGATAC
>NZ_JABMCR010000615.1 GCF_013179555.1 Bacillus haikouensis
TACCATCAGCTAAAGACCCGCCTCCCACTTGAATCCGATATTTATCTATTATGACGCTCCACCAGAACGCCGAGCACTTCTTCCAAAGGCAGCTCCTGTTCTCGAAGCAGCACGAGTACATGGTAGAACAGGTCCGCCACTTCCCATTTCAATTCTTCGGCGTCCCTGTTTTTCGCGGCAATGATCACTTCCGATGCTTCTTCCCCTACTTTCTTAAGGATCTTATCGACTCCTTCTTCGAATAAGTAGGTCGTATAGGCACCGTCCGGTCGCTCTTTTTCACGGTCTGCGATGAGGGTTTCGAGGGTGAGCAGGATGTTTTCTTTTGAAGTGGATGGAGTCTGCTCTTCTCCGATTATCTTCTCATGGAAACAGCTATCCGTCCCCTTGTGGCATGCCGGACCTTGTTTATCGACAAGGACAAGTAACGCGTCCTTGTCGCAGTCCCAAACAATGCTCTTGACCGTCTGGGTATTGCCGCTCGTTCCGCCTTTGTGCCACAGCTCCTGACGGGAGCGTGAATAAAACCAGGTTTCTCCGGTTTCAAGCGTCTTAACCAGGGACGTCTCATTCATGTAGGCGAGGGTCAGGACGTCCTTCGTTTCCGCATCCTGGATGATTG
>NZ_JABMCR010000616.1 GCF_013179555.1 Bacillus haikouensis
AAGAATACTCGGCATAATTCCCCGTCATAACCTGCCCTCCCCAATCATAGGCTGATTATAGTGAAGATAAAGGGAGGGCCTCAGTATGCAAATTCACGTTGTCCAGCCGAACCAATCATTATTTGGTATTGCTCAAGCGTATGGATCAACTGTTAACGATATAGTGGAAGCAAATGAACTTCCGAATCCGAATAATCTCGTAGTCGGCCAGTCACTGGTAATCCCGATCGTCGGCAGCTTTTATTATGTGCAGCCGGGTGACAGTTTATGGGGAATCGGCCAAAAGGTTGGCATCCCATATCAAGAACTCGCAAGGGTTAACGGCATATCGCCTAATTTACCGCTTCAGGTCAACCAGCGCTTATATGTTCCCCCGAAACCGAAAGTCCGTGCAGAATTCAACGCTTATGTGGAGCCGTACGGAAATGAAGTGTCACCTAATTTAGAGGAAAGTGCTAAAGAAGCCGCTCCTTATCTAACCTACCTTGCTCCTTTCAGCTTTCAGGCGAAGCGTGACGGGACCCTGCAGGAACCTCCGATGGGGAACCTGCTGCAAACCGGAAGGGATAATGGGAATGTCCTTATGATGGCGATTACCAACCAGGAAGAAGG
>NZ_JABMCR010000617.1 GCF_013179555.1 Bacillus haikouensis
ATTCCCGTTATCCCTACATGACCGATCGCTACCGTGCTTTCATCATTATCCAATTCATGCGATAGTCGTTTCGCCTGCTTTCCAATATGCCGGAGTGTGTATATATCATCGAAGAATAATTCATTTTCAAGATAGGGTACCTTAAGTTCTTTCGCCAGCTTCGGGATGACACTCTTGCCTGTTGTTTTACTATCAAGGTAGAACAGACCTCTCTCTTTACATACCTCGAGCACAATTCTCATGACCCGTTCATCTGATGTCGCCTTCGATCCCATATGGTGATTGACGCCAACGGCATAAGGAACATCTTCAATCGCTTTTTCCACTCTGCTCCGAATCTCTTTATTTGATAATGCAGTCGTGATTGCACCGGGTCCGAGCCAGCTTGCCTTACCGGATAACGGCTCCATGGGGAGGTGGACAATTACCTCATGCCCCAGCCTGTGGGCCATTTCTCCATCCTCTTTCGTCGTCGGTAAAAACGGCATAATGGCTAGGGTAAGCGTTACCGGCAGATGAAGGATTTCCTCTGTTCCCTCCATATCATTTCCCAAGTCGTCGATCACAATGGCCAGCTCCTTATGATGTGCCGGCAGCGGCAGGATATTTCT
>NZ_JABMCR010000618.1 GCF_013179555.1 Bacillus haikouensis
ATATTTTACGGATATGAGTTATTGATGTTCTTTGTGCTGGTCACGTTCAGTACCTGGAAGAGATACCGTATCGCCTGGAATATTCACTATTACCTGCTTTACTTCACACTGTTTTTCTTTGCGGTATTCGGAGCCGGCGCGATAACATTCACCATTTTCATCCCCTTTGCGATCCAGCATGCCTATATCCTGCTGTTAATCGTCTTGAAACGGGATGAACGGGTAAGCGCGGAAATGATTCCGGCAGTCGTTTCGGGAAGCTTCATCCTTCTCGGGTTGCTGAGTGATATTTATGCAGGAATCCCGCTATATTATTACGCCATCTTTGCAGCTGTTTACATCGGGGTTTCACTTATGGAGCCTGCTGAGAAGAAGCATACAAAGGATGTACTCCTCGTATTGGGGTTCATGCACATCCTGTTATTCATCTTCGGTTGGATCGATTATGAGTGGACATTTATCCTGGTTGCACTTCAGGCAGTGGCATTATGCTGGCTTGCCGGAAGAAGGAAGAGTTATATCAGTCTTGCGGGATCGATCATACTCATCCTGTATTCACTGCTGGGCATCGGTTTCGGACCTTCTTATGATTTTCTGAACGTTGAGCTGCC
>NZ_JABMCR010000619.1 GCF_013179555.1 Bacillus haikouensis
GCCCCCGCTTCGGAGAAGGCTTCGATATATTTGTCAGGATGCGCGATCATCAGATGAACGTCCAACGGCAGGTTCGTAAGTGGACGAATGGCCTTCACCACCATCGGTCCCATCGTAATATTCGGTACGAAATGGCCGTCCATCACATCGATATGAATATAATTTGCTCCTCCATTTTCTACATCCTTGATTTCTTTTCCCAGCTCTGCAAAATTTGCAGACAATATGGATGGTGCTATCTTCATTTCTTAATACCTCGGCTTTCTATCTTTAATTTCTTGGTGGAATGTCAGGTAGTGATCGTAGCGGTAATCCGGTATAACGCCTGTTTTCACCGCATTTTTTACTGCACATTTCGGTTCGTTGATGTGGAGACAGCCCCTGAATTTACATTGTTCTGCCTCTTCCACCATTTCAGGGAAACATTGCGGCAGTTCATCAACTTCGATATCCGTAAACTCAAGTGAACTGAATCCCGGAGTATCTGCCACTAATCCATTATCAATGTCAATCAGTTCGACATGGCGGGTTGTGTGCTTCCCCCTTCCTAAATGAGAGGAAATCATAGCTGTTTTCAGATCCAGTTCGGGGTTGATTACGTT
>NZ_JABMCR010000062.1 GCF_013179555.1 Bacillus haikouensis
TTCTCTGTGAATGTTTTTTTACTCATGATGTTTCCCCGATTTCTACTAGTTGTCTATTTGTCATTATACAAAAAAATACCCTATAGGTAGACTTTTTTTAAGTGTCTACTCTATAGGGTACATTTTAAGTTCATGGCATTCCTTTTTACATTAAAGTGCCTTATCCTCGGGTCGGATCTTATCCAACGGGACAAATACCTCAAGGTGGCGGTATAGGTTTTCAAATTCGGCAGGGAGGATGCCTCCCAGCTCGCCGTCCACGTTCAGCTGTACTTTTTCTTTGGCTTTGATCTTGATTCGGTTCGCCTGGGTGTAAATGACGTTCGGGTCCTTTACATGCTCTCCGCGAACAGCAAGTGTAGCGATACGAATGAACTCAGCAAGATTTGTTTTCTTGAGAATCAAGAGAGAGAATAAACCGTCATTTATTGACGCATCCGGAGCTAATTTCTCAAAACCTCCCACTGAATTGGTAAGGCCGATCAAGAACAGCATCGCTTCCCCTTCAAATAGTTTTCCATCATACTCGATCGATACATCTGTCGGTTTGATGGAAGGCAGCATTTCAATGCCTTTCAAATAATAAGCAAGCTGGCCCATCATGGTCTTGAGTTTACTCGGAACCTCGTATGTTAATTCTGTGATTCGGCCCCCGCCCGCTATATTGATGAAATAGCGGTCATTCATTCGGCCGATATCAACCGGTATGGATTCACCCTTTGTGATGACGTCGATAGCCTGTCCGATATCTCTCGGTATGTGAAGTGCACGGGCGAAGTCATTGGTCGTTCCCATCGGTACGATTCCAAGTTGCGGACGGTAGTCCTGTTCCGCTAAACCGTTCACTACTTCATTCAGCGTGCCGTCACCGCCTGCAGCGACGACGATATCGTATTTACGCTCCACAGCGATCCTCGCAGCTTTTGTCGCGTCGCCCTCGCAGATTGTGGCGTGAACGGACGTTTCGAATCCTGCTTGTTCAAGTTTGATTAATACTTCGGCAAGATGCTTTTTGAAGAGCTCCCGGCCTGAAGTAGGATTGTAAATGATTCTAGCGCGTTTCATACCCCATCATCCTAATCTTTAGTTTAAATTCCCTGATCTCGGAGATTATGTTGTAATTCCATCTTTTAACATCATATTAAAATCAGCCTGTACTTTCAATATAGCATTACGTAGTGCTTTTTATAAATGTATATAGCTGCCTTGGTTTCACCAATAAGCATCTACCGCTCAATATCATAACTCTTTTCAGGAAAAAAATCTAATAAAATTACAGGGATTTCTAGAAGGTTTTAAGACATTTATGGAAACCGTTCCTTCTTTTCATAAATACTCTCCCTTACACGTAATAATAAGTGACTTAAATATATTATGTGGGGGGTCATTTATGAACGTATTGATACTGATTCACGTGCTTTCCGCCATCGTCGGGATCGGCCCGACGTTTTTCGCACACCTTTTGACCAGGCCGAATAAGAATGTGGATGAATTGCGCATTGCGATGAAGTACATGAAGTTATTAGAATTCTTCCCAAAAATAGGCGGAAGTATTTCAGTCTTGACTGGGATTGCCCTGTTCCTCCTGGGGGAATACGGGGCATTCACTCAAATATGGCTTCTTGGATCGCTCATTCTCTATATTCTCATACAAATCATCGTGATCGGATTTATCACACCTTCAGCGAAGAAGGTGATTGAATGGCTTGACCTGCCGGAGAACCATGAGCTAACCGGCTCTCCCCCCGAAGAGATTCAGTCTGCACTTGTAAGCATTTATCGACTATTTTATCTTGCATCCTCGCTGGGACTACTTCTCTTTATTTTTATGATTCTTAAACCATGATTAGAGTAGTTCTTAAGGAGTGAACTTTCCATCAGGCTGCAGGGGCCAGCCTTCTGTACTGGCGGTGCACGCTTTCCGGATGTATATCCGGCGGCGGCCGCCAAGCCTAAATCCATATCAAAAAAACCACCCGGGAATGAACCCATCCAAGGTGGCTTATGAAAACAATTTTATATTACGATGCTCAAGAAATTGTATGGAGTCCTGAAGGGAACTTCCATCGAAGTGATAGACCTCCTGGATCATCTCTCTCCATTTATCCAGATCCTTCATCTGATACTCCCGGATATTGCGGTATGTCATGACCTTAAGTGTATGGTTACGGAGGAAGTAGCATTGATTACCCTGAAAACGCACAGCTGTAATGCGTCTCATTGTGATATTATCATCCGTATCGAGATAGGATGCTTCTATATCCTTTATCAGGTCTTTTTCCTCAAGCGGAACCCATTCGATCACTTTCTTCACGAAGGATTTACCGTTTGAACGGCGGTCCACTTCAAACTCATACTGGTCCCTGTGAGTGAAGATGATCTCTTCGCCAAAACCGTGAAGAAGATGTTTATGTCTTGCTTCAAGTTCAACCGGTTTCATAATGGGAGATCCGTATCCTACGTCGACGTATAATTTTTTGCCGCTGATGCTGATCATCAGACCAAGATGCCCTGGATTGACTCTTACATACCGGCAATCAAAGCCCAGTTCCTTCAGAAGTCTTCCGAAGTTAATATTCAGGGTAAAGCAAGTACCTCCCCAGCCTTTTGTATACAGATGATCTGTGAAATCTGCAAGCGAAGGGACATAGGAACCCCCTTTTGAAAAATAATAAAATTTACTGAAGGTTTCATATGGAATCCGAATAAGATGCTGTTGAATCAAGCGTTGTAAATAATTTATGGTCGGCTGCTCGATCTCCATATTCAAGTAGTTTACGTATCTTTCTACAGCGTTCATCCCATCACTCTTTCTACTCCAAGCTATGTATATTATGATAATCCCACAAGAATTGAGATTCAACCGATATATTCCAAGAATACAAAAGCATACCGGCTTTCTCTCCTTTCTCCTATCATAAACCAAATCCCTTCCAAAACACGTTACGTTTTCATGTCATCTTCACTCTGTTAAATGGCAAGAAAAAAAGGCCGATCAGAGTGATGGCCCGGGAATAAGTCGGTGATTTATTTTTTGACTCCAGCTGCGATGCGTTTTACATTCGTTTCTGCTGTTTTGTTCAAGTCTGGAGTAAATCCGTTTTTCATTCGCTCGTTTTCTTCTTTGAAGTAGGCTTGTACCTCTTCATCGAAATCGATTTCAATAAGATCACGAATATCTGTGATACGAAGAGCGATCATTATAGAAACAAGGTGAGCAACCGTTAATGATTTCTTCTTGAAGTTCACTAATTCATTAATCGTTGCTACCCGTAAACCTGTTAAGCGATGCAAATCACCTTGTGTCAATCCTCTTTCACGAAGGATCTCTCCCAATTTAATGTGAATTTTATGGGGAAATTTATCCAGTGATTCAATGACAATCGAATTTGTTTTTTGGTGTATCATGATGCTTCAACTCCTCATCCTATACCATAGTACCGTGAATTACGTCATTCGTGAACCGGGAAAAAGTTCCAACCTGGAGGGTATTTTTTACCACCCCATTTATAATGGCCTTTTTCTTTGTTTCCGGAACTAAACTCGCTGCCTTCCACTATAGCTTCAAAGTACCCCAATCTTTCACCAAGAAACTGGATTGAATTTGCTCGCTTATTCAGGCTTTGTTTATATCCCTTCATAAAAAAAGCCGGGAGAATAAAATCTCCACAGCTTTTATGACACAATTACATCAATACTTTTTGTACCAGGGTGGTTTTAAGGCTTTCATACACTTCAACCCAGATGTTCTTGTCTTTGGTATATTGAGATGTTAAGCGTTCAATCATTTCTTTTTGTTTTTCCGGAAACTGCTCATGATCCTTCGGCGGCAATTTCGCTCTCTCATCATCAACGATCTTCTTCACCATTGGCGCCCTTGGACCCCATACCGTCTTCTCTTCTCCATTTTCGTCAATGAAGATAAAGATCGGAATCGCCCTTGAAGTCCCATTTGTGAGATATTGATCCATCAGCTCCAGATTGTCATCTCGGAGAACCATTTTCACATCAATGTCTGCCTCTTCCGCTACTTTCAACAGAATCGGAATGTTCAGCATCGCATCCCCGCACCAATCTTCTGTAAGAACGATCACACGTAAAGATTCATCGGCAAGCGAAGCCAGAACTTCTTTATCTGCCCGCGGCACCGTAAATTTATTTAAGATGGACAGTGTATTTTCTTTATGAGACTTCATATATTCTAAATATTCACTTGGTGTCATTCCTTTATCGAACCAGTCTTGCAGCGTCATGCTTACTCCTCCTCAAGTGCGTGTCTGTTAAATTATAACTCATTTTCTCTCTATATCTTATTCATGTTCACTTCATTCCACAAGTAATATCCTTTTTACTTTCCTCATAAAATTCATTTGTGTGATTATGCCTATAGGAATATAATATAAGAAAGCAGATCACCTGTCAGTTCGCCCGCGGACAGGTAAGATCCCATTACTCGCATTCTTCGTTTAATCCAATTAACAAAAAAGGAATAGCTAAATAGCTATTCTTAAGTTGAATCCAGTGGGGAATAGAGTGTTCTTAAATAACTGTCCCTATGCAGGTAAGCTTCTCATACAGAATGACGGAAAACACACTCTCACAAAAAAAGCTGACTCAAAAGTCAGTTTAATCCTCTCCATATTGGTTAATGTATATGGTTATAGGATTATTTTTCAATTGAACCATCTTTAAAATGTGTGGAATTCTCTATTATCTGTGCCACTTTTTTATAGTAGTAGTTCAGCTCGATTACACTATCTGCCTCCTTTAGCCTTTTCATATAGTGGCTTGCTTTCTCGTAATCTTCAGGCGGCAGTTCAACCTTGATTCTTTTTTTCTTCCACTTTGCCAACAGGTTTCACCTCATTGTGATTTGAAGATCCTCCCTTAGAGGTCAATTCGAGCTGATATTGTGATAGCTCTTGGATATAAGATGCTTTCGTGGTAGCCAGGTTTTGTTCAATTTTTCTGGTAATGACGGAACTTCCCCCGATTCCTGATAATAAACTAATGTAGATCGCATACCACATCGGGATCGTTTCAATGACTGGAAGTACAGAGAGATAACCTGCTAGAACGCCTATGATAATATCCTTTGTTGAGCCAAAAAGGTAGTGCTTCTCACCTTGGTCATCGACGAACTTTCTTGGAAAGGTGAAATGACCATTTTTGAAAATCAGAATATGTCCTAAGCCCCCGATACCGCCCATCAACATTGGCAACAAGATCACTTCAATTAAGGACATTCTATCCACCCTCTGGAATCATTTACTATTATTATACATTATTTACAGAATATTCAGAATAGATAATTGGACACATATTTGTCCACCAAAGGAGAGCCAAAATGAGAAAAATTGTGATGAAAGTCTCGTCTGTCGACAAACTTCGATTTCAAAACTATATGATGCAGCTGAAAAGAGCTGAATCTAAAGCAGAAGCCGATACGTATTATCGATTAGCAAAAAAGATTTTGGAAAAAGGAAGAAAACAAGCTTAGCGGTTACACATTTAATTAATGACTTCAAATAGATTGATACCCCCATAGAAAAAGGAAGAGCCTGAAAAAGCCCTTCCCTGTAGTTCATAAATTCATTAATTGACGCCCACTGCATCAAATGCAGCATTCACACTTGCCACCTCAGCGCTGCCTGCACCATAAAGATCAGTGGCTGACTGAACAGCCGCTGAACGAAGCTGGCTGAAAGTTGAAGTTGGAGTCAGATATTGAGTTAATGCACGGTAGTAGATGTCACCTACTTTATCCGGTCCAATACCAGAAACATTCACACCATAGTGTGTGCCACCCTGACTCAATAGATAAGCAGCTTTGTTTCCGATTCCGCTGTTAATATGAACACCGCCATTATCTCCTGTTCCTGTGTATCTTACTGAATAATGATCCGGATCTTCGTATTTCGCTGGATCTGACATCGAACGCAGTGCATCACCTGCTTGTCCAGGTGTATAAATGTCTTCCCCGATCTCCCAATCTGGATTATTCCCGGTGTGGTATTCAAGGAGAGTTCCAAATACATCCGACATCGATTCATTGATTGCGCCGGACTCGTTTTGGTAGATCAGATCGGCAGTTGTATCAGTCACGGCATGGGTCAACTCATGCGCCACAACGTCAAGTCCGCCTGATAATGGTGCAAATGTCGAACCATCCCCATCTCCGTAAACCATTTGCTGTCCATTCCAGAACGCGTTGTTATAGCTTCTTCCGTAGTGAACCGTCGACTTTAGTGCAGCACCGTTACCATCATAGCTGTTACGGTCATGTACATCCAGATAATAATCGTAGGTTTCACCCGCATAATAATGAGCATCTACCGCAGCTCTATCGTAGCTTGCGTTGTACTGGTTGTCCGTATCTGCCCATAGAGATCCAGGCAGGCGCTGACGATTACTCGCATCATACGTAAAGACCCCGTCTCCTCTCGTATTATCCTGCAAATAATAAGTAGAGGACGATAGATACGTATTCAACGATTTCGTATCACCGAGCACCCCTGTTCCTGAACCGACCGTGTCAGAGCCCGTCGCCCCAGGTCCGCCAGGTTTTCCGCCTTTTCCATTTGCACTGGCTTCATGGATTTGATTTACTTTATCCAATATCTCCCCGCTCCCGGCATCGATGAAATAATCCCAGTTACCAGGCTTCGGATCCAGGAAATTGTAGTTTACTAGATAAGCTTGATGGGCATTACCATCTTGTACATAGACGACTGATTTAGATTTAGGAGCGTATTCATACGTTGGTTCGCTGCCAATCTCGGCTATTAAATCCTTTTCCCCTGCTGCTGCTGCATCTTGTTTCGATACGTTTTTCGAAGCTTTAAGAGATTTCTTCTCTGTAAGATTCGGAACCGGTGAACCGGATATCGCCGTTAATACTCCATCCTTGTTTACATGAGCAGTCATTACGGCACCATACACAGGTGTTCCTTTATACATTTGCTGAACGCGCAGATATGTATATCCAAGTTCATCTTTCTTCTTTTCTACTATTTTGAAAGACTGCAATGCATCTCCCTTGAACTTAAATACATCTTGTTTTTGTGCGAAATAGTCCATTACGATTTTTTCAGGGGCATTCACTGAAGGTTTTGTCAGCTTTCCTGAAATAAATTGAGGTGTCCCGATCTTCTCATTGAAATTTACTTTCTGACTTACATTAGGAGCACCCAATGCCTCTGGAGAAAATACAGGACTCACCATCAAACCTGCAGTTAAACTTAATGCAACGACTTTTTTCTTCAAGTACAACACCTCTTTTTAGAATTTTCTTACTTTTCAAACCGTAGCCATACTATAGTACACGCCTGATTGTATTCGAATGAGCCGTTCGCCCTATTCGGGCTCTTATTCAACCTCATGTCTCAATGACTACATATAAAGCATGAAAAGCAGCAATTCCAGGAAAACTTGAACTAAAAAGCGGTCGAATACATTAAATTTTTCACTATTTCCATTAAATACCTGAATAATAACTTAAACGCCGGCCCCGACAAGCATAGATGAATCAGTAAGCACGAAGGCATCCATTGCCTTCGTGATCGGTTTGATTAATGTTATATGCGCCTCTTAGCTTTTCAAATCTCTTAACTCTATACCTTCATAGCAATTAAAAAAGACCAGTCCCCAGCTGGTTTATATCAGCGGGGGACTGGCCTGCAAATTTGTTTTTCGAATTAGCGTTTTTGGATTTCCTGTTGTAATAGTTTGTTGACGAGCGGCGGGTTGGCCTGACCTTTTGTTGCTTTCATGATCTGGCCGACCAGGAATCCGATCGCACGGTCTTTACCATTTTTGAAATCTTCGATCGATTGTGGATTTGCATCCAGGGTTTCTGTGACGATTTTCAGAAGTGCGCCTTCGTCAGAAATTTGAACCAGACCTTTATCTTTTACGATCTGCTCAGGATTTCCGCCGTTTTCAACAAGCTCTTTGAATACTTTCTTCGCAATCTTGGAAGAAATCGTTCCTTTTTCGATCAGTTCAATCATCCCCGCAAGACCTGCAGGTGTCAATTTGATATCGTGAAGCTCCTTTTGCTGAGCATTCAGGTATGCAGATACTTCACCCATCAGCCAGTTTGATGCGAGCTTCGCGTCTGCTCCTTCACTGACCGTTTCTTCGAAGAAATCGGACATTTCTTTCGTTAACGTCAGGACCATCGCATCGTATGCAGGAAGTCCAAGATCCTCGATGTAACGTTTTTTACGTGCATCCGGCAGCTCAGGGATTTCTGAACGTACGCGGTCCATCCACTCTTGGTCGATGTGCAAGTTCAAAAGATCCGGCTCCGGGAAGTAACGGTAATCATCAGATCCTTCTTTTACACGCATCAGGATCGTTTTACCAGTTGATTCATCGAAACGGAGAGTTTCCTGTTGGATCAGTCCTCCGGAAAGAAGAACCTTTTCCTGACGGACGATTTCATACTCCAATCCTTTTTTAACAAAGTTGAAGGAGTTCAGGTTCTTAAGCTCGGCTTTCGTACCGAACTGCTCCTGTCCGATTGGACGCAGGGAGATGTTCGCGTCACAACGAAGTGAACCCTCTTCCATTTTACAGTCTGACACGCCTGTGTATTGAATGATTGATTTCAGTTTTTCAAGGTATGCATACGCTTCTTCCGGTGTACGGATGTCCGGCTCAGATACGATTTCAATCAAAGGAGTACCTTGACGATTATAGTCGACAAGTGAATATCCATCACCAGAGTGCGTCAGTTTACCTGCATCCTCCTCAAGATGAAGCCGGGTAATGCCGATGCGTTTCTTTTCTCCGTTTACCTCGATTTCAATCCAGCCGTTTTCACCGATTGGTTTGTCAAATTGAGAAATTTGGTACGCTTTTGGGTTATCCGGATAGAAATAGTTTTTACGGTCAAACTTCGTATCCTGCGCGATTTCACAGTTCAATGCCATCGCAGCTTTCATGCCGAACTCAATGGCACGCTTGTTTACCACCGGAAGGACCCCCGGGTATCCAAGGTCGATTACGTTTGTATTTGTATTCGGTTCTGCACCGAAATGATTTGGTGCCGGCGAGAACATCTTACTGTCAGTCTTTAATTCTACGTGGACTTCAAGTCCGATTACTGGTTCAAAGTTCATTGATTTCACCCCTTACAGTTGTGGTCTTTTTGTATGGAAATCTGTAGCTTGCTCATACGCATGAGCTACGCGATAAATTGTGCTTTCGTCAAAATGCTTCCCGATGATCTGCAATCCAAGAGGCAGTCCGTTTGAAGAGAATCCATTAGGAACTGATATTCCTGGTACACCCGCAAGGTTAACCGGGATCGTCAGGATATCATTTGCGTACATCGTAAGCGGATCATCAATTTTTTCACCTATTTTAAAAGCAGGAGTCGGCGTAGTCGGACCAATGATGACATCATATTTCTGAAATACATCTTCAAAGTCTTTCTTGATCAATGTACGTGCCTGCTGTGCTTTTTTATAGTAAGCATCATAGTAGCCGGAGCTGAGTGCAAACGTACCAAGCATGATACGGCGCTTCACTTCATCCCCGAAGCCTTCAGCACGCGTCTTCTTGTAAAGATCAAGCAAGTTATCTGCATTCGGTGAGCGGTACCCGTAACGGACTCCGTCAAAGCGGGCAAGGTTTGCTGATGCTTCAGACGAAGCCAGCAGGTAGTATGTCGCTACGCCATATTTGGAGTGTGGAAGAGAAACTTCTTCCCAAGTCGCTCCAAGGCTTTCAAGCACTTTCAGTGAAGCAAGAACCGATTGGCGGGCTTCTTCTCCTACCCCTTCACCCAAGTATTCTTTCGGCACAGCGATTTTCAGGCCTTTGATATCACCAGTTAACGCTTCTGCATAGTTAGGTACTTCAACATTTGCCGAAGTGGAATCGTTCGGGTCCAATCCTGCGATTGCCTGTAATAAATATGCATTGTCTTCTACGTTGCGCGTAATCGGTCCAATTTGGTCAAGAGAAGACGCAAATGCGACAAGACCGAAACGTGATACGCGGCCATATGTTGGTTTCAACCCTACTGTACCTGTGAAGGCAGCCGGCTGACGAATCGATCCGCCTGTATCCGACCCTAGTGAGAATGGAACTTCTCCTGCTGCAACAGCTGCTGCAGAACCTCCTGAAGATCCGCCCGGAACTGTTTCAAGATTCCAAGGGTTGCTTGTTTTTTGATATCCGGAGTTCTCAGTGGAAGAACCCATAGCAAACTCATCCATATTCAGTTTTCCGATTGTGATTGTATCAGCACTATGTAATTTATTGATGACCGTTGCGTCATAGATCGGATTGAAATTCTCAAGGATTTTACTTGCACAAGTCGTACGAAGACCTTTTGTGACGATGTTGTCCTTGATCCCGATCGGCATTCCGAATAGAAGCCCTTTTGATTCATCCGTTCCAAGCTTCGCATCCATTTCTTTCGCTTTCGCACGTGCATTTTCTTCATCCAATGTCAGAAATGCTTTAACTTTATCTTCAACAGAATCAATACGTTTGTATGATTCGTCCACTAAATCTGAAACAGAAACTTCTTTCTTATGTAAAAGCTCATGAAGCTCTGATAATTTATGATCAAATAATGACATGAGTTGACCTCCTTAGTCCAAAATCGATGGAACGCGTACTTGTCCATCCTGTTTGTCTGGTGCATTCTTTAATACTTCTTCACGCGGAAGCCCTTCTGCCGGCTTATCTTCACGCATTACATTCTTCATATCGAGAACATGGCTCGTCGCTTCCACATTCTCTGTATCCAATTCATTCAGCTGCTCGGCAAACCCGATAATCGCATCCAATTGATTTGTAAATTTCTTCGCTTCGTCCTCCGTGATGGCTAGTCGTGCAAGGTGGGCAACATGCTTCACCTGATCTTCAGAAATTCTAGACATCCTCTTCACCTCCATTAAGTTTCGAACACTAACAATACTATTGATAATACCAAAATTCGCGGTGTTAAAGCAATAGGCGAGGACTGGATGAAGGGGATTGTGAGATCGTTCATCGGCAAGTCCGATTGTAAAAGCCGGATTGACGATGCGTTGGGTTTTGGGAGAAAATCTAGTGTAATTGGACTGATTTCAGGGGTTGAATGAGCTTTATTTGGCTGGTCAGGGACGGGTTCTTTTCTTGTGACCGGTCACCGTTTAGGATTGGAAGAGATTCTTTTATGCAGGACAATATGCAGGTATGCTGACTTTTTTGAATGATTGCTGAAAAATATCAATTTATACTGACTTTTATCGATTTATGCTAAAAAATTTAATATTTGCTGACACTAACAAATCCCATCTTACACCCTTCTCCAAATCCGGAACAAAGAATTTGCCACCATCCACAAATTTCTATACCTTTAAAGTAGATAGTAAAAGAAAGGAATTTCCAAATGCGTGCGATCCTTACAACGTTATTACTCGGGCTTGCAGGAGGAGGACTCTTCACCCTTTTGCACGTCCCTTTATCGTGGATGCTCGGTTCAATGGTGTCTGTCTTCGGCTTTCGAAAGTGGGCTCGCCTCGAATTGCAATGGCCGCCTCTTCTAAGGGATCTCGGCTTGGTGATTGTCGGTTATGCCATCGGACAGTCTTTCAGTATGAGGACGCTAGTTGAAATCGCAACCCAGCTTCCTTCCATGCTCACCATGACCGTGGCAGTGATCGTCATCTCCACGTTACTTGCTTATTTGACATCTAAGTTAACAGGAATCAATCTCCAATCGACTATTACCGGCAGTATTCCGGGAGGGCTTTCCCAGATGGTGGTCCTTGGGGAGGAAATGAAGAATGTCGACCTCACCGTGGTGACCATCCTGCAGGTTGTCCGCCTGTTGTCCGTCATTTTTGTCGTCCCTTTTTTAGTGTTCAGCCCCCTGCTCGCAGGTAACGAAACGGGTGCCTCCATAACAGGGACAGGAGACTCTTCGTCGTTTCAGTGGAGTTTCCTTATATATTTAGCAATAGCGTTTGCATCCGCCTTTGCTGCCAAAAAAATACACCTCCCCACCGCCTCCATGCTCGGACCGATTCTGGTGGTAGGGGGAATGGTGATTGCTGGTTTGACCGTGCCGTCCATGCCTGGTTTGTTAATCATCCTTGCCCAATTATGCCTTGGAATTTACTTCAGCTTCATGCTCGATTTTTCATCAGCAAATGGATTATCCAGATTCGTACCGTTATCCGTCGTCACATCTCTGTGCTTACTGATAAGCTGTATCGGATTAAGCTTTATTTTAAGCAAATGGCATAACATTTCTTTCTTGACGGCATTCATCAGCCTCGCCCCGGGCGGCATGGCTGAAATGGCGATTGTCGGCCAGTCGGTGAACGCCGACCTCTCGATTATTACCGGCTACCACTTGTTCAGGATTCTCTTTATCTTATTTATCATCCCGTTCGTCCTCAGGTGGCTGTTCAAATCGTCCCTTTTTCAAGTAAAGCAGCATTAAAGAAGCTTGTTTTTGATTTTAGAAAACAGGCTTTTCTTTTTGGGCTTAGCTTTATTGACCGGTTTGTCTGACTGCTTATTCACATAGATTTCTTCCTTATTGATCGCGTGATCATATGCGAGCAGCAGACCGATTTCGGTTTGAGATTCCTTATTCGTCACCATGGAAAAGGATACCCCATACTGATTAGCAAGTTTTATATATTTCGTCAGATAATGATAGTTCATATTACCATTCAATAGAAGTTTCGCACCCTTGTGCTCCTTAAGGCTCTCTTCCACTTGCTGATATACCTGTTTCTCTCTCACCTGGTTTTGCGTCAGGGCAATGACGATCCGTTCCCGTAAGCTTCCCAGAAACTTTCGGCGCTCGTCAGGCTTTGTTTGTTTCTGACCGTACATCCCATTTTCCAAATAATCATCAATCGTTGGCTTGCTCAACTTCCGGCACCTCCGAGAATATTGGTAATTTTCCTTACACTATATGAAAATGGCAGCTCATTTGTTTCGCTTTTCTCATTCTCCCCCATTCTCTCTTATGCAAACACTTTCAGGCAATCGATAACACCTATATAATGGAGGTGCCTGGGACCCTATCGGAAGTGGAGCTTCGTCACCTCTTGATCTATTCCCGTCATTTCAAATTCCATGATATGAGGTGCCTCCCCATAAGGATTCTCAACCTTCACCTTCCACCTGTCTTGACCTTCTTCATGGATTTCGACCACTGGGGTTTCTTTCAATGCTTTCATATATTCTTGTTCCGATACTGACTTCTCTACACCGTCTTTTTTGAGGATGAACTCTCCATCTTTTTCACTTCCGATATTCTCTCCGATATGTTCCGTGAGCCACTGGTCGATTTGCGGGGAGATTTTCCTCGCAACTTCCAAAACGGTCCCTGAATTCAATTCCACTTCCCTTTCCATTACATCGAAAAGATAATGCTCATACGTATCACATTCAAAGAGCGTTCCATGTTCATCGATGGTTCCTTCCGTACCACACACATCGACTACGATGCCATCAACCGGAAGAACACTGTCCTGGAGCTCTTTTTTCCCTGCGGTGTCGATGCGGAAGTTCTTCCGGTCCCTCACTGCATAGCCCATCCGCTGGCCATCCGATTCCAGCTGGTAGTAGTTCATACCGTCATCTATCAGCATTGATTTTGTTAAAAGGTCAAATTGTGTCAGGACAAAATCAGCTTCTGTATAAGGAGATGTTCCCCATTGCTCCGCCTCGTATCTGCTTCTGTTTATCCTCACCGCTTCCCCGTCCCTGGAAAGCGTTATCTTATAAAAAACGTTATAAGGATGGGATTCATCGACCATCGATATATCTAATACTTCATACTCCCCTTGTTTATCGATGACCACTCTAAAATTCGTCAACTTAACGCCATACTCATTCTCCACTTCCAGTTCCTTCTTGATCTTCTTCCATTCTTCCAACAGGCTTCCTTCGTAAAAGTTGGTCTCCTGCAGCGTCACGGATCTCGGCCGTTCATACCATTCCCCCTCAACGAACGGTATGATCACTGATAACAGAAAGATAATAAGCCCCAGGTATGCCGCTCGCTTTTTAGCCCAGGAATTGGTTGGTATGTCGCGAAAGAACAAAAGGAACACAACGAATCCCAGGGGCATCTTCACCCTGTTTATTTCCAGCATGAAAGCTCCAAGGATGGTATACCCCAAAAGCTTCAAGAATAAGTATGGCTATTCTTCGTCTGATTTACGGTATAGTATGATGACAACAACAATTGAAAGCATGAACAAAAAGAGTTCCATCATTTTCACTCCCCCCTCTCAAAAATCAATCATTCGCAATACAGCATAAAAATTGCTGCTTTTTAAATACGCTTGAATAAGACCCTTTTCAGTAAAAGCAATTCTTCTTCTGAAGACGACTTTCCTCCATACCGTACCTTTTCATAAATTGAAATGATTTCATGCGGTCCCTCAATTCTTCTGAACCATTCATGAATCGTCTCATGTGGTCTTTTCTTTTGGTAAAAGGGCAGCCCGCTTTCCCATTTCCTTACCACTTCCCTGATCTGATGAAGCTCTTCCAATGACAACGTTTGCTCTTCATCAGAGTATGAGTTTGCAGATTCCCCGGCCCTTCCCTCTCTACTCAGTAAAAAACTATCTATTTGTCTGGTATTCTTTTTCTTTCTGTTTTTATAAAACATGAACAATAGGAATGACAGTAAAAGCAGGATATAAGGGAACGGGGTCTTTGCGGACTTTTTCAAAAATTCCACTAGGCCCATGTGATCCCTGAAGATTTCTTTCCCCCATTTCAACACGATGACTTCTTGTCTCCTTCCATCATCCGGGGCCTCTTCATCTTCATCCATCTCTCTCCACCTTGGTATATAATCAATTACTTTCACATCTGTCAGATCGCCAAGTTTTTCTCCATCGTCCTCTTTGTAGAAGGATTTTATCTTATCCGCTGCCAGCATAGACGTTCTTCCTATGGCCATTCCGACTGCTGAAATTAATATAAGAAACACGAGACCGAAGAGGATCTTTTTATGCATGGTATCTTTCAGCTCCTATTACAAAAGGAAATTTATTACATGTATTAATTATAGCAGTGAAATACGGAATTAGTATGGGAATTCGGGAGATTCTCTCCCTGATTTTCTTATATCGGATTGTCGTTGCGTGGATTCAATATGAAAAAGACACTTTCTTAATCTGAAAGTGTCTTTTTCAACCGTTATGATTGGTTTTTTTAACAAAACCGGCGATGAGCGCGGTCCTGAACAGTTTATGCTTCCATTTTTGATTCTATCGTGATGTTTACGTTCGTTAATCTTGCCGAATTGAATGATAATCTTGCCGATTCTGGCATTAATCTTGCCGATAATAGAATTTTTCTTGCCGGAATTGGTGTTATTCTTGCCGAAATCACGTTTAATCTTGCCGATTAACATTAAATTCCAATTACCAGCTCGAAATTCCACTTATTCGATCGATACTCAAATATTCTTCCACCGACATTCCTGCCGATCAACAAAAAATTATGCACCCATTTGTCTATCCACATCGCTTATTTGCTGATGTGACTATTATCCGGACTTATTACTAACACTCATTCGCCAAGCACCGACAACAAAATCGCCTTCTGCACATGCAATCGGTTCTCCGCCTGCTGGAAAACCGCCGATTTTCCGCCGTCTATGACGTCCGCGGTCACCTCTTCACCGCGATGAGCAGGGAGGCAATGCAGGAATTTCACATCGTCAGAGGCGTGAGCCAGCAATTCCTGGTTTACTTGATAGGGCTCAAATACATGGAGGCGCTCAGATGTCTCCTCTTCCTGACCCATGCTGGCCCAAACGTCTGTGTAGACGATGTCAGCTCCTGCAGCAGCTTCCTCCGGATCATATGAAAGGGTAAAGCTGCCGCCGCTGAGCTGAGCCAGTTCAACCGTCGCATCGATTACTTCCTGATCAGGCTCATAGCCCTTAGGACAGGAAATGACGACATCCATTCCAAGCTTCGCACACAGAATCACGAAGGAGTGAGCGACATTATTCCCGTCACCAATATAGACAACCTTCAATCCAGCGAGATTCCCTTTCACTTCATAAATGGTCAGAACGTCAGCCAGTGCCTGACATGGATGATACGTATCGCATAAACCATTAATGACAGGGACACTTGCATGTTCAGCAAGCTGAGCAACTTTTTCATGTTCAAATGTACGGATCATGATGGCATCGACATAAGCGGAAAGCACCTTCGCTGTATCGGCGATTGATTCGCCTCTTCCAAGCTGGATATCACGGGAATTCAGGTAGATGGCATGCCCCCCCATCTGCAGCATGCCAGCTTCAAAGGATACACGGGTTCTCGTGGATGATTTCTCAAAAATCATTCCAAGTGTTTTCCCTTCAAGTTTCTTTGAAATCGGGTTCTTCTTCAGATGCTCTGCCAGTGACAGGAGCTCATGGACTTCTTCTGTTGTATAGTCCAGCCACGTCAATAGATCTCTCCCTTTCAGGGATATTTTCTTGAACGGTGACAGGACTGCATTTGATTTCGTCATGTTCACTTCACTCCTTGCATCATTTTGGGTTTTGCCAATGGAATAGGAGCGACATCGGCTGCCTCCATACTCTTGATAAACGCAAGCAGGGTCTCTTTTTCCGTGATGACGGCAATACCCGCTTCTAACGCTTGAATTCGTTTCTTCTTCATTTCTTCGTTATCCTTGTTGTTGAAATAGATTGCAGCTCCGGGTGAATCCACCCATTCACTAAAGCCTGTTTCTCCGGAAGTTTGATAGTCTTGAAGACTGCCAATGTCTCCATCTATGAAAATAGTGCCTCCACTCTTCACCTCTTCATGCAGAGGTTCAAATACCTTAAATAAAGCTTCTTCCACCGTTTGCCCGATACACATTCCTTCCCCGGTCGATTTCATATTCGCTCCGAGGATGTGGTCAAGCTCAGGGAGGGCGTGAGAAGAAAAGACCGGATATTTGACCGCCACAATCTCAAGCTCTTTACTTGACGGGGCCGCAAATGAGTCGATCGTCATACTCTCATCACATAAAAGATCTGTTGCCATATCAATCAATGAGTAGCCGATGACTTTGCTGATGATCGGCACGGTACGGCTTGCCCGCGGATTGACTTCTAATATAAATACCTGTTCTCCCTGAAGGAGGAACTGGATATTCATGATGCCTTTATACTTCAAGGCAGATACTACCCTGCCTGCATATTCTTGTATTTCTTTACATACTTTTTCAGAAAGTGATTGAGCCGGAAAGATCGCCATGCTGTCTCCTGAATGGACCCCTGCACGTTCGATGTGTTCCATAATTCCAGGTATATAGGCGCTTTCTCCATCTGCCACTAAATCGATTTCAGCTTCCCGGCCAATTTTGAATTCATCCACGAGAATCGGGAAATACTCTTCGTCTGCCCCTTGAAGCCACTTTTGAAGTTCATCCATCGTCTTCACTTTCACCATTCCTTTACCGCCGATGACATAGGATGGACGGCACAGGATAGGGAAATGCAGATCCTTTGCTACTTCTAGAGCCTCTGCTTTACTATTGCAGATATCCCCTTTTACACGCGGAATTGATAGTTCATCAAGCAGTTGATAGAATCGGTCCCGATCCTCGACAGCGTCAATCTTTTCAGAGGTGATGCCAAGCAAGTGAACCCCACTCTCTTCTAAAACCGGTGCGAGGTTCAGGGCCGTCTGCCCGCCGAATTGAACGAGGACCGTATCGATTCCTTCATGGCGGATGATCGATAAAACACTTTCCAATGTGACCGGCTCAAAGTATAAGCGGTCGGCTGTTTCATAGTCTGTGCTGACCGTTTCCGGGTTATTATTGACAATGATCGTTTTGTACCCATGTTTCTGCAACCGTTGATTTGCCTTAACGGCACTGTAATCAAACTCTACTCCCTGGCCGATCCTGATTGGTCCCGACCCGATGATGAGCGCCTTCTTCGCACCCTCCAATGGCTTGATTTCATTTTCACCATGGTAGGTGGAGTAAGCATAGTTGGTAATGGCTTCGAATTCACCGGCGCAGGTATCGACCATTTTGAAGCTTGGCTTGATTCCCTGTTCTGCTCTTAGTGCAGTGATTTCACTTTCCTCACAGCCTGATAATTCAGCAATTTCACGGTCTTCGAATCTGTATTTCTTGGCTTGCTCCAGCAATTCTGCCTTTATGGGTTCCTGTCGCAGCTTTTTCTCTATTGTCATAAGATTATTCAATAGTGACAAAAACAGAAAATCGATTTTTGTTTTGGCATGAAGCTTCTCCATACTATGTCCCCTTCTCATCAGCTCAACAAGCTGAAAGAAGCGAATGTCCGTTGGCGTTTCGATCGCCTCAAGCAAGATATCGTCTGTAATCGCGGACATCTTTTCTTTAAGGGAAAGTCCCTGCACTGCAATATCCAGTGATTGAATCGCTTTTTGAAAAGCCGCTTCCAATGTACGATCGATTGCCATCACTTCTCCCGTCGCCTTCATTTTTGTCCCGAGACGGCGGTTTCCTTCCGGGAACTTATCGAATGGCCAGCGCGGAAATTTAACGACGACATAATCAAGGGCAGGCTCAAAGC
>NZ_JABMCR010000620.1 GCF_013179555.1 Bacillus haikouensis
ATGAGGTGACTCGTAAAGTGATGCAGCTCGAGATCGAAGAGGCAGCGTTGACAAAAGAAAAAGATGAACAAAGTCTGGAACGATTGAACCGAATTAAAAAAGACCTAAGCACCCTAAAGGAAAAAGCTGATGCAATGAAGCTTAAGTGGTTAAAGGAAAAAGAAAGCATTGGAGTAGTCCAGGAGAAAAGAGAAGAGTTGGAGAAGCTCAGACGCCAGCTTGAGGAAGCGGAGAGCGACTATGACCTAAACAAAGCAGCAGAATTGCGCCACGGCAAGATTCCTGCAATGGAAAAAGAACTTCAGGCAGTTGAACATGAGATGATGAAGGAGCAGGAGGGAAGGCTGGTCAGAGAAGAAGTAACTGAGGAAGAAGTCGCGAATATCGTGGCCAGATGGACGGGAATTCCTGTCACAAAGCTGGTGGAAGGTGAAAGGGAAAAACTCCTCAAACTCGATATACTATTACATGAACGTGTCATTGGACAAGAAGAAGCGGTAAAACTGGTCAGTGATGCCGTAATACGTGCAAGAGCCGGAATCAAAGATCCTAATCGCCCGATCGGCTCTTTCATTTTCCTGGGTCC
>NZ_JABMCR010000621.1 GCF_013179555.1 Bacillus haikouensis
TTCACCCGAGCTGACATCAAGATCGATGTCTCCTGCCATCTTCTTCATCATGATCGATAGACCTCCGGAAGAAACGCCTCCGCTAAGCGGACCTTCGTAGTTAGAGATCTCCATGTCGCCTGAGCTGAGTGTTACCTTCCCGTCTTTTGTCTTTAAATGATTGACGGTGAAATCTCCTGAAGACCCATTATGACGGAATACGTTTGTCTCGAAGTGAGCAAGCTCCATATCCCCAGATCCCATCTTTACCAAAAGTTCATCCAATTGCATTGGTTCCGACGGGGAGCCGCCGTTAAATACAGCTTCCCCGGATCCAAGCTCAATCTCCATATTACGGTCATATTCTTTCGGAACATAGACGGTGACATCAGATTTACGGTTGAAGGCAATCCATTGATACCATTTGTGTTTCACCTCAACTTCAATCGTATCTCCTTTTTCTTTCAGCATAAGTTTTCCTTTCCCGTCGATGTCAACTTTTAGTTCATTATCATCAGTAGGTATGATTTCCGTCTCGCCGCTTTCAAGAAACAACTCAATCTTATCGATGTCATTTGTAACCTTGACCGAATCCCCCGACTTATTA
>NZ_JABMCR010000622.1 GCF_013179555.1 Bacillus haikouensis
AATCAAGAACCTTTTGAAAAAAAGTACCACGAAAAGAATTTCAGAAAATCGTGCTAAACAGAAGGCAAGTCAAATAATAGAATACGCCAAGGAATCCTATCCAGCTATTTCTTCAGCGAGTATTCAAACATCAAAAGTTCAATACTATGCAAAACAACTCCTCCGTTTATTAGAGGAAAAAGAACACGTTTCTAACCAGTTGATTAACGAGGCAAAAAAGCTTCCTGAGTTTGAAGTACTTATCAGTCTCCCTGGGGTGGGTGACATTAGCGCAGGACTTTTTATCGGTGAGTTTGGTGACCTCTCTCGCTTTTCTAATCATAAAAAAGTCAACGCATTTGTGGGTATTGATATTCGAAGATATCAGTCTGGAAGATACGCAGGAAAAGATCATATTAATAAACGAGGAAATCCTAAAGGACGAAAAATTTTATATCTCATTGTTCGGAATATGATCCGCCAACAAAAAGCAGGATCAAATCATATCGTCGATTATTATTACAAATTAAAAAAGCAACCTATCTCCAAAAAGGATAAGGTTGCCACTGTAGCTTGCATGAATAAGCTACTAAAA
>NZ_JABMCR010000623.1 GCF_013179555.1 Bacillus haikouensis
TTGGGTCAAGGAGTGGTGCATATTTAGTTGATAGATAAATGTCCACACTCTCTTTGGTGTCGGGATTATAGGCAAAACCCCCATCTATTTTAGGGAAAACCATTTTTAAATAATAAAATAATGCCTGTTCAGGAAAAGAGGTAGATTGATGGGAGCAGTAGCTGCATCCATTACCTCTATCCCGATAAAATACAGGTGCTTCCCAAGAATGTCCTTTTTCACAGATCCACCATACTTTCTTAGCTGAACGGGATGTAACATCATAGGGAGTTACATTCTCATTTTTAGAAGGGTGCCATTGTTTTGCGAGGTCGGGCCGTAAGAATGCAAGGTTATTATCATGTGTTACTTTTTGACCGGCACAGTAAGGACATCCGGTTTTCTTTCTGGCACGATCATTGACGGTCGCCACCCACTCATGCCCTTTCCGGCACCTCCACCACACTTTCTTCTCTGTCCCTGATAATACTTGGGAAGGAGTCAGCCCTTCATTATGATCAGGATGCCATTCCTTGACCAGATGTGGATGGGGCGTGACAATGCTGTTCCCTTTGTTTGCTTTCCGTCT
>NZ_JABMCR010000624.1 GCF_013179555.1 Bacillus haikouensis
AGAAACAGCAGGATGCCGTATTGCTCATATTGACTGAGCTTCACCCGTACATGGGGAGGTGACAGATCTTCGATGATCCGATACCCGTCAAGCGGCGGAAACGGCAGTAAGTTAAACACAAACAAGAGGATGTTCAACTCGACGATCATCTGCAGGAGGTCGACAACGAAAGGAGGCACTCCTCCACCGCTTACACCCGCAAAAAAATAAAAGATTCCGAACGCGATGAACGCAATCAGGAAATTACTCAGCGGGCCGGCCGCCGACACCAGAATGCCCGCCAGTCGCGGATTCTTAAAACGCGAACGCATCACCGGAACCGGCCTGGCCCACCCGAAGCCTGCAATCAAGATCAAGATCGTGCCGAACGGATCAAGATGCTGAACAGGATTCAGCGTCAGCCTTCCCTGATCCTTCGCTGTCGTGTCACCGAATTTGTATGCCACATACGCATGCGCAAATTCATGGACCGTGAAAGCCAGAATCAACGCGATGACCACAAACGGAAGCTCTTCCAGCGAAAAGACCGAAACTGACTCAAATAAATTGCGAAAAGTATC
>NZ_JABMCR010000625.1 GCF_013179555.1 Bacillus haikouensis
CACCGTCATTTACAAGGTGCAGTGCTTCGCGCCAGATGGCTTCCATGAGCCGGTCAGCAACATGGCCTTCCACTTCGGTTGAAATGACAAGCGGCTTCATTTTAATAGATTCATAAAATCGCTCTGAAATTTCTATGATCTCGGGAGAAGTATCTTTTCCGCCAACCAATTCTACGAGTGGAATTAAATAGACTGGATTGAACGGATGCGCAACAATGACCCGTTCAGGCCGCTGGCAATCTTCCTGTAAAGTACTGGGCTTTAGTCCTGATGTACTCGAAGCGATAATCGCTTCCGGTTTCGACAAGCGGTCAATTTCTGCTAAAACCATTCTTTTTAACTCTTCTCGCTCAGGTACATTTTCCTGAATAAGATCGGCATTTGATATGGCTTTTGCCAAATCGGGTTCGAACGTAAGTCTGTCCTTAGAAGCGCCTTCAGCTAATCCCTGCTTTTCGAGGGCTGGCCATGCGTTTTCTATACTTTCTCTCATACGTGCTTCTGCATTTTCTGCCGGATCTGTTGCAACGACATCATAGCCTTGTGATAGAAAACGGGA
>NZ_JABMCR010000626.1 GCF_013179555.1 Bacillus haikouensis
TCTGGTTGGCCACGAACATTCCCCTTTCGAACTTCTCTGCCCGTATCTGAACTTACTGAACGGGTTTATAATGTTCTATACTTACTATAACACAAGAACATTTGTTCGTTTACCTGTTTTTCCTCATTTTAAAGGTAAACCACTATGCTATATTGTAGCGTTTTATTTCATTTTCGCAAATTAATTTTATGTTTAATGCCCGATTTCAGTGGATTTATCATATGTTTTGAACTCTGAACATCCATAATGTAAGTGTTTATATCAATAATCCGAAAAAAAACAAGCGGTGAATGCCGCTTGCCTCAGTGAGATTTATTTGGTTAAAGCATGTTCAACCTTAATACAACGATCCATAATCACTGTATACCCACGATCTTTCAGGAAAGAAAAAGCTTCTTCATTCACGACACCGAGCTGAGCCCAGAAAACTTTAGCATCAATTTTATCAAATTCTTTTGCGATATCCGGGAGGAATTCAGAACGTCTGAATACATTGACTATATCCACAGATCCTTCAATTTCTTCTAAGGATGACACCGCTTTTATTCCCAATGCA
>NZ_JABMCR010000627.1 GCF_013179555.1 Bacillus haikouensis
CATCGTACAGGCCGAACGTTTGTCTGATGGTACCAGGAAAATCATGAATATCTCAGAAGTGTTTGTAAATGACCATAATCAAATTGAAGTTCAAGACATATTCACCTTTGAACGCACAGGTCTGGGTAAGAACGGTGAAGTTGCAGGCGAATTTAAGCCAACCGGTATAGTGCCTCGCTGCCTGCATCGCTTGAAAATACATGGAATAGAAATGGATGAGGCGTTATTCCAGATAGAGGGGGAAATGAACCATGCAGCTATTAACCGTATCAATTCTATATAGCTTAGCGGTTCTATTCCTTTTATGGGGTATGTATTTCCTACTAGGTTACCGTAATCAAAAGAGAGAATGGAAGCAGAAAGTAAGTGAGTGGTATCCGGAGCAGAGAAGGAAAAGCGCCATCAGTGTTTTCGGAGACCGATTTGATCATTCAGAAACAGCCAAGCCGCTTGCACTAAAACTTCAGAGTTCTAATATTACCTTGCTGCCATCTGAATATTTAGGAGTCCATATTCTTGGTGCATTAGTATTGTTTGTTTTATTATTCAACATC
>NZ_JABMCR010000628.1 GCF_013179555.1 Bacillus haikouensis
TCCATCCCGACTGTTTCTGCAAAAGAAGAAAGGGACGGCAGGGAGAACGCTTTTCGAGCAGAATTGAAAGCGGTTGCAGCTAAAACCTATAAATATTATCAAGACCATACGGATCCGGAGACCGGTCTTACATTCGATGAAACACGTTATACTGATGAAGACAAAGTGAATGCTGCACACACCTCGCCTACTAATATAGGCATGTACATGATGAGTACAATATCGGCTCAGGAAATGGGGATCATTTCAAAAAAAGATGCGGTCAATCGCATACAAGTGACCTTAAACACGTTAGAGTCTCTGGATAAATGGAATGGGTTATTCTATAACTGGTACTATACAGAAGACGGTTCGCTGAAAAAGGACTGGGGCCAATTTATCTCTCAGGTAGATAACGGATGGTTGTCTGCAGGGTTGATTGTGGCTGGACAAGCATATGAAGAATTAAATGCTCAAACAAGCGAATTGGTTGATAATATGGATTATTCCACCCTGTATGATCCTGAAGTCGGTCAATTCCGAGGGGGATATGATGCGGTTCAGGAAAAATTGA
>NZ_JABMCR010000629.1 GCF_013179555.1 Bacillus haikouensis
CCCGATGATGGAGAGAATGAACGTTTTCAAGATTTGCAGAATCCTCATTTAGTACCTCCAGAAAATGGAATAGTTAAATTATACCAAACTTAAGGGTGTATGCACGAAAAAATAGAGCAAAAAACATTGGTTTCATGCCGCGACAGTTTCACTTTCGGCATTAAGGTGATAACAGATATTCACAACCGAATTCTGCTTCACTACTCTATCTTCCAGGTCCAATATGTTTACTGGCATCCCCTTTAATATCGTGAAATGTATTCGAGGATCTAAAAAAGCTTGCAGAAGTACTCTGCAAGCTGATGCACGTGAATCAATTATGACACTTGATGCCGGTCCCACCCTGAATCCTGATCGGCAAACAGAATACCCAGTTCGTGGTGATCACCTTCATAAAGTGCACCTTGTTCAAAGCGATTCTCTCCGTTCGTACCGAGAATCTCAAGTTTACAGTATGCTCCGTTCTTCTGAAGGGCTTCATAGAAACCCCGTTCTGTACTGACCTCTGCTCCATTCACTTTCAAAATGATCTCCCCCACCTGCAGAGA
>NZ_JABMCR010000063.1 GCF_013179555.1 Bacillus haikouensis
TGAATAAGCTACTAAAATGTATATATTCCATGGTCAGGAACAATACAAAGTACGATTACTCGCACGCGGTCTCTATGGACCAATAATATGTAGTTTAGTATACCATGAATATCCTCAGTTTAAAATTATGAATAGCTGAGGTTTATTTCCTATGCACAAATAATAGTGAATAATCCTTCAACTTATGAGTTAGTACTTGACTAATCGTAGGAACGAGGCTGGGACAAAAGTGTTTTGTTCCAGCCTCTTTTAAGTTGATCAAATATGGTGACCAGGACCATTTTTTCTTTTTTGAACATCATGTTCTTTCGCATGAGCATTATGCTCTGCTTCGATCGCATCCTTAGATATATGATTGTTTTTCTTTGGTGAATTGATTCTGTTTCTATGTTTTTTACCCATCATTCATCTCTCCCCGATTAAGATTTCTGTCTTTCTTTCCTTGAAGAGTTAGGCTTAGTACGATTTCGAGTAGAAGGGTTTGTTTCATTTGCATGCTGAACAGCCTGCTGAAGCTTTTTACTCATTTTTTCATTTGTCATGATCATACCTCCTTCTATCGTTAGTTTTACCAGTTGGTTTCTTCCTATCCATAAAGCTTCAGCATCGTTGCATATGTAAAAGAAAAGGATTACAATAGTACCTCAGGCAGTCATTTATTAGGAGGAATAGTAAGATGAGTATACATATTAATGCGAAAGAAAATGAAATTGCAGAAACAGTATTACTTCCTGGAGATCCGTTAAGAGCAAAATATATAGCAGAAACTTTTTTGGAAAACCCGGTATGTTATAACGAAGTTCGGAATATGTTCGGGTATACAGGCACGTACAAAGGTAAACGGATCAGTGTGCAGGGTACCGGTATGGGTGTGCCTTCCATCTCCATCTATATCAATGAGCTGATGCAGAGCTATAATGTTCAGAACCTGATCCGTGTCGGAACATGTGGTGCTATTCAGAAGGATGTGAAAGTTCGCGATGTCATTCTTGCCATGACATCATCAACAGATTCACAGATGAACCGTTTGACGTTTAATGGAATTGATTACGCTCCAACAGCAAACTTTGATTTATTGAAACGGGCTTACGACAGTGGAATCGAGAAGGGTTTGAGCTTGAAGGTTGGAAATGTATTTACAGCTGATATGTTCTACAACGATAATGCGGAGCATGAAAAATGGGCTCAATATGGAATTCTTGCAATTGAAATGGAAACTTCCGCACTTTATACTTTAGCAGCTAAATATGGGCGGAATGCTCTTTCCGTTCTGACTGTAAGCGATCATATTCTGACTGGTGAAGAGACTTCATCAGAAGAGCGTCAAACTACATTCAATGAAATGATTGAAGTGGCTCTGGAAGCTGCGGTCAAGGCCTAAATAGTAAAGATAACGTTTTCTTTGAACTGCTTACTAAAAAGTAAGCAGTTTTATTATGGAACAATACAGCAGCCAGTAGGATTATCCTGATTACAGGATGCAGGATTCGTGTTAAGATGTAGGATGTACAATAAAGAGAAACTAGGTGAAAGTATGAAAAAGGTCATCCTGGTTATTGCCGGTTCCCTTATTTTATTATCGGGGTGTCAGCAAGCACAAGAATGGTCAAAGGATTTATTAGGCACTAAAGACACAGAAGAGAAGAAAGAAAACGTTGATGATAACGGTCAGAGTGCAGGGGCTCCTCAAGAGACTCCTCAGGATGACACTAATCAACAGCAGCCCGAACAAGAAACCGTCCCGCCTGAACTCCAATTGGAATCACATTTTTTTAATGATGTGAAGGTAGTGGATGGAAAGCAGGTTATTCAGAACCCTGCCAATATCCTTGCACTGGTAAATAAGGAATTCGCGCTCGGAGAGTATAAACCGGCCGATTTGGTACGTCCTGAGGTTCCTTTTGTTTTCGGAAATCAGGAAATCGAGAAAGCCTATATCCGTGAAGAAGCAGCGAGAGAATTGGAGAAGATGTTTGCAGCAGCGAAGTCTGAGCAAATCTTCCTTACAGCCATTTCCGGTTATCGTTCTTACGATTACCAAGAAATGCTGTTAAATCGTGAAATCGAGCAGTTTGGAAAAGAAAAAGCGGTTATGGCAGTTGCGCCGCCCGGTCAAAGCGAGCATCAATCAGGGCTGGCAATGGACATTTCAAGTAAAAGCAATGATTTTCAGGTGAATATCAAATTCGGTGAAACCAAGGAAGGGAAATGGCTTGCCGAAAATGCTTATAAATTTGGGTTTATCCTACGATACCCAGAGGATAAAGTCGATATTACTAAATACCAATATGAGCCATGGCATTTCAGATATGTTGGACTTGAGGCCGCGAAAGTAATCCACGAGAATGACTGGACTCTTGAAGAATATTTTAATAACGTGAAAAAGATCTAATTAAGAAGGCAGGAAGCTTTATAAAGCTTCCTGCTTTTTTATTTGAAAACAAGCGTGCTGAGCCATGCATATTAACACCTGTCCCTTCCATTCAGCAAAGTGAAATTAAGTCAGGAGTAAAAAGATAGCACGAAAAAATAGAATACTTTTTTTGGCTTTTTCAACATAGAACAATAAAGGAGAGGTTGTCTTTTTAAGGATAGGGGGATGGTCAATGGTCAGGGGATTTCTCATTTTGGTGGCAGGAAGCATTCTGATCGGCATAGGAATTAATCTGTTCTTTGTCCCTCACCAGTTTCTGGATGGGGGCATGATTGGAATCGGGCTTATCTTTCACTACTGGTTCGGATTTAAATCAGGACTTACTATCATCCTTTTGAGCATACCACTGTATTTGATCGCTTATTTTAAGGACAGATCGCTTTTTTATAACAGTATACACGGTTTATGGCTGTCTTCTTTTATGATTGATTTTTTTGATGAATGGCATGATTTATATAACATTTCTCCGTTACTCAGCGCTTTCACTGGCGGCGCATTTGTGGGAGTGGGAATCGGCCTCATGCTGAGAGCTGATTCAGCGACTGGCGGCACGGACTTATTGGCGCAGCTGATTGGGAAAAGCCTTGGATTCAATGTAGGCAAGTTGATATTTGCAATTGACAGTATGGTTGTATTAATTGGGTGGTCCATCATTGGATCAGAGTCGTTTTTGTATTCTTTGTTTGCCATAAGTACGGTAGGTTTTTTTACCACGCTTTTGACACATGATAAAGATAGAGGTGGAGATATTCCTTTCGCTAAATGAAAAAAGCTGATAAAATGAAGAAGTTATAGGATTGTCCATAGTAAATATTCATGTTATTCTAAACGGAAATTCTCAAGATACATAGCAATGAAAGTGGTGGAAGCCTTGGAACAAGATAAAACAAAAGAACAATCAGTACATCAAGAAGAAAACCAATCAAGCTATCTGAAAATAAAAAAATTCAAATTTGTGATGCTCCTCTTTTTTCTCGTTTTTGCTACCGCAGGAATAACGACATTTGCGTTGGCGTTCGGAGATGAAAAGGCAGTGAATGTAGGCGTAACAGAACGTTCTGAGTTCAACAAGCTTTATGAAGCTTATGATAAATTGAATGAAAATTATTATAAGGATCTTGAACAGGAAAAACTGGTTAATGGAGCAATTAACGGTATGATTGAGAGCGTTGGAGATCCTTACTCCGATTACATGAATCAGGAAGAAGCCAAAAAGTTTGAAGAAAGCATTTCTTCATCTTTTGAGGGAATCGGAGCTGAAATTCAAGAGAAAGATGGGTATATTTCAATCGTATCCCCGATTAAAGGATCACCTGCAGAAAAAGCAGGTTTACAGCCTCATGATAAAATCATAAAGGTCGATGGCGAAAGTATCCAAGGAATGTCTGTAACCGACGCTGTCCTTTTAATCCGCGGTGAAAAAGGAACCAAGGTGAATTTGACGATCCAGCGCCCTGGGCAAGAAGGGAATATGGAAGTTACGATCACAAGAGATGAGATTCCGATCGAAACAGTATATGCTGAAATGAAGGAAAATGGAGTAGCTGAAATTCAGATCACCAGCTTCTCTGACAACACTTATAAAGAATTGGTCAATGCTTTAAACGAGATGAAGGATAAAGGAATGAAGAAGCTTGTTCTGGATTTGAGACAAAATCCAGGTGGACTTCTTGAGCAGGCAGTCAAAATTTCCAATCTTTTTGTTCCGGAAGGAGAAGTACTATTCCAAGTTGAAAACCATGACGGCAAGGTTGAAAAATATGTGTCTGAAGGCGGTCAGAAAGTAAATGTACCAACAGCCATCCTCGTGGATGAAGGCAGTGCGAGTGCTTCTGAAATTTTAGCTGCTGCAGTCAGTGAATCGAATGAAATTCCATTGGTAGGGACGAAAACCTTCGGAAAAGGAACGGTCCAAACCGCAGAGACTTTTGAAGATGGTTCAAATATGAAATTTACAACTGCCAAATGGCTGACGCCTGAAGGGAATTGGATTCATGACAAAGGCATCAATCCTGATTATGAAGTGAAAATGCCTGAATACGCACAGCTACCATTCATCAATCCAGATAAAGAGTTAAAAGAAAGTGATATGTCCGATGCAGTGAAAACAGCAGAACAGATGTTAAAAGCTTTGGAAATAAATCCAGGGAATGTTGACGGCTTCTTTGATGAAGATACGAAGAGTGCCGTGCAGCAATTCCAAGAAAACAATAAACTTGAAGTTACCGGAGTTCTCAAAGGGGAGACGACCCTGAAACTCATGGAGAATCTCCGTCAGAAACTGCAAGAAAATGATCCTCAATTCAAAAAAGCGGCTGAGATTCTAAAAAAATAATGAATTTAAAAGATCTCAGGAATTTTCCTGAGATCTTTTTGTGTTGTTCAATAATTCCCTCCTGCTTACTTGTATAGAAGAAATGCATATGACCAAAAATGATAGTAAAGTTTGAGGTGATTTATGATGAGAAAATGGACAGCCATTCCACTAATACTTGTCTTGACATTTATAGTCTATTTAGTAATGAATGATACAAGTCTTCAACCTGAAATGACAAAGGTAAATGATGCTGCAGGGTTGAAAAGTACCAAAGGAGATAAAACAGAATCGAAATCGATATTCCCAATAAACAGTATTGAGAAAGAAGAACCGGTCAATATCCTTGTCGTGGGATCAGATCAGCGTAAAAATGAAGCAGAACGGGCAGATGTGCTGATGGTCGCTCAATATGTTCCAGAACAGACTACGGTCAAACTCATTTCCATTATGAGAGATACTTATGTGGAGGTTCCGGGATATGGGAAAAGCAAAATAAATCATGCCTATTCCTGGGGAGGCAATGAATTATTGAAACAGACCTTGCGGCAGAATTTTGATCTTGAGATCAATCATACCGTAAGCCTTGATTTTCAGGACTTCATTAATATGATGGGGATCATTTTTCCGGAAGGAGTGCAGGTTACTGTTTCTGAAGGGATGATAAACCACTGGAAATGGACAAAAGAGCCAGGCAAACAACTGCTCAAAGGAGAGGAAATCCTGCAGTATGTCCGTTTTAGAGGTGACATTCAAAGTGATTTCGGCAGGGTGGACAGACAGCAGGAAATCATTGCATTGGCTGAAAAAAATATTATGGATAAAATAAAATCGGGTAATGGTATTTCAACTGCCATAGGTCTTGTTCGTGAAAGCTTTAAGAATATTGAAACATCCTTATCGATTGATCAAGTGATGAAACATGGCATATCATTCATGTTTCACCCAGTTGATAATATCGAGACTCTTCGAATACCAGTTGAGGGAAGTTATCGGAATGTCTTAAAGCCAGGTGACGGGCAGGTATTGGAAATGGAAGGACAAACTAACCTTGAAGCACTTAAAGAGTTCATTCAATTATAAAAATGAATTAAATATCAGCAGGAATGAAATTCTGATGCGTCGAGGTCAAGGTAGCTTTCGATCCGTTGCATCTTTCTTACGATCAATTGATATAGATATTGTTTATATTTATCGTCATCAGTGTGGTCATATTCATATTGAAGAATTTTCAGATGTTCCAAGTGTTCCTGGAGAGATCGTTCGTCACTGTCTGAACCGCCGGATTGAACTTTTCTCAGGATAACCTCTACAAGTCGTTCATTTGTGGCTTCAATGGTTTTTGTTCCTTGGCGCACATAGATGGCACCATAGCGGAGTTCTCCTCTTGTGACAACGGAGGTATAGGGGACATATCTCGGATCGTAATCAATAATAAGTACTTGGAAGCGTTTCATGTTTAAAAGGGGGTGGATGTTACCGGTAAAAATGAAATCCTCGGTTCTGTAACGTAAATATTTTGGAAGGAGATGCTGAAGTTTGTTATCGACATCGGCTTTATCTAAGAATTCATCATCAGTTAATCCTTTCAACTCTATTGACCCATCATCATATTGCATCACACCGATGATGATGCAGCCACCTCCTGAATTGGATATGGCCAATACATGTTTAGCAAGCTTGGAGACTTCGATCCAATCAGATTTGAAATCCACATAATCGGTTTCCCCTGTATTATGCAGCAATAACTCTTTTAATGATTCATGCGAAGGATTTTTAAGGAAATCCCGGAGTCTTAAAGGCACAATTTTTTCATAGAACAATGGAAATCCCCGCCTTCACCAAACAGTCTTCTTCTATTATATAACTGTCCGGTCTGCCCTTAGAACAAACAAAAAAACGATTGGCCTTTCATTGTATTTAATTTAGCTTTTATATAAAATGAAGAGATGAGATCGAAATAAAGAGGGGAGTGACAACTAATGAAGAAAGAAGTCTTTATATTATCCGGGTTTCTTGGGAGCGGAAAGACCACTTTATTAAAAGAAGTGCTGCAGTCATTAAAAGTTGAAGAGAAGAAACCGGCTGTTTTAATGAACGAGTTGGGCAATGTTTCGATCGATAGTGATGCAGTGGAAGGTGATACCGCTTTGCGGGAACTCCTGGACGGGTGTATATGCTGTACCATTTCTGAAAAATTGGAGTCTCAATTACAGGAGCTATTAGTCAACGAACAATTCGATGTGCTCATCATCGAGACAACAGGCGCTGCTCATCCAGTAGAGGTAGTGGATTCGATTCTTTCCCCGTTGTTTGCAGAAAGATTTGAATTCAAAGGCATCATTACAGTAGTCGATGGTAAGCAATGGAAAGACCGTTCTCAGTTCAGTCCTGCTGTATTGCATTTGATGAGGGAACAGATCAGGCATGCCCAATATATAATCGCGAATAAAATGGATCTGCTTACCGAAATGGAACAAGGGAGTCTCGTTTATGACTTGCAACATTTGAACTCAAATGCAAAAATATTCATGACGAATTATGCGAAGGTATCGATGAAAGATATATTTTCATCGGAAACGTTTCATGATTTCGATGCTTACGACAGGGCTGCAATTGACGATCAGCTTGCCTTACAGGCAGTGGTTTACACGTTTAAGGGTACTGTTGATGGTGAAGAGTTTGAACAATGGGTTAAACAACAACCAGAGACTATTTACCGAATGAAAGGGTACATACCGTTCAGAGGCAAAAAATATCCTGCGATGTTTCAATATTCATACGGGATGCCTTTATTCATGCAGGCTGATATGAAGTATACGACTAATTTTGTCGTTATTGGTGAAGGATTACATAAATCAGAAATTATACGAGGACTTGAAGAAATCGATCACACCTGAACTCTGATAGTGATCAATATACAAAAAGGGCTAACCGAGTTGGTTAACCCTTTTACTGTTAATGTGTACTTTCGCCGAATTTTTTGAAGGTCATTTCATCTTCTACCAATCCACAAGCAGCACACTGAACTTTAAGTTCAGGACCATTATAAGCCAGATGGAAAGGATCGAGGCTGTCTTCCTCATACTGTTGAACAACCTGACCTGACTGGGGGTCCAATTTCACACTCTGCGATACTTGTTGAATGATGTTAAACCTTGTTCGGTTCGTCCTGCAATTCGGACAACGATACGGTGTAGTCATAAGAATCACCTTTCTTTTTTTTTCTATTATGCTCAGCTGAATAAAATTTATGTGAGGAGTTTTACTATGGGTATCAATACATATCATATATTGCTTGAAAATTATCGGTCCATTTGGAAGAATCGGCTCCTTCCTGCTGGGAACAAAGCACCAGAGGTCATTCTGAAAGAAGCCATTATGAGGGAACTGCTCGACGAAAACAGTCATCCGCGTGTTAGAAAGCCATTGAATGCCAAATATGTATCTTCAGCTAAAAGAATTCTTGAATCTGATTTATCTCCTGATAGTAAAATCGAACTGCTCCGGTTACATATAGAAATGCTTGAATTACTGAATGAAGAGATCTGAAAAGTTCATCCGATGATTTAAAACCAAATTATCATATTTCGGGACTTATTTCTTTTCTTCATACCCTGCAAGGTATATAATACAACATAGTTTAATGAAAAGGATGATACAGTATGCTGTTACTAATGATCCTTACTATTAGTTTGCTTTCCTATACACTGTACTATCGTTATGCACCAGTCCGCGTTAAACGATTGAATGAGAAGACTCTGAATGATGCTCAGGTCATTATTGATGTCAGGGATTATCAGGAATCATATAAATCATCCTGCGACCAGACTTTAGCCATTCCTTGCGGATACTTGAAACGTCATGCACATGAAATCCCGGCCGAACAGATTGTTGTGCTTGGAAATTCTGCAGTTGAATGCAATGTCGGGGTCAGACAATTAAGAGGTTTGGGATTCAACGTAGTGGGATATATAAGGATGGAAAGGAACAACCCGTGCAAAAAAAGCCTATCAATGGGATAAAATGCCCGTATTTTTGACACGGATTTGTAATATCCGTTACAAAAGGACTTGATTACGAATGGTGTCAACATTCTTTTTGCGGTAAATTTTAGTTCACTGAGTAAAATAATTCTTATTGCGGAAATGTAAGTTAAAAAATTGAATCCTTTATTTATCTGAGATTGCTAGCTTACATGATAAATTGTTTTTCATAAATGAACAATTTGAACTCGATTACCAATTCCTCCCGTAATTGTAACAACAAAAGGGTGTTATGATGAATGTGCAGCAAGAAAACAACACATTCACTAAGGAGGAATTCATCTTTATGAACAAGAAAAAATTGTTATCAGCAGCAACAGCATTAACATTATTAGCATCACCATTAGCGGCAGGCAGTGCAGACGCTGCAAGTCCAGAACAAGTAAAAACTCAAGTGAAAACTTTTCAACTAAATGGTAATCAAGAGGAATTAAATAAATATATTCAAGATATTCTATCAAAATATGGAGCAAATGCTCAGAATATCAATTTTCAAGATTGCTTGAAAGGACAAGCACCTCAACCTAAGGAAGCACCAAAAGCTGATGCTCCTGCACCTGAACAAAAAGCTCCTGAAGCAGAAGCACCTGCTCCAGCGCAGCCTAAGGCTCAGGAACAACAACAAGCTCAGCCAAAGGCCCAGGAACAACAAGCTCAACCTCAAGCTCAGAAACAACAACAGCAAGCAAAGCCTGCTGCTGAAACTGGCGAGTTAAGCCAATATGAGCAGAAAGTGGTTGAACTTACAAACCAAGAGCGTGCAAAGCAAGGACTTCCGGCACTTGAAGTGGATGCTGAGTTAAGTAAAGTTGCAAAAGAAAAATCTCGCGACATGCAAGCGAATAACTACTTCTCTCATGACAGCCCGACATACGGTTCACCTTTTGACATGATGAAGCAATTCGGTATCGAATATTCTTCAGCTGGTGAAAACATTGCGATGGGTCAGCCTACTCCAGAAGAAGTAGTACAAGCATGGATGAATAGTGAAGGTCATCGTAAAAACATCATGAACTCTAATTATACTCATATCGGTGTAGGTCATATTGAAAATGGACACTACTGGACACAGCAATTCATTTCTAAATAATAGGATATGAATGGGAGCAGCCTCTTAGCAGAGGCTGCTTTTTTTCTATTTGTATCAATACATGCGGGTATTAATGGATTCGCATAACTCTTTGATATACAGCTAATAGTTGCATTTCATCTAAATGATTCTTAGTATGGTAATATAAAGATTTTTTGGAGTGGATTTTGGTGAGCAAAGACAAATCAGTTCTGATAACCGGTGGCTCTAAAGGAATCGGGAGCCAAGCAGCTATTGAATTTTCCAAAAAAGGATACAATGTGTTCATTAATTATAGAAGCGATGGAGATTATGCGAATAATTTCGTCCAGCATTTACGAGATGTTTACTGTAATGAAGTTTTTGCCGTAAAAGGAGATGTTTCAAATCCTGATGCCTGTGAAAAAGTGGCAGCGGCAATAAATGCAAAATGTGATGGCATTGATATTCTGATCCATAATGCTGGTCCTTATGTTAAAGAAAGAAAGACATTTGATGAATATTCCCCTGAAGAATGGAATTACATAGTAAACGGTAATCTCAACAGTGTCTTTTACCTGACTCGCGGGATGATTCCGAGAATGAGAGAAAAAAAATGGGGAAGAGTCATCACATTTGGGTATGACCGGGTAGAAACTTCCCCTGGTTGGATCTATCGTTCCGCTTTTGCAGCTGCGAAAGCGGGGCTTGCTTCATTTACGAAAACAATTTCAATTGAAGAAGCCAAAAATGGAATCACGGCAAACATGGTTTGTCCCGGTGATATCGTGGGACAATGGAAAGAAGACGAAATTGTCCATGCCCAGAAGAAAAAAGATTCCACCACGCCGGTCGGACGACCTGGTACCGGACAAGACATAGCAAGAGTAGTGGAATTTCTCTGCAGGGAGGAATCGGATTTTATAACAGGAGCGGTGATTCCGGTTACTGGAGGAAAAGATGTCCTCGGTAAAGTTTTTCACAAATAAAAAAAGAAGATTCGCTCTTAGAGATCGAGCGAATCTTCTTTGCTATGCTTTCATTTCTTTCATATAATCTTTTCTGAATCTCTTCTGAATAAAAAGCAGTCTTCCTGAAAGAGTCAAAGCCCCTGCTGTCAATCCGGAAGTAAGGCCAAGCCAGTAACCATAGGGTCCTAAGCCCGTGAAGTTTGCCAATAGATAGCCGAGTGGAAGACCGATCACCCAATAGGAAATCAGTGCCATGATAAAGGTGATATTCACATCTTTATAACCTCGCAGAGCCCCCTGGACCGGAGCCTGTATCGCATCAGAAAGCTGAAAGAAGACCGCATACAATAGAAAATGACCGATAAGCTCGAGAACATATGCATCACCACTGTATAGATGCGATATTTCATTTCGGAATACATATAGAATCACACCATAAATAATGGCCAGTATAAGAGCGATACTTACGCCCATCCAGCTGTAAGCTTTCGCATCTTTAAGCCTTTTGGCACCGACTTCGAAGCCGACTACTATCGTCAGCGCCATTGAGATACTCAACGGAATCATATATAAAAATGATGCAAAATTGAGCGCTGCCTGGTGTGCTGCGATGACTGCTGTTTTATATTCACTCATCAATAATGTAACAGCAGAAAAGATGCTGACTTCAAAAAATATGGATAATCCGATGGGTACACCGATTTTGAAAATTTCTTTCCACTTACTGAAATTAGGTTTTTGCATCGTGTTGAATATATGGAAATCCTGAAATGGACGTTTCGTTTGGATGACCCAGAAAGCAATGATCGTGATGATCCAATAAGTAATCGCAGAAGCGTAGCCTGCTCCTACGCCGCCAAAGGCAGGAACACCGAGCTTTCCGAATATGAAAATATAATTCAATATAACGTTTATCGGGAGCGATAGCAGGGTGATGAACATGGTCACTCTTGTCAAACCAAGTGCATCGAAGAAGGATCGCAATACGTTGTAGATAAACAAGGGGATCATCCCGATTGATAACGCGGTCAAGTAATCTTTGGCAACACGATGCACGTTTTCGTTAAGGTTCATGCCGTTCAGAATGGGATCTAGAACAATCATGCCGATTAACATGACAAGAAGTGACAGAAAGACGGCTGCATAGACCCCTTGAAAAACGGTATGTGGCACATCTCTCTTTCTTCCACCTCCAATCAATTGTGCGACGATCGGTGTAACGGCAAGCAGTATTCCGCTAAGTCCGGTAAAGACTGGCACCCAGAGCGAAGACCCGATAGCTACTCCTGCCAGATCATTAGGGGAGAATTGTCCGGACATGATCGTATCAAAGAAATTCATAGAGAACATGCCGAGTTGAGTGATCAGAATAGGGACTAGAATCATCGAAAACTGTGACAGCTTTCCTTTTATGCTGTATGTCTGTTTCATATATGTCTGACTCCTTATGCTCATTTGCTGTAAATGTTGGTGAATGCATGCTGCAATTACCAAATGCACTACCATACTGTACCATAATAATTGGAAAGTAAGTACTGAAAAATCTTTAGAGTGTCATTGCCGCTTCCGAAGGGAATAAGAGGAAAGATTAATTCATTGTTCTATCCGAAGCGCATTTTTGATAAAGTGTATATGGATAGTTAAAAAAGATAAGTGATAATGACTAGATAGGAGTACATATATGAACAAACATATTTTATTTACAGGCGGTGGTTCTGCTGGACACGTCACAGTGAACACAGCATTGATTCCCCATTTTGAACAGGAAGGATGGAGAGTGACCTATATAGGTTCTGAAGACGGGATAGAGAAAGAAATCATCACGGATCAGTTTCCACATATTCCTTATGAAAGTATCTCGAGTGGTAAGCTGCGCCGTTATTTCTCCTGGAAAAACTTCACAGATCCCTTCAAAGTGATGAAAGGGCTCATGGAGGCATTAATGGTGATCCGCAAAACCAAACCGGATATCATCTTTTCGAAAGGCGGATTTGTATCTGTGCCTGTAGTAATGGCAGCTAAAATGGCAAAGGTGCCAGTTGCGATCCATGAATCAGATGTCACACCGGGATTAGCCAATAAACTGGCAGTACCTTTCGCAACGAAAATATTCACGACTTTCCCTGAAACCGTAAAGAGTCTCCCGCAGGAAAAGTCATTATGTGCCGGTGCCATCATTCGGGAAGAATTATTCAAAGGTGATTCGGCAGAAGGAAAAAGACTGTCAGGGTTTTATGAAGAAAAACCTGTCCTGATGATCATGGGAGGCAGTTTAGGGGCGAGAAAGATCAATGAATCAGTAAGGGTGAATATCGCTGATCTGTTAGCTCAATTTCAAATCATCCATATTTGCGGTAAAGGGAATATTGAAGAACAATATACTCAAAAGGGCTATAGGCAATATGAATTTTTAAAAGGTGAACTTCCGCATTATTTAGCGATGACCGATTATGTCATTTCACGTGCAGGATCGAATTCCATTTTTGAATTTTTGGCATTGAAAAAGCCTATGCTTCTCATTCCGCTTTCAAGGGAAGCCAGCAGAGGGGATCAGATTTTAAATGCCGACTCTTTTGTAGGGCACGGGTATGCGCTGAAACTTGAAGAAGAAGAACTGACAAAAGAAAGCTTTTTGAATAAAGTCAACGAATTGAAAGGAAGCCAGGAGGCGATCCTTTCAAACATGAGAAGTGGACAAAAGGCATACACGATAAAGGACATGTATCAGGAACTTGCCGCTATGTCGAAATAATAACTCAATCTCTTCCTTTACGCATATAGTGTATAAATAGGTGAAGGGGGAGAGGATGGTATGAGTTATCAATATTCTAAAGGATGGTATATAAAAGAGCTTAAAAAGATGGGCTTCAACTATCATCCTGTCGATAAACGGAAACTCGAAAACTATAAAACATTTGTTGTGAGAAACCTTTATTTTGAAAAACTGGCAAAGAAGAAATAATGAAATAGCTGGCTTCTATGTTTATAAGTGCATAGAAGCCAGCTATTTATTGGTTGATTCTTCTTAGCAGCGTACTGAATTCATCATGCCCGGGACAAGTTGAAAAATCGACTGCAAGTAAGTGACAGTCGATTAATAGGTTCTCTGACTTTGATACATGTTAGGCTTCCATAGCCTGTTCTTCCTGTTCTTCCACAGCCTGATACAAATGAAGTGTGTACAAATCTTTAGGAATCTCGTAAAGATCATATACTTCTTCGGATGAATTTAATTGTTCATAAAGAGCTTTTCTTGTTTCATTGGCATTCACAACATAAGGTAATTTTTGTGCGGCCTTTTGTGAACGGGTATTGATTTTGCGAATTCTCATAAAGATCGTTTCCATACCGAGCTCATAGAAAAGTTCATGAAAAAATGCATCTTTCGCAGGCTTGTTATAGCCTTTGCCGTGGAAAGGCTTGCCGATCCAGGTGCCTAGAAAACCGGCGTTTTCCTGGATATCGAATAAATTGATAGTGCCAATGGCATTGCCCCATTCATCGATAATGGTGCGTGAGATCAACTCTCCACGTTCTTCTGCTTCAATTGTCTGCTTTGTTAAGAAGAGGAACTCATCATGCGAGTATGCTTTTTGACGCACAAAAGGGAAGACATCCGGGTGCACCAACAGGTCATACAGAGCATGACAGTCCTGTAAATCACGTTTCTTGATCATAGTAGACCCTCCTTGAGGGCAGTCTGCATGCGTACGATCCCACCCTCGAAATTTTTAAAAGTTAACTAAAAAATTTCGGGGTGGGAATCGAACCCACTAAGACCAGTCAAGAAACTGGTGGCGCACCTTTTGCCTTCCCTCCATTACAATCGCTCTATTATAAATAGATCGAGCTTAAAGAACATTGTAATCGGAAATAAATATCCTTCTGTATCATATATGAAATTATATAAAAAGGGAATAGGGAAAATGCTTAATTTCGCTAAAAAAATATAACAAATTTCTACAAATTCTGATATGCGATTACACCATTTACAAACGTGAAAACCGGCTTAGCCATAAAGTGAAACGGGTGATGGTTCCACACCACCAAATCTGCATCTTTCCCAGCTTCCAAAGAACCGATTCGATCACTTACCCCCAGGTTTTCAGCAGGGAGAATTGTAATTCCTTCCAACGCCTTCTGTTCGTCAAGACCTTCCCGGACGGCGATTGCTGCACACATGTTCAAGTACTGAATCGGGGTGTAAGGATGATCTGTCGTAATTGACACTTCAACGCCTGCTTCTGTCAGTTTTTGATATGTAACCCAGCTTTTATTCTTCAGCTCTACTTTCGATCGGCGTGTAAAAGTCGGACCGACGGATACTCTTAAATTTCGCCCGTTTAATTCATCTGCAATAAGATGACCTTCTGTACAGTGCTCAATCCGTAAATCTAAATCAAATTCTTCTGCAAATCGAATCGCGGAGAGGATATCATCGGCACGATGAGCATGTATCCTTACCGGTATATCCTTTTTCAAAGCAGAGACCAGAGGTGCCACTCTCAATTCCTCAGGCTGATCACAATATTTGGCTGAGAAGAATGCTTCCCGAAGCATTCCCATGATACCCATTCTGGTAATCGAATCATTATTTCCATTGCTGTGTATACGTTTTGGATTTTCCCCCAAGGCGAGCTTCAATCCTGAAGTCTCCTTGATCATCATGGAGTGTATGGAAGTTCCATGCGTTTTGATGACAGAGGTTGTCCCTCCTATGACGTTGGCACTGCCTGGCATTACATTCACTGCAGTAACACCATATTTAAGGGCATCCTGAAAACCTGGGTCGAGCGGGTAAACTCCGTCGAACGCACGGATATGAGGGGTCATTGGCTCAATCGTTTCATTTGCGTCATTCCCCGCCCAGCCTGTCCCTTCATCATATAATCCCAAATGTGTATGGGTATCGATGAATCCCGGAAAAACATACTTCCCCCTGCAATCAATCACCCTTATGTTGGCAGGCGCTTCTATTTTATGTGGATATATTTGCTTGATTTTCCCCTCAGAAATAAAGATGGAACCATTTGGAATGGGTGACGAAGTGATTGGATATATGGCTGCATTTAATAATAGTATCGAATTCATGATTAATCCTTTCATTTAACTCCTATTCTAATCATTTTTTTGACAAAATAGAAGTTAAGATTTCTTTTTATTTCGAAAATATGAAAATAACAGGTATAAACAAATTCCAGCTATGGCAATTATACTTAAAGGTTTGAGGTATCTGACGCCTACTACTTCAATATGTTCCCAATGGATACCAAGCTCCATTCCTATGATCATAAACAGCAGGGTCCAGGGGAGCATGGCAGCAAACGTATAAAGTGTGAAAGCTGTCAAAGACATCCTGCTGATTCCTGCAGGAATGCTGATGGCATGCCGGACCACAGGAATGAAGCGGGCAGTGAAGATAACGATTGTTCCGTAACGGTCAAACCATGATTCAGCAGATTCAATATGTTTTTCGGAAATAAACAGGTATTTACCGTATTTCTTAAAAAAAGGTCTTCCCCCGTAATATCCAAGCCAGTAAAGAAAGAGCTGGGCCGCAGTACCCCCGATAACACCACTCAGAAAAGCCCCGATAAAGGAAAGCTTGCCCGTACTGACCATGAATCCCGCATAACTTAACACTAGCTCGCTGGGAATGACTTCGATCATCAAAGCGAGTGCGATTCCGATATAACCCCAATCCGATAATAAAGTGAGTAAATTGACTAACCATTCGTGATTCATCTGTACCTCCTACATTACGCCTGAATATTGCAGGATGAGGATCAGTATCCCCAACGCCCATACATAATACGAAAATAGCTTTAACGAGTGCTTTTTTAAGAAATTGACCATCGAAACAATTGCAAGATAGCCGAATACAGCCGAAGTGACCGTCCCGACAGCCAAGCTTGTAAAAGAGATTGCTTCAACATGGCCGCTGAACATTTCTTTCCCTTGAAAAACAATTCCCCCGAGAATGGCTGGTGTAGAAAGAAGAAATGAGAAATAAGCTGCAGTTTCTCTATCGAGTTTTCTAAACAATCCTGCTGCAATTGTAAGACCCGATCTAGAGAGAGCAGGGAAAATCGCCGCAGCTTGGAAGCTCCCGATAATCAAAGCGTCAGTATAATTTATATCCTCCAATTTCTTATGACCGTTTTTCACCCCGTCTGCCATGAACATGATCAATCCGGTAGCCAGAAACTCCCAGCCGATGGTAGTTCCACTTTTTGAAATCGCATCAAAGAAATCCTCAAATAACAAACCGATGAAAACAGCCGGTATCGTCCCGATCACAAGTATCCATGAAAGCTTACTAAATGGGTGTTTGATCATATAGAGAAGTTCTTTTTGATAAAAGACAAGAACGGCAACAAGTGTGCCGATATGCAGCATGGTATCAAGGAATAACCCGGCTTCTTCCAATCCAAAGGCGAATCTGCCGAGAAATAAGTGTCCTGTACTTGATATTGGTAGAAACTCGGTTAACCCCTGAATGATTCCCAGAACAAATGCTTCAAATTTATCCATTTTGCATCGAACCTTTCTTTTAATATACTTCGGACAAACCTCCTCACTAAACGTATATTCATCCTTTCTGCATTTCATGAAGAAGTTCACTGTTTGTATTAATTTTCAATAAGATGAAACTTTAGCAGCTGAAGAACGTAAATATAATGAGAGGTGTAATACAAAGGTTTCAGTAAGGAGGAAGAAGATGCCGACGAAAGATGAAAGATTGATGGCTGCACTTATTTATGTATCAAGCTTTTTTACTGTTTTTATTGGGCCGATCATCATCTGGCTTCTGAAAAAAGATGAATCTGAATTTGTCGATTATCATGGAAAAGAGTATTTTAATTTTCTGATTTCTTATGCAATTTATGGAGTCATCAGTTCGATTCTGATTATCGTACTGATCGGATTGGTCATTGCTCCGATTGTAGGGCTGCTGGCCATAATCTTTACAATATTAGCCGCAATTAAAGCATACGAGGGAGAGCATTACCGCATTCCCACCGTTATCCATTTCTTTAAGTAAGAATGAAGAAGGGCTCATAGCTGATTAAAGCTGTGAGCTCTTGCTCATTTATTGGAATTATGTTGACAATTGATACTTGAACTTGATAATTTATATTAAAATAACTTCTCAAATACATAAATTGATAGATGGTGAGGCTTGAGGAGAGGGGAAGATTATGACGAGGATTGATAACAAAGAAAGATTGCTGAGATTGATGACCATCTTTTCCCAGGAAACAGATGAAGACCATGAACTGAGTTTGGATGAAATCATCCTGCGTTTCAAACAGATTTATGGACCGGATATGAAACTTAATAAAAATTCCTTGAAAGATGATATCAATCATTTGATCAATCATTCATTTGACGTTACCATCAATCAGGAAAAGGACGGGCTGCCAAAGTTCTACAGCCACCAATACCGACTCTTTGAATTATACGAACTCCGCATGCTGGTGGACGCAGTCGTATCGGCGAAATTCATTACCAGGCAAGAAACGCGGCAATTGATCGGGAAAATCAGAAAGCTCACGAGCTATCATCAAGGGAAAAAGCTTCAGAATGAGATTCAGGTGGATTCATCTATTAAGAGTGAAAGTCCATTTATCAGGCTTGCGATTCATGACCTTCATCAGGCCATTTCC
>NZ_JABMCR010000630.1 GCF_013179555.1 Bacillus haikouensis
CTGCCAGTAATAGCACAAGTAAGAAGAAGGCGATTATTCGGCCTCGCTTTACCATTATGTATAAATCCTCCTTGCCGTTTTTCACCATTTGATAAAAAATTATTTGTAAAATCTCGACAAATCCATACTCATTATCTATGAGAATAATCGGAGTGTCAATTAAATTTCAGACTATTTACCTTTTCTTTCCGGGTCTCAGAAGTTCATTTAGCTCCTCTTCGTTTATATCTTCAAACCAGTTCGGGGAGCGGTATGCTTCCACGGTCTCAAAGCTCATATATTCTCCGGGCTTGACTGTCAACACATCACTCACCAATTGAAACAATTTCACATCCTGCTCCGGCTTTTTCCACTTCTTCTTCGTCAAATAAGCCCAAAGCCTGTCAACATTCGCTTTACCGTATCCCAAGATTTCAAATTCCTCCACCTTGCTGAAAAGCGCTGGTTTCAATGAGTCATAATATCGATCATACGGATGTTGATTTGTCTTCATTCCCGGTCACCGCCTAGGGCTAAATGATTGCAATTAGCCAGAATTATGT
>NZ_JABMCR010000631.1 GCF_013179555.1 Bacillus haikouensis
AACGGCCGTTACTCTTGCATTAGCCGAACCATTGACGGCAGCGCTGTTGGGAGTGTTCATAGTAGGCGAATATTTAAGCATCATTTCCTGGATGGGAATTATTCTGTTGATGCTCGGGATCGGCATTCTTATATGGTCGTCAAAGAATGCTGGTGTTGGAAAAGAAGTGAGGACACGCGGGGAACGTAGCCAGGTGTAGCTATCTGAGTAATGTATACATTTTATTGAGATTGTATTAAAAATGGTTTTGACAAATTAACGGGTTTGGCCAGGGGATTTTAGCTTGGTTTGTGCCGGATGATGACGCTGAAGATGATTCGACAAGTGGCATGTATTTTTACGAAATTGGCTTGTAAATGATGAATGTGTCTTGAAAATTTGAAATGTGGCTTGAATTTTTTAAAACTGCCACGAATATCATTGAAAGTGGCTTGAATCCTGTTTGCAGAGGTAAATTCTTTGCTTGAATTAGTTGGATCGTATATCAACTTTTCATACTATGAGTTTTGGACATTATTATAAGAGTTTCACAACAAAATC
>NZ_JABMCR010000632.1 GCF_013179555.1 Bacillus haikouensis
ATGAAGCCATTAAGTTTGGAAAACAGGAACTCTCTGAAGACGAAGAGTTGACTGTCCTTTCTCGAGAAGTCAAGCAACGGAAAGACTCCCTCCATGAATTTACGAAAGCGGGTCGTGAAGATCTGGCTGGAAAAATTCAAACAGAACTGACTTACGTCGAAATATATATGCCTAAACAGCTTTCTGAAGAAGAGATTTCAGCCATTGTTCAGGAAACGATGGTTGAGATTGGTGCTTCTTCAAAAGCTGACATGGGTAAAGTGATGGGGGCTATCATGCCTAAAGTAAAAGGGAAAGCTGATGGAGCTCTCGTCAACAAACTTGTTCTTCAACATCTATCATAACAACCAAAACCGGGAAGCTGTCAGTTTCCCGGTTTTTTTATGACTTCTATGAAAGGCCTTTCTTGATCATTGAAAAATAGTCTTCATATTTGATTCTTTTAGATTTTTCTTTTTGACTCTGTTAAAGCTTAATGTTGTTTTTAACCGGTTTCAGCTGTTGATTGGAGTGCAAGAC
>NZ_JABMCR010000633.1 GCF_013179555.1 Bacillus haikouensis
CTTCTTCTGTTTCCGGAACGACCTCCGGGATCACTACTGGTTTTCCGCCCTCGATTGCAACGAACGTTAAAAAGGAAATCGCTGCGACTGTCGTTTCACCTGTCAGCAGGACTTCAGAAGTGACTTTGACACCGACTTCCATGGAGCTGCGGCCGGTGTATGTGACAATTGCTTCGAGTGTCACGGCGTCGCCGACTTTGATCGGTTGTAAGAAGTCGACTGAATCCGTGGAAGCTGTGACAACCGGTTTGCGTGCGTGGCGGGTGGCAGCGATGGAAGCGACGTCGTCAATATATGCCATCAGTTTTCCGCCGAACAAGGTACCGTGATGGTTCGTGTCCGGCGGAAGAACATGCGTGGTTTTACTTGTTTTAGTTTCTTTCATGAATTTCTGCTCTCTCAATTCTTTCACCTTCCGTCCAAAATAATAAACGTACACTACCTTTTACTATTCACCAAAGATGCAAATTAGAAACACAAAGAGAAATATTTCTCTTGGAAGGGCGTGTATTCTTTAA
>NZ_JABMCR010000634.1 GCF_013179555.1 Bacillus haikouensis
TATGATTTGCTTTGCAACTCGATCTTTCATCCCGAATGGATTGTACATCTCAAGCTTGGCATAAACGGAGGCTTTACTGAGATCTCTTAATTTCAATTGGACTAACGGCGTTTCCCCTATTAAATCCACCATTGTCATCACCATTACACAGGTACCTCCTTTTTCAATGAATGATTCGTGCATGATTTAAATTGCTCGACCGGATAGCCTAACGATTTCAAGGAAGCCATCCCGGATTTGATTTTTTCTGAATATTCACGATCGTTGTCAGATATGACTATCCCGATGTAAGTTCCGCTATGAGCTGTTACCACGCCGATCCCTCCAATGGACTCGCATATTTCCCTTACTGAATGAAGGGTTTTCTTAGGACGGTTCTTTTGATTCATAACAGCACTGCGAGTGGCTGTCTTGCCGAGCAATTCCAGATTATTATGTTGAAGTGCCGTACACATATCGGACAATAATGACTGATATTCTAATTTTTCTAGATAAGAAAACTTTCTTTCTACTT
>NZ_JABMCR010000635.1 GCF_013179555.1 Bacillus haikouensis
TTATGACGGAATGCTTTTAAGATGATTTCTTTCAGTTCTTCATCCCTTGCTTCCCGTTGTTTTCTACGCTCTTGAGACTCGCGAGAGTAGTATTTATAATAGGCACTTCTGGAAACTCCTGCGACCCAACAAAGGTATCTCACCATTTTTTCGAGCTTATATTTCTGTATTACGGAACGAATGAGAAAGAACTTTTGACTTGGGGAGAGGACTACTTCTTTAGCCCCCTTTCCGCGAATCGAATCTTTTTTAGAAGTTCATTTTCCGCCTTAAGCAGGTTGATTTGAGCTTCTAGTCGAGCATTCTTATCTTCAAGGGATAACTCCCGTTCTCTAGGTCTCCCGGAATTGCCTTTCCTTGTGTCATTGAGCCCCAAAACTCCGTTCCTTTTATAAGCAGCACTCCATCTCTTACTTGCGGCATGAATACGTGCCATACCAATTATATCTGTATCAAATCCAGCCTCTTCAAAGATCTGTCTAGAGAATTTGCCTTTCTCCTTCTCAGCGATAA
>NZ_JABMCR010000636.1 GCF_013179555.1 Bacillus haikouensis
GGCGACCGAACGTCGGCTAAAACAAAGTCCTCTTTGCCGGACTTCAGTAATTCATCAATATCCATTTCCTTGAACAAGGCGCTTCACCTCTTTTTGATTTGTTAGTCCAGTATGGTAAGGATTTATATATATAATAAGCTTACTTTTATACTAATCTATTCACACGCTATTTTCTATCGGGATAAGAAAGAATATTGCTTCAATTCTAAATTTGGGAGGTTCCCTTCCGGTGCAGTCACTAGTTTTTCAATGTTGTAAATAACCGAACTAACCTAAAAAAAACACCTTCATGATCCTGATGAAGGTGTTAGACTAATGTTAATGCATCTTTGTCCGCAATAATCGTGACGTTGTGGTGATTTCTGAGAATGGAAGCCGGGAAGCTTTCCGTTACTTCATTCTCAAGCAGCTTCTTCATGGCTTCCTGCTTTGAACTCCCTGAAACGAGCAGCAGGATTTCCCTGCTTTTCATGATGGTTGAGATGCCCATCGTGATTGCCTGACTTGG
>NZ_JABMCR010000064.1 GCF_013179555.1 Bacillus haikouensis
ATATACGCTCATTGCAACTCCAAGTCCCCAACCGAATGTAATGACGATCCATCCGGAATTATAGGCAAATGATTTTGTTAAATTCACGTTTGCGCATACGCCTGCTCCAAAAATAATAAGTAGTGCTGTACCGATGACTTCTCCTAAAAAAGCTGTCATGTTTACTCCCTCATTTCCAATTGAACTATTGTGAAAGAGAACCTTTTCATAAACTGCTGCAGGTTGGGACTACAAGTATATATATCCCCAATTTTTGAATGGAAAACTGATTCCCGTCATAAAGTCCGTTTTAAGAACAAAAAAAAGAGACATTACGTAAAAGGCCCCTAAAAGGCAGAATTCACGTAAGTCTCTTCGTCTCTTTACACAATGTATTAACTTGTTTCCTATCATACCCAGAAATGAAAACGTTGTCAATGGTTGTCAGTCCGTTTTATTTCAAGCAGGGAGAATCAGTTTCTGTCAAAATGCTTCCATAACGCACGGTCGGAAGTTGTGATTGCGGTAGCTCCGGCTGCAATGGCATCTTCGACTTCTTCGATCGTTTCAATTAAACCACCTGCAAATATAGGCTTTCCGGTTTTCTCGCGAATTTCCTTTATGATCTTCGGAACGACTCCAGGAAGCACTTCAATGTAATCGGGTTCGGTTTTATGTATGAATTCAATACTTCGGTTCATGGCACTCGAGTCAATGACGAACATTCTCTGTGTGGCATATACACCTTTTTGACGCGCCTTTCTAATCACATTTCCTTTGGTGGATATGATTCCGTACGGCTTGACTTCCTGACAGATGTATTCCGCACCGTATTCATCATTCGCAAGTCCGTGAATGAGGTCTATGTGCAGGAACATCTTCCGGTTTTGCTGCTTTGCATATTGGAACACACTTTTTAGCATACCGACGTGTAGATCAAGAAAGACACCATATTCAAATGATGTCTCAAGCATTTTATCAAAGTCCTTCATCGAACGTATTGCAGGGAGTATTTTTTGTCCTTCAAAGCTCATTGGTTCACCTTCTTGATTATGTTATCTATATAAGAAGTAATTGTAACATATCCTTATATAATTGCCCGCTTAGTTTAACTTAATGATCTTCTCTCTCTGCTATAATCGTCTTTACTCCATTCGAATGGAGCTGTTCAATTTTGTCTTCAATTGCTTCATCATCAGTGATAACGAGGTCCAGTTTTGACAATGGGGAAGTCATTCCTGCAAACAGATCAGAGCCAATTTTGAAGCTTTCTATCAACACGATGTTTAATCTTGCATTAGTTAAAATTGTTTGGTGGAAAATCGCCACTTCAGGTGTAGCCAGGCTGAGACCGCGGGTGGATAATCCTCCGGCTGTTGCAAAGTTGACGTCCACGGTGAATTGCTTTGCACATTCATTTGCCAGGCTGTCTGTGATATTTCCAGAACTTTTCACCATACCGCCGATCAGGTACGTTTCCACATTTGCAAAATCTCTAAGTTGATAAGCAATTTCTACAGAATTGGTTACGACAGTGAAGGCGACATTTTTAGGTATGTATTTCAACATCACATAATGTATGGAAGATCCACCGAAGAAAACAGTTTCGTCTGCTTTGATATACTGTACAGCTACTTTCGCAATTGAATGTTGACGAACGTCACCTTCCCCGTATCGATTTAAACGATGTTGAGGTTTATTACGCGCTTTAGGATGGGGAATAGCACCACCGTGTGTTCGTTTCAATAACCCCTCGTCTTCCATGATCGATAAATCCCTTCGAATTGAATCAATGGAAACACCATATTTCTGGGCAAGATCTTTAGCTAATACCCGTCCGAGACTTTCTACTTGTTCTAATATCTTTTCTCTTCTCTCTTCAGAAAACATTCCTTCTTCCTTCCTTCTCATTCACTCTAGTTCAGAATGCAGTATTATTCACATTATTTCTATTTTGTGTAGTTTTGTCAATTAATACTTTCATGTTCTTTCCTATTTATTCCCGCATTAAAAAAATTGCCAAATTATTTTCGGCAATTTTATTGTTTATAAAAATAAATAAGCTTGTATTAGATAAAGGTCAATTTCATCATATTCATTTAATTCCATTCCCGGATTCCAAAGCATTATATCATTCGTTTCATTATTTTCAATGAAGGGTTGAATCGTTTCCACCTTTGAGTAATAGACTGGATTATATTGAATCATTCCTTTGACATTTTTGATTTTCATCAGCCCTTTGAACTCCATGGATTCGAGGCTCTGACCTGTTTCTTCAAATAATTCCCTGATTGCACATTCTTCATATGTTTCTCCAAGTTCCCTTTTTCCTGCAGGCAGCTCCCACTGGTTCCTGTAAACGTTATAACACAATAAGTAGCTGCCGTCTTTATCGACAATGGCAAAAGAACCCGCAATCGGGTGATATAGTTCTATTTCATTTTCGGTCATCGGGTTGAAGCCCACAAATTGTCGCCCTGCATTATTTATTATCATCGTTTCCCTCCGTATCAATCCAAAAACGCAAAATCACATTTCCGTCTTCCTCGATAAAGTCACGATCAGGTATACCTCCATTGTTTATGATTGTCCGTTTAGAACCTTCATTCCATTTATCACAAACCACCAAAGATTTCTTGATTCCCAGTTCTTTTGTTTTTTCCAAAGTAAGTGAAAGGAGTTTTGTTGCATACCCTTTTCTTCTTTCTGAAGGCCTGATGCCATAACCGATATGTCCACCTATGTTCAACAGGTTTTCAGTCAGACTGTGACGGATGTTTACCACACCTGCTATGCGGTTATTATCTATCAACAACCAATAGGTGGAAACCGGGACCCACCCAGCCGGAAGGTTTTCCCCTTTTTCAGCATCATGCAAAGATTGAATCATTTCATCAAAATGAGTGGGATCTTTTTTGATTACTCTTGGAGTCATGTCTTCACCGGAAGTTTTCCACTCAAGATAAAAGTCTAAGTATTCTTCTTTAAGTTCAACAGCAGGTTTTACCAACCTCTCCTTTTCTTTCATACGATGCTGCTCCTTTTTGTGAATTTAGATTAACTATTTTCATTATTGAAATCAATTGGAAGTATTTTCTTTCGTCATATTCCAATCAAACCATTTTCCATGTCCATTTGTTTTCCGATCACATAACATTCTTCTTTTCCGTTAATAAAACAATCCAGATGAAGCTTTCGATCCCTGATATTATTATATAGATGAAACATATCTCGATTCTTTCCTATTTCTTTGACCTTTGTTTGAAGCTCTCTTTTAGATTCTTCGGGTATGTGGCTGGCTGCATGTGTATGGAAGTGGCAGACGGCATCTTTTTTTGGTATTTCTATGGCAAGATGCTCATATAAAGGGCTCGATTGTTGCATTCTGGTTATGCAAAGGTCTTGAATAGCTGAGATAACGAATATAGACTCATTGGATATGTCTCCCCAGTATAGTCACGATCCTTTTCTGGATTTCCTGCTGGTCCAAGTATTGAAAAAGGCCGATGCCATTCCCCCATGGATCCTTAAAAGTTGCCCATTTGACAGGTACTTCTTCTCTTGAATGAATGCTAAAGTCTTCAACTCCGAGTAAGTGAATCAAGCGATTCTTCTCCGCCTCCAGGTCTGCTACTCCTAAACGGATGGGTCCGCTTCCAGTAGCAGGCTTACCTTCTGCTACCTGCAGCCAGCATCCAGGCAGCAGTTCCCACTCGGCAAATCCTTCATGAGGCACAAAATCAGGTTCTCTATTCAATAATGTTCCATACCACAATCGTCCTTCTTGCATATTTGGGACACGGATCTGTACCGTCAATTCATAAATCAATTCCTATCGACTCCTTCCATCCATCCTAATAAAGGAGAACTGAGTTTCCGCTGTCCTCTCACGAATGATTAAAATGCCCAGTTTCCATTTCTAAAGATCGCCACCTTTCTGCCATCTTGAAGGATTCCATCTATGTTCATATGGGCGGAACCGATCATGAAATCTTCATGGACGATGCTTTCATTCAAGCCCTTTTCTTCTTTTGCTTCGTCTGGAAGGACATTCCCTTCCTTTATGCAGGTGGGATAGGCGGAACCGATCGCTAAATGATTCGAGGCATTTTCATCAAATAATGTGTTGAAGAAAAGAATACCTGTATCAGATATAGGTGATTGATGTGGAACGAGTGCGACTTCTCCTAAATAGGAGGAACCTTCATCCGTTTCAATCAGTTTTGCTAAAACATCCAAACCTTCCCTGGCATTAAATTCTACAATTTTACCTTTTTCAAATGTGATAGTGAGTTCTTCTATTACGTTTCCGTTGTATGCTAGTGGCTTTGTACTTTTCACTGTTCCGTTCACTCCTGTTTTGACAGGTACGGTATAAACTTCCTCTGTGGGCATATTGGCGATGAAATCAGTACCGGTTGGTGTAGTACTCGCTCCTGTAAGCCAGAGATGATCTTCGTGAAGCTCAATTGTAAGATCGGTACCTTCTGCTGTATAGTGAAGGCCCGATAATTTCAGCTCATTAAGCTCATTGGCTTTTTTCTTCAATGTATCAATATGGCTTCGCCATTCTGATACAGGATCGTCGCAGCCAACACGAACCGAGGAGAAAATTCGGTCCCAAAGTGCTTCCATCTGCTCTTCCTGTTTCAAATGCGGGAATACTTTTCCAGCCCACTTCCTGGACGGCACGGCGATGATCGACCAGCTGATGGAATCAGTGTCAATCGCCTCAAAGAAGCGGTCCAGAGCAAACCCTTTGGCTTTTTCAAAATCCTGTATCCGATTCGGATCGATTCCTTTTAGTAAATCAGGATCATTCGCTTCGATCTGCAGAAATGCCCCTTTCCGATCGACCACCCATTCATGGGCGTCGGACAGCCAAATGGGAAATTCATGGAAAGTTTCATCCGGAGCAAGTTCATATTGCATACGGATGATATCTTCATCTTCCCACTGTACGTGTACACTTTTCGCACCTGCCATATAAGCGTGCCTGACAATTTTCCTCACAAGTTCTTCTGTGCCGAGAGGTGCTGCTACCCACAAATCCTGGCCCTTTTGCACATTTACTCCCACTTTCACTGCAAGTTCAGCATATTGGTCCAATTTTCTTTGAAAATCTTTATTCAGATTCATTTTGATACTCCTTTTCAACTAAACTTTCAATATAGGTTTTCATTTTCTCGTTTGTCGTTTCAAGAGGTTCCTCGGGTTCATCAATAACTCCGTCTTCTTGATAGAATTCGGCAAAATTCTGTCCTATGTACCTCGGTACCACATGCATGTGATAATGAGTCAATTCACTGAAGATGCCCCCGTTCTGGCAAATCGTGATACCATCCGGGTTGTATATTCCATTGATGGCTTTTGATACCAGTTGAACGGCTCTCATTACAGAAAGGTTCATTTCTTCGTTAAACTCACTGCCTTCTTCCAAGTGTTCCTTCGGAATGATCATCACATGACCCGTATTAAATGGATCATGATCCATTATGCAGCTTAGTTTATCGTTTTCATAGATCAGATGAACATCCTGTTCTTTATTGGCAAGCCGGCATCCCAAACATTGATTTGTGCTCAATTTTTTACCCCCTTTGTCTTAAAAGGATTTTCTCAAATTTCTGTCGAATGTTTCTAATTAGGAATATCATATGTTCTACTATCATAACACTTTATGGAGAGAGGTTGTAAATAATGGAAGTATTACGATTGGACAGGTCGCACGCAGAGGCCTATCTTCAGTTGAGGCTTGAGGCACTTCAAACAAACCCTGAGGCATTCGGCGCAAGCTATGAAGAAACAATTGCCAGAAAGAATCCGGTCGAACATACGGCAGCAAGACTCGATCAGCGTGAAAATTATACATATGGTGCTTTTGTGGAAGGCAAGCTTGTCGGAATGTTGATTCTGGTCCCTGAAGCAGCTGAAAAAATGAAACATAAAGCATCTATCTTTGGTATGTACGTAACCCCGGAATTCAGATCGAATGGGGTTGCCAGGGCATTGATGGAAAAAGCCATTCTTAAGGCAAGGGAACTTAAAGAACTGGAACAAATAAACCTCACAGTCGTCACAACGAATCTTTCAGCAAAGGGATTATATATATCAATGGACTTCATTTCATTTGGAGTTGAAAAGAGGGCGCTAAAATACAGAGAAGAATACTTTGACGAAGAATATATGGTGTTATTTTTATAAGGCCGAAAAAGAACGAGGAACATTTTCATTCTTCGTTCTTTTTCTGAAGACAAAGATAATAGTCTTCTGGATTGACTACTATCAAATATCAATTGTAAGTTTCTATCTAATTGAAGAATTGTTTCAAGATCCCTTTCCCTTCTGCTATTTCAACTTCGGCATATGCGCCATTTATGAATGTCATTTGAGGTGGCTGATGTCCGCAATCAATGTCAAAGACAACAGGCACCTTAAGTTCCATGGATAATTCATTATATACTTCTTCTACATGATACCCATTGACAGGAGTGTTGGCAGCACTTCTCCCAAACATGACCCCTGAGCAGTGATTAAACCATCCGGACAGTTTTAAGCCAATTAGTGCCCGTCGAAGTCCGGTAGAGGTTAAATCACAGTTTTCAAAATACCAAAGAATCGGTTCATTCCCCAAGTGTTTCTCCTGAAAGGCAGTGATATCACCAAACTCTGTACCCGCTAAATGCTGGATGATATCGATACATCCCCCCAGAAGGCGTCCCTCTAGTCTTTCATTCTTACGTGATACCGTATTCCATCTGGTTGGTTCAGTTAGATGAAATACAAAAGGTGATGGTTGGTCGTGACTCCACTCTTTCTGGAATTTCTCTGAAGAGGTTTGAATAATAGATCCTCCCTTGGGAGTAAACAATGTTTTTTCCCACATCGCAGTTGTTTCATCCCAATATTCCCCTCTCAAATCGATAAAGTTTGTTCCATGTGCAGTGGCAATACCAGTCTTCACAGTAATAGCGAATAATAATGCACTTGTATCTGAATAACCTAAAACCCATTTATTCTTTATGTTTTCAAAATCCAATAACTCGAGAATCTCTAATATAAGCTCTCCTCCCCAAGGAGGTATGACGATGCCAATGGCATCATCACTCATCATCTTCATAAACTCTGAAGCCCTGACGTCCGCACTAGCAGCCTTCGCTTTTTCCTGGGTCCACGCAGTTTCACCGAATGAGACCGAATACCCTTTCTTTTTAATCCGGTTAGAGGATTGATCCAATAAATGATGAAGTTCAGCAGGCACACCTGAAGATGGTGACATGACGCCTATTTTTGCGTTTTTATTAAGTAAAGGATATGTGATCATTTGTACCAACCCCTTGAACTGTTTTTAAAATATTAACAGATTGCAAGCTTTGGAACAAGAAGTATTTTCCAGTAACTTCTTTTAGAACTTCTCTTCCTTTCTATTTCCTGCTCTTTTACTAAATAAAAATCGTTCCGGCCCAAACGATGTTCCTCTGTTCTCCGATACTTCCCCTTTTTTGATTGAAACTCTTCTTATATTATATACTGCAGTATCCATTAATCCCTCAATGCATTTTGCTATTCCGTTAAGCAATAGGATCGTCATAGAGAAACTGATCATCGGTGCCATGAAAATCCACCAGGAGAGGCCTATCTCATGATAATTCGTGCCCATCATCCCCGACCATTCCTGAATGATCGGTTTGGGTGGATGGCAATAGGGTGTGTAACACACATCCGTCCCTCCGAAAAACAGGGTAAAAAAACCTAAATGAGCCATGATGAGAAGAGTTTGAATAACAATCTTCGGATAGATTACAAACAGCCGCGTCTTCAAGTGAGGCATCAAGTGTTTATAAAAAATAAAAAAGGAACTTCCGCCGAGCACTTTTGCTGATGTAATAAACTCCTCACCAAGAACTTGTTCCGTTTCATTTGAAATGAGAATGGATGTAGTGGGGGCGATAATAATAGCCAGAACAAGAATTTCAATAATCATCCTCTCTGAAAGCGTTGTCGTGAAACCTTCTGCAGGCTCCCAAATGACGGGATACAAAATGTTGTAGGCTATTATGGCTTGAGGGATAAAATAGAATGATGTAAATAATTTGTGAGTGAGCGCTTTCACCTTCCATCTATATGTTTTTATCTCTACAAAATAATGGTAACATTTTACTTTTATTTAGCAATCGTTATTTTACAATTCTGTGACTTGAATAATCCTCCCTATGCTTTCACTTTTCTATGTTAAAATAATTTAGTTGTGAAAAATTTCACCTGGAGGTAATGGTTTGAAAAAAGTCAGAATGAAACAGAGTCTATCTGTCGTAATGATATCTTTACTGGCATTCTCCTCACCCGAAGGAACGGCCCACGGAGAGTCAAAAATAAAAATCAATGCAGATGCTGCTATATTAGTGAATGCAGATACAGGAAAAATCGTTGAAAAACATAACGAAGATCAACTTCTGGGCATTGCTTCCATGACGAAGATGATGACAGAATATCTCGTACTAGAAGCAATCGATAAAGGAGAAATTAATTGGACGGATACGTATACGGTCAGTGATAAAGTATATCTGCTTGCCAATGCACCTGGCCTGAGCAATGTCCCTTTGCGCGCTGATCAATCCTATACTGTAAAGGAATTATATGAGGCGATGGTAATCAAATCGGGGAACGGTGCAGCCATTGCCCTCTCTGAAGTTGTTGCAGGCAGTGAAGGGAAATTTGTGAATCGAATGAACGACAAAGCAAATGAGCTTGGCTTGGAACATTACCAGTTTGTCAACTCAAGCGGTTTGAGTAATTACGATATGCTCGGCATGCATCCCGAAGGAACTGGTGTAAATGACGAAAACATGGTATCTGCAGAGGATATGGCAACGCTTGCCTATCACTTGATCAAAGATTATCCTGAAGTACTTAAAACATCAGGAGCCAGTTATAAGTACTTCAGAAAAGGAACGGCTGAAGAATATTTGATGAAGAACACGAATGCGATGTTGGAAGGCCGTACCTATGCCTATAAAGGTGCAGACGGACTAAAGACAGGGACCACACCATTTGCAGGCTCAACGTTTACGGGAACAGCTGAACGTAATGATGTAAGGTACATAAGCGTCATTCTGGATGCAAAAGATGAACATGGCCTGCCAAGCAGTGCAGAACGTTTCATTCAAACGGGAGAGCTTCTCGATTATGGCTTTGATCAAGTTAAATCCGTTCAGTTCAACTTGGATGATGCAGTAGAGGACAAGATACTTCCTGTTAAGGACGGGAAAGTGAAAGAAGTAGAGATGGCATTGGAAAAACCACTGGAGGTCCGGATGCCAAAAGACGAGGTCAGCAAAACAAAAGTGACGTTGAAACTGGATAAACTAAACGAAGACGGAGAAATTCAGGCTCCAATAAAAAAAGGCGAAAAAATCGGTGAACTCACTTTAGAAAAAAAAGAAAAAAATGAGTACATTCTAGACGATCTCGAACAAAAAATGGTAGTTGATGTACACGCGGCCGCTTCTGTTGAGAAAGCAAACTGGTTTGTCAGAAGTGCAAGAAATATCGGCGGTTTTTTCGAAAAGTTGTTTTAAAGACGGAAAAGGAATGACATACTTTTTTTAAAGCCATGTTAGTAAATCGGTGAATGAACTTTCTTTTTTCCCATTACTTATCAAAACAGTTGCTTTCTCTCCCGATTAATGACAAGCTTACTAGGTTAAAACTTTAAGGAGAAGGTGTAAAAAATGATTGAAGTGAAGCTATCCTCACTGAGTGACGGTGATTTGAATAGAGGCGTTTTTGCAAAGAGGGATATCACTAAAGGTGAGCTTGTACATGAAGCACCTGTAATCCCATACCCGAATGAAGAGCACGAACATATCGAAAAAACGTTTCTTGCGGATTATGTTTTCGAATATGGTATCAATCATACGGCGTTGCTATTGGGCTATGGTATGCTGTTTAACCATTCCTATACCCCAAATACGATTTACGAGATAAATTTCGATAACCACACGTTTGATTTTTATGCTTACAAAGATATTAAAGCAGGAGAAGAACTACTCATCAATTACAACGGTGAAGTCGACAACGATGACCCGCTGTGGTTTAACAAAGACGATCATTCGGAAGAAGGATAACAATTTAATCAACTAACGAAGTTTAGGGACGGGTGCCATTAGTATGCAAATGACACCGTCCCTCGCTTTTGCTGCATTAATTGGTTTTTACATATTTTATGGTGTAAGTACCTGAATGTTTCCAGCTTTTGACAATATCAGGAACTCTGAGTATCTGCCATGGATGGAACATAGTTTGCCCTTGTTTATTGAAAGCGAATTCGTTATTTAGTACAAAACAGGAATGAATGACTTGGTCCGCATCGTTAAACCATAAGTACATCACCTTCAGTAAGGCTTTCAGACCCGCAAGGCACATAGTTCTCTTCCTTAAGGACTCCCAAAAACTCTTCCTCTTTCATCCATGTATTAATAAATGCCTCATTCCGGGTGATAGCTGCGGCAACTGCAGCCAAACAATTTGGACCGTTAGAAAATGGGAACATATCGACTCTTCTCATGAGATGCGGATAGTTCTTTTTCATTTCATTTTGACTGTCCTTCGCTACCTTATCCCATAGTGCTGCATCATGTACCCAAAGAGCTCCGTGGTTTACTAGAAAATGATGATGCTCTCTTTCAGTAAAAGACTCCCAAACAGGAAGGTGCAACAAAATAATTTGTTTGCTGTCAGCTAATGAAATGGCAGTGAATGAATGTCTGGGTTTTTCTGTAAGTTTCATAAGATCTTCAAGTTCAAACACCAGCCCCTCCCCGTCTCCCATTGCTGCCTGATAATTTCGGATTGAAGGGGTGCAGGCAGGTTCGAAAATGACTTGGGGCTCATTTTCGTGTAATACTTCGTTTCATTGCTTAATGACCATGTCCCATAAGACGTCCGGATGTCTAAAGGAATTGAAGATCGTACTAAAGATGACATAGAAACCATTTCTACCCCTGGAACTCTCTTTTGGGAATAAAACCATTCCAGTTCCGGAATCAGACGCTTACCCCATGCATTTAATATGCCTGAATTTATGCGGTAGCCGTTTATTCAACTGCTCCGTCTCCCTTTTTTAGTATCTTTAAATCAGTTACAAAGAGCTTTCCTTGTCATACTACTTGTCTGCCTTCTGCTTCTTCTCCAGTTTTTCTAGAATGCGGCGCTTTCTGTAAAGCATACGTCCCGCCTCTCCTATGTCTTGCATCATTGATTTATTGATTAATGAACCGAATAGTATGCCGGCAATCGGAATCATTTGAAATAGTTTTTTCCATCCGAAATTATCCCTGAAGCTGATCATGACTTCTCTCCATCCTTGAAGCTGCGAAAGTGTCTGGTCCCGTTTTTCAGGATCGGAAGTGTTAAAATCCGATAATTCCTGAAGAATCGCCTGTTTCCCGACAATGTCAGAAGAAACAAATTGAAGGCATTTGATGATAAAGATTCTCTCGCGCTGTTCTTTCGGATCATATCCATAACTTAAGGCAATTTCCTGGAGAGTTTTCAATGAGATACCCAAAATGAACGGGATATCGATGCTTAACGTTAGGAATCCTCCAATTCCTGTTGTGGCACCTTGGGTCATTGCCACTTTCTTTCTGGATTGGACGATTGCTTCGCTGATATCATCCATCAATGCCAATGGCTGTTCCTTAAGGGAATCAATCGAAATTTCATCGTCATCCGTTAATTTACGAACTCTTTTCATTACTTCTTTTTCGCTGGTCAAATAGCTTCCTCCTTTTTGGATGAAGCTTCCGATTTCATCAAGGGCCTGTCCTACTTTTTTATGTACCATTTTTGGCGTTATGCGATCAAGAATCAAAAAAGGTACCCTGCCGATTTTCTCCCAGAACCACAGCCCTTTCTGATCTTTTTCCCATTTAGCAACGACTTCAAGCTCTTGGAGTAAGTATTGGTCAGATTCATGTTGATTCATATATGTAAAATCTCCTTACTGTTTTTCTTAAAAAAATAACAGGCAATGGACTGCCTGTTATTTTTACACAATGTTGAATGTTTTTTACCTTTATTTATCAGCAGGTCTATGACTGTAATAGGTCTTCTGTCGTTTGCTCAAGGATGTCCACTTTAATTGTACGAACCCTGCGGTTATCCACTTCATCCACTGTGATCTTTAAGTGTTCGTATTTGAAGCTTTCCCCTTCAGTCGGTATATCCTCGAAACTTTCCACTACCCAGCCTCCAAGAGTGTGATAAGAGCTTTCTGGCTCGGGGACATTCAGTAGTTCAGTGAAATCGTCAAGTTGATATTGAGAATCAAATTTATACATTACTTCATTGATTTTTGTCATTGAATGAACCTTCTCATCTTGTTCATCCCAGATTTCACCAACTATTTCTTCCAGGATATCCTCTAATGTGATCAGCCCTGTAGTACCCCCGAATTCATCGACGACGACCGCCATATGGACTTTATCTTTTTGTAATTTGGTAAGCAGTAAAGAAATCTTAGCGGATTCGAATACAAACATCGGATCCCGGATAAGCTCTCGGATATTTACTTCACCGAATTTTAATAAATGTGTGAAGAACTCTTTCTCTGACAGGATACCGATAATATTATCGATATGATCCTCGTATACCGGGATACGAGAGAACCGTTCTTCAAAAAACATCTCTTTAATTTCTTCGATTGATTGATTTACTTCTACCGCTTTAACATCGATTCGAGGGGTTAATACCTCCGATGCAATGATATCATCAAAGTCCATTGAGCGATAAATTAATTCTCTTTCCTCTTTATCAATTACGCCTTCTTCTTCACTAATATCAAGCATTGCTTTTAATTCTTCTTCTGTCACTGAAGGCATCGCATCATTTTTAGAGAACAGCTTAGAAACAAGCTCCTTTAACTTAATGAACAGAAAATTGACCGGTGTAAGAATCTTAATCAATAGATAAAGGATTCCGGATATCGTCAATGCCCAGCCTTCCGCATTTTCTTTGGCCAATGATTTAGGCAGAATCTCACCGAAAATGAGGATGACAATGGTCATGACAAATGTACTGATGACCAATCCGGCATTCCCGCCGACGAGCTTAGCTGCAAGGCCAGCAGAGATACTAGCTGCAGCAATATTTACGATGTTATTACCAATGAGGATGGTCGAAAGTGCATTATCAAAGTTATCTGCAATATAGACAGCTTTTTTACTTCCTTTTACCCCGTCACCTTCAAAGTTCTTTAACCTGATCTTATTCACACTAGAATAAGCAGTCTCTGCCGATGAGAAGAAGGCAGAAAGCAGAATTAATACTCCCAATAAAACCAATGAATACAGTGGTATATCGTCCAAAAAAACGTCACTCTCCTAAAGATGTTTATATATATCTAACTGTTTGAAAGATCAAACAGACAAAACTGCTCATTTAAAATTCCCAAAACCTCTTCTGGTTATTGGCTTAGAGAAATTACTCTAAGTAAGTATACACTTTTTCAGGAAAATCGTATAGTATATCGTTTAATGACAAAGAAAGCATCTGATATGATGAAGAGGTTGTGAATTAATATTCATCTGGATGGGTTCAGGGAATGTACTTCCACCATCGGCCAGTTATCTTTCCACTTCTTCCTATGTATTCTTTCATTATATATGTTTGACAACTCTTTCTTTTGTATGAAAGAAGGTGTCGCCCTAATGTGCATGGTTAGTAAATCATCAACCCCCCATGGGGAAGCAAGGATGATATCGGCATCGTTACCATCACTATGCTTTACCGCAATCGAGGTGGCTGTTTCTGGAAAGCGGGAAACCGCATCGATGGTCGAAGTATACGGTTCTTCACCATTTATGACATGCATTCTTGCCTGGTTTTTTACAGACCAAGGCTCCTCAGGTATCAAAGTGTGGAGTATTTGTTCATATTCCTTCTCCTTCTCTTCCAAAATATTGTCAGGATCAAAATAAACGACGTCAATATCAGCAAGTTTCGACCGGAGTTTATTGCCCTGCAGTGTGTCCCATACCTTTGTGCGGATGAAACCTGCACAAACCCAGCAATCCGGCAAATTAAGAGCCTGGGCTGCTTTTAAGATTTTCATCATCCACTCATCATTCTTAATTAACTGAATGATGTCATCTTCGGTTTTCATCGATTAACCATCCTCTCTATTCTTGCTTTTAATAAAAAATATACCGTCTTTAAACTAAAGAGATGCATGTTAAGTACTCATGCATCCCGAATATTATTGACCTCCGCCAAACCAGCTTCCCGCTTTGATTCGTTCTTCTTCCTGAATTTGACGTTCATTGGCGTTCGGATCTTGAAAGCGTGAGGTTTTTCGTCTCAAAGCCGCGCTGATAACTGCGAAAAAAACAGCTAATCCAATGATGAACCAGATCATATCTACCTCTCCTTTTACGGTTAAGGATATAAGACTTATACTCACTATTATATACGAATTACCGGAAGAAAAGTTTCAATATACTAAAAGCTTTGACACTTTCACAAGCGAAAACGTTCTTCCTATGTTAATAGTCCTCTCTCATTTCTTAATCTTATATAGTACGAAAAAAAGGCAGCTGATCAGATGGCTCGATGTTATCACTAAGCATGGATTGTGTTGTTCTTGGCTTTTTTAGTGCTTCTTTCAGCTCAGAGAGTTCGGAATTCGGTTGGTGCATTCATGAAACACTGTAAAAATGAGTTTGAAACAACCACGTATGGAAAAGAAGCTGGGACAAGAATACACCATGACATAAATACGAACAATTTCAGTGTATGTTCCTAATACCACTAATAATTTCCGTGCAAAACTTCGCTTTCCTCGGGCGGTTGGTGAGCCTCCTCAGTCTTCGTCCTGCACTTCAATCAACCGCTGGAAAGACCTAAAATCTAAATGTACATTGAACAAAAAACCCGAACTAATTTGTGCAAATTAGTTCGGGTTTTACTTAGACTAAAGCACTTTTGTCCCACACTCTTACTGTCTCTATTCTCCTGTCTCTTCGGTTTCCTCTTGTGATTGGCCATCTGCGTCATCCATACTTCGTACTTCTCCCTCTACGGATGTTTCAAATAAACCATCTTTTTCAGCTTCTTTTTTTAGTTCGAAGTATTTGTCCATGATACGTTTGGCTATTGTTTTATTGACACCGGGATCCGTGTCCTGATGTGACCACGGCACCACAACCGAATAGGCTATTTCAGGATTATCAAACGGGGCATATCCGATTAAAGTTGTATTATAGGTTTCTTTTCCATTATAAAATGATTCTGCGGTTCCGGATTTAGCCGCAGCATTATAAGGAGCATTACTAAATTGAACACGCGCGGTACCCCTGGATCCATGCGCGACTTGGTAGAACCCATTTTGAACCTGCTGGAGCTCTCTTTCTGAAACATTTATTCTGTTCAAGACCTTAGGTTTATTCTCGTAAACAATCGGTCCGATTTTGTTTTTCTCATGATATGGTTCACGTATTTCTTTCATGATATGAGGTTCTATGCGATAGCCGTCATTTGCGATTGATGAAACATACTGCGCCAGCTGCATGGGGGTATATAAATCATATTGTCCAATTGCAAGGTCGAGAAGTAATCCGGGTTTTTTTTCAAGGCCCTTTAGACCATAGGTTTCACCGGGCAGATCAATACCTGTTTTTACCCCTAATCCCACTTGGCTAAAATGGTTGCGCATAGTGTCAAAAGCTTCCAGATCAATATCTACAAACTCTTGATTGTGAGAGGTTGGTGCATTTGCAATTTTTAATGCAGTCTTAAACATGTATACATTCGAAGAAATTTCTAAAGCTTGTATATCTGATAAATACTTACTTCCTTGTGAGGCGTTAAACCATGAGCTTTTAAGCTCCCCGCCTATTTTCATAGGTGCATCATACAACACATCGCCTATATTTAATTTATCTGTCATATAACCAGTCAAAACGGTGGCACCTTTCACTGCTGAACCAGCCTCATAAGCTGAAGTGAATGTGCCCAGTGCGTAATCCTGAAGCTTTGTTTGTCCATCTGCGTTTTCACCATATTTCTTTCCGACCATTGACATAATTTCCCCGGTATGAGGATCCATCATCACAACAAATGCACGATCAAGATATGGAGATTCCCAATATTGAGAAGCCTGCTTACTCAACTCCTCCTCCACAATCTTCTCCACTTCCTTCTGCAGTTTCATATCAATGGTCAATACAACATCTTTCCCGCTGTGGCCTTCTTTCACCAACTGTTCTTCAAGGACGCTTCCGTTCTTTGTGATATATTCGACTTCTTCTTTCTGCCCTTTAAGGACCTCTTCGTACTGGGATTCTACGTAACTTGTGCCCACCCGGTCATTGAGGGCATACCCTTTGGCTGTAAACGAGTTTACGAGTTCACTTGGAAGTCCCTGCTCGGCCGATGATACTTTACCGAGGATGGATCGTAAAGTATCATCACCTGCATAATGTCTCTTCCAATCTGTCGTCACGTTAACTCCGGGCATTTTGGCAAGATGTTCATTCACCCTTGCCATCTCTTCAGTCGAGACGCCCTCATTCTTAACGATTTGTGGAGATAATGCATAGCCTGTATTGAACTCCCTGAATATCGCAAGTACTTCGATTTCATCTTCATTGAATGAATGGATGTTTTCTTCGGTAATACGGTCAAGCTGCATTTGATAGATTTTTTTATTAACATCATCTTTTGTTAATTCTTCATTATCTTCCAGTTTCTTGATTTCTTCTATTGAAACCAGCTTTTCTGCTTCATCCGGATGAGTAAGGAGCCAGAAATCCTGTCTGTCACGGTCGGTGATTTTATCTGATTTCATCTCGATCAGTTCAGCCAGCTTCCTTGCAACCTTCAGCATCTCTTCCGGCTTTGTCGATTGTGTCCTTGTATACGTAATGGCATTCATAGGTACATTGTCGACTATGACGTTGCGGTAGCGGTCATAAATTTTCCCTCTGGGAGGACTGCCGTTATTTGCTTTTACATTCTCGGTCCGCTGCACTTCTTTCAGGTAATCATTTCCATGTACGATTTGGACGATCCCGAGTCTAAGAATTAATAAAGTAAATAAGACAAATACTGCGAAAAACAGAATATTCATTCTAAACGGCAGTGTATTTTTCTTTTTATTTTTCTGCTTTTTCCCCTTCAATAATAAAACTCCCTTTTTTTAGTAAAAATATAATTCCTTGCCAATATTGTATCGAAAAAGCTTCTGTTTTACTACCTTTATTATCCATTACTGGTTCGAATTATTAAAGATTGAGAGAATAAGTGAATCAAGCGATGTTCATCTTTTTTTAGATTTGAAAATGGCGGAGATGATGCAAATTTTGTCGACAAAGGGGGCTGGACAGTACTGTTTCTTTCTCTTACAATAGGATTTGAATTTAAACGAATCTATAAATAAATGAAACCAAAACTCTCCGTGCAGAATTGGTAACTAGATGATTGAGAGGTTGAATGGCAGTTATGTTTAATAAACTGATGTGCAGATTCGGTATCGGATCTACAAAAATCGATTTGGTTTTAAACAAAAAAGATTACCGGCCGGGTGAAGTCATTCAAGGCGTATATGAAATCATCGGGGGCCGGATCGAGCAAAAGCTTAAACGCATCGAAACAGAGCTGCTTCAGTATGATCACAGCAGTGACAAATCAGCTATTCTTCATCACAATACCATTTTGAGTTCTTCGACCATGAAAGTAAATGAACGTAAAAGAATCAATTTCTCATGCAGACTTGCAGATTCTTACCCGCCAAGCAGTGAATCAATTTCTTACAAGCTAGTCACACGTCTTGTTTTTGATGACGGTATAAACAGAATCGATCATGATGATTTTAGGATCATAGCGCAGCAATGATAGAAAGAAAAAACGTTCAGGAGTTGGTACCGACCCCCGAAAGTTAGAGTGAAAAATCTAACCTTCGGGGGTGTTTTTATGGCTAAATACAATTATGAATTTAAAATGAAGCTTGTTACCGAGTATTTAGAAGGCAACATCGGGTATGGATCTTTGACAAAAAAATATAATATGGGCAGTCAGACCACTATACGTGAATGGGTGAATGTCTATAAAACTCAGGGGATGGATGGGTTAAAACGAAGTATGACGAAAAAGGAGTATTCTGTTCAATTTAAATTAGATACGATACAATTTATATTAAACACAGGTGCTTCTTATTTAGAGGCTGCGGTTCACTTCAATTTGAACAACCCTTCCTTAATCGTACGATGGATGAAAGAGTTTCATGAACAAGGAGTAGAAGGCCTGAATCCAAAACTAAAGGGGCGACCTTCTATGTCTAAAAAACCCAATAAACAAAAGAAAAAGGAAGAAAAAAAGGTAACACGTGAAGAAGAATTGGAACGC
>NZ_JABMCR010000065.1 GCF_013179555.1 Bacillus haikouensis
CACCTCTAACATCGAAGAACGAGTGAAACGGACAATATGAGGAAGTACCGTTGTCGTTAAAATCAGTACAGGCATAATCAAGTGTGAAATCCAACTCCATAGATCAAACTCTGCTCCACGGAGACCCACTCCTGAAGATGGAAGCCATTTGAACGTAATCGATAATAATAAAATCAGCATAAGCCCCAGCCAAAAGGCTGGAACGGACAAACCAATGACACTCACAAAATTGATGATATGGTCCCCGGCCTTTCCGCGCTTAATGGCTGAAAGAACCCCAAAAAAGATTCCTAGAATAACAGATATTATAATCGTAAAAATAGTAAGTTCAATTGTGTAAGGAAGACGCTCCATAATACGTTGGATGACTGGTTCACTGGATGTAAAAGAGGTGCCAAAATCTCCTTGGAGGGCATTCGTTAACCAATCGACATAACGAATGTATACTGGTTGATCTAATCCCAATTTTTCAACCATCGCCTGGCGTTCTTCTTCAGAGGCATCCATCCGCATCGTACTCGCCGGTCCACCGGGAGCCAGATTCACTAAGAAAAAAGTAATGAGGGTAACAATCACTAATAAAATGACACTCTGTCCAGCACGGTTAATCGTAAATCTCAGCACATCGTCTCCTCCTCTCTCCTTATTAGGAATGGAAGTGTACTGTAAAAATGTACACTTCCATCAGATAGGTTTATTCTTCGATATACCACTCGTGGATATAGTGGAGGGCATCCCCAAATGCTAAGTCAGGAACACCTTTTAGCTTTTCCACACGGACCTGTGCTTCTTGCGGATACCACAGGAAGATATATGGCAGCTGTTCAGCCATCATCTTTTGAGCTTCTACATAAATTTCTTTTCGTTTTTCAACGTCGCTTTCCTGTGCACCAGCATCTAACAGCTTATCCAACTCTTCGTTCTGATAAGCTGGAATATTATTTCCTTTCACATTTGCAGAATGCATGTAAGCCGATAAATCCGGATCGGCAGGATATCTCCACCAGTTCAAGCTCATCTCATAATCACGATTGACGACGACATCCTGAATCATAGCATTCCATTCCATCGTATTGAGTTTGACATCAAGTCCTACGGCTTTCAGGTATTGCTGTACCATTTGCGATACGGCCTCTAGATCGCCTTGAATCCCAATCTTAAAATCAATCGTGAAGGTCTTGCCATCTTTGTCTAGTAATCCATCTCCATTCGTATCTTTTAAGCCTGCTTCAGCCAGTAGTTTCTTTGCTTGTTCAGGATCGAATTCATATCTCTTTACATCATCGGTATAGTACTCTTTCAACGCTGGGGCGATCCCTGCGTCGGCAATCGTTCCATACCCCTTTAACACAGTATCGATAATATTTTGACGGTCAATCGCGTGAAGGACGGCCTGTCTAACCTTAACCTCCTGGAATTGTTCCAATTGCTGATTCAAAATAATCCAGAAGAAACGTGTTGTATCACGACCGACAACATCAACGCCTTCAGCTTTTTTTATGCGGTCAATCGCAGAAAGATCATCTAGGGCAAAAATCGACAGCTCACCACTTAGAAGCTGAGCAACATGGGTATTTGCATCTGGAAGCACCTTGTATTCCACTTCATCTAAAAGGGCTTCATCCCCATAGAAATCATCGTTACGTTCTAACACGACACCCTGTCCGGAAGTATAGCTCTTGATTTTGAAGGCACCAGTACCAACTGGTTTTACCTTATTGAAAGAAGTGAGTTCCCAAGGATCTTTCCCTTCAAAACTATGTTTCGGCAGGATCTCGGTGTTAAAGCTTAAATATGCCGGTAACGCGGCGACCGGAGATTCCAAGATGAATTTGACGGTATAGTCGTCAACGACTTGAACCTCTTTCACCTTTTTAAAATAGGAAGAGTTGTTCGCTCCCAATTCCTTGTTCAAAGCGATTTCATTAAACGTAAAGGCAACGTCTTCTGCCGTGAACTGTTCGCCATCATGCCATTTTACATCGTCTCTTAAATTAAATGTCCACTCTAATCCATCTTCAGAAGTCGACCAATCTTTCGCTAAGTCTGGAGCTGGTGATAAATCCTTACCCGGTTGTGTCAGCCCTGAGAATAGTACACGGTTTACGACATTAGATTCTGCAAATGCATTTGGATGCCAAGGGTTGAAGGTTGGATCCGCGACAATTGGAATCGTAACCTTCCCGCCTTTTTTTGGCCCGCTTGCGGTTTCTTTTGAGCTTTCACCTGAAGACTTGGGACTGCTCCCGCCACCATAGTTACAACCGGAAAGAAGAAGAACAAAGGAAAGCAAAAATAGACTAAGTACTCTCAGCATTTTAGACCTCATTGTCACCGACCCTCTCACTTTTTATTTTGCCCATGTAGCTTCTAATACACGCAGGATATTGCCGCCCGCCACTTTGCGGATATCTTCACGGCTATAGCCTTTTTTCACTAACCAGCGAATGATATTAGGGAAACATTCCGCCGGGTTTTCAAGTCCTTCTACCCATTTCACTTTAGGGAAGTTGTTGCCGCCATGCGCACTCTTAATCGAAAGCTGCTTCGTTAGTAAATCGTGAGTGCCGACATGGTCACCAAAAAGGGTATCCGGACCGAAGGCAACATGTTCTATACCAGCATAATTGGCCACATATTCAAAATGCTCCATGAACGATTCGATTGTATGTGTTAGGTTATTCTGTGAAATCGTTGTATGAGGTGCGGCTTCAATCGCAATCACGCCGCCTTTTTCTACACAAGCTTTAAGAACAGCATCTGGCTTTAAGCGATTAGAATTCCATAAAGCACGAGCTCCAGAGTGGTTAATCGTAACCGGCTTTTCACTGTATTCAATCGTATCCAATGATGTCAGATCGCTGGAATGAGATACGTCGATGGTAATTCCAAGTTTATTCATACGACGGACTGCTTGTTTTCCAAATACCGTTAGACCGCCATCTCTTGTCTCTCTCAGACCAGAACCTAATTGGTTCGCTTCGGAATAGACAATTCCCATTGTACGGATACCAAATCCGTATAATACGTCTAAGCGGTCGAGTTCGTTTTCAATCATAGTGCAAGATTCTAATGCTCCAACAAAGGCAATTTTCCCTTCCTTTTTGGCGTTGTATAAGTCCGCAATTCGTTCGGCCTTAATCACCATATCCTGGTGGGCAATGTCACTGAAACGGATTCCAAGGTCATGAATCACGTCGGACCATTTCCAGCCGGCTTGAGAGGTAATCATCGCTGTTCCATCCATGAAGTTTTCAAAAATGACATCCAATCCAGATTGACTTAAAGCTTCATAACCAGTCCAATCACGGCCTTGTCTTCTAAACTCGTAAAATTCATTTAAATTCTCAGGCATTACAAAGGTGTGTTCATGCATGCTGATGATATTATCTTCTTCTAAAATGGTTTGAACGATTTCTTCCTGATCTTCGGACACCGGATATACAAATGGCTCAACGCGGTCATTTTCTCTAGAAAGTTTGTACTCTTTATAATCCTCACCTGCATCTAAATACTGGAAAGATTTGTAGCCATCATAGACTTTCTTGTTTCCTTGCTTGATTACTTTTGTCATCTTCTAAACACTCCTTTTATATTATTTTCATGATAGAAATCTATCAGAATTATACGGTTACAGTTCCCCGGGAAACGATCGTTTCCTTAAGGGTTTGTCCAGCCTCAAGTGGATAATGACAGGAGACAAAATGGTTAGGCCGAACTTCTGTTAGTGCCGGAACCTCAGCTTTGCATCGTTCCGCTGCCAGTGGGCAGCGAGTCCGGAAAGTACATCCGGATGGAGGTGATGCGGGTGAAGGAACCTCACCTTTTAAAATGATTCGTTCTTTCTTTGACCTTGGATCCGCCTCTGGTACGGTTGATAACAGGGCCGCTGTATAGGGATGGGCAGGTGAATCAAAGATATTGTCTGTCTCAGATAGTTCGACGATCTTACCCAGATACATGACACCGACCCGGTCGGAGATGTGTCTAACAACATTGAGGCCATGAGCAATAAATAACATGGTTACTCCAAGATCCTCTTTCAGCTTCATCAGTAAGTTAAGTACTTGGGATTGAACCGATACATCCAGTGCAGACACCGGCTCGTCCGCCACGACAAATTCCGGATTCAAGGCAAGTGCCCTGGCAATACCAACCCGTTGGCGCTGCCCTCCCGAAAATTCGTGAGGGTAGCTGTTGTATCGGCTTGGGTCTAAACCGACCAACTCGAGCATTTCCTTTACCCGTTTTTCTTTTTCTGCCCCATTTGCCAATCCGTGGATTTCATACATTTCACCAATGATTTGACCGATTGTAAAACGCGGGTTTAATGAACTAAAAGGATCTTGATAGATAATCTGCATCTGTTTACGAAGCTTTCGAAGTTCATGATTTTTATAGGTTAAGATATTGCTATCTTTAAAATAAACTTGTCCATCGGAAGGCTCCTGCAGTCGTAAAATGTTCCGGCCCAATGTCGATTTCCCGCAGCCGGATTCACCGACCAATCCCAATGTCTCCCCTTTGTAAATCGAAAACGAGACATCATCCACGGCTTTGATGACCTTCTTTGTCTTGTTAAAGTAACCACCGCTTTTAACCGTAAAATATTTCTTTAAATTATCAATTTTCAGAAGTGGTCTTTTTAAAGGCTGATTAGGATTCAACCGGTTCACCCCCCACTGCGTTTATCGCCAACAAATCTTTTTCAATCAGTTCATCTGCATGCCAGCAAGCAACCTGCCTGTTCCCTCTTGTTTCTAATACCGGTTCCTCATGATGGCACCGTTCGGTCGCAAACGGACATCTTGGAGAAAACCGGCAGCCGGCCGGAACTTCATTCAGCCTTGGAATGGATCCTGAAATGGATTTAAGCGGAACACCCCGTTCGCCGTCCATTCTCGGCACAGATTCCAATAACCCTTTCGAATAGGGATGAAATGGCTGATCAAAGAGATCTTTCGTTTCGGCGATCTCCATGACTTTCCCGGCATACATGATAATAATCCGGTTTGCCATTTCAGCCGCGACACCAATATCATGGGTAATCAGCATGATTGACATATTTCGTTCTGCCCGCAACGATCGCAAAAGCTCCAAAATCTGTGCCTCTATCGTTACATCGAGAGCAGTCGTCGGTTCGTCAGCAATCAATAGTTCCGGCTCTGAGGCCAATGCAATTGCAATCATGACCCTTTGTCTCATTCCCCCGGATAATTCATGGGGATACTGCTTTAACCTCTGCTGTGGATCAGAGATTCCAACCAGCCGGACAAGTTCCTCTGCCCGTTGCAAAGCATCCCTTTTACTCACCGATCGATGAAATAATATTGCTTCCGTAATTTGTTTACCAATTGTAAAAACGGGATTAAGAGCGGTTAGGGGCTCTTGGAATATCATCGATATCTTTGCGCCGCGTATCTTCCTCATTTCTTCATTACTTTTTCCCGATAAATCTTCACCGTGGAAAAGGATTTGGCCATCAAGAATCTTTCCATTTTCAAATTCAACCAGGCGCATAATACTCATCGATGTAACACTCTTCCCGCTGCCGGATTCTCCGACAATGCAAATCGTTTCCCCTTTTTCGATATCGAAGGAGACGCCGTCAACCGCTTTAACAAAACCGTCCTTCCCTTGATAGCCAGTAACCAAATTTTTCACCTCGAGAATCTTCTCCATGCTGACACCTCCTCTCCATTACTTGATTTTTTTAAGAAGATAGTCTCTTCTTGATGGAAAAAATACTTTGCTAAAAATTCCATTAATCTGTTCAAGATAATCTTTCAATATCGGAAGCACCTTTTCCGCTTGTTCTGAAGTAAACCGGTAACTGGGTCCGGCCACTGAAATTGAGCCAATCACATTATTTCTGGGATCAAACACTGGAACGGAAATTGCGGCGACCTCATTAAGCGTTTCGCCTGCCGTGTAAAACCAACCTTGCTTACGAATAAACTCCAGCTTTTCAAGGAAAAGTTCCTTGGATTCGATTTGTTGTGCATGGTCTAAAATACCTTGATTAATAATTTTGTTTTTGATTTCATCAGGAAGATGAGCGAGGATCACCTTGTGAGAGGCACCGATATATAGTGGACCCCTTTTTCCAACAGACTCCGCGAACCGGACCTGCTGCTCACCCTCAATAATCTTGACGAACAGTCCTTCTTCATCATCAATCACCGTAAGAACCACGCTTTCCAAGGTTTCGACCGCTATACTCTTCATGATTGGATTGATCAAATCTGATATTCTTAGTCGCTCCTCGACAATATTGCTTAGTTGAATAAATTTGATTCCCAGCTCGTATTTATTTGTTTCTGGGTTCTGAAAGATATAACCATCTTCCTCAAACGTCTTCAAGATACGGTGAACAATCGTATGGCTCATATCTAGTTCTCTAGCAATATCTCGTAATCCCCATGCTGGGCGATCGGGCGTAAACACGTCCAATATACTTAATGCCTTACTTACTGTTTTTGAACTCATCTTTTCACTTCCCTTTGGTTCGATAATAGAACCAATAGTCTGAATTTTTAATCTATTAAATATAATATAACATTACTTTTAAAATATTCAATATATTTCGATAACTTATTCAACACCTTTTTAAGAATCAAGAAGCACGGGGACGGTTCTGTTGCTTCTCAAAAAAAAAAGGAAGCACGAGAACCGTCCCCATGCTTCCTAGGTTTCTGATGTGTCCCTTTAACATAAATAAAAGCACGAACTCGTTCCCCGCGCTTCCTCAAGATTCACTTCTCACGTTTATACCAATCCTCCAGCGTCATCATCTCAAACTCTTCCTCCTGATCTAATCTTAAGGGAGCGATGAACTCAAGTGAATTTCCGTCAGGATCATGAAAATAAAGGCAAGCATGGGCTTGCGGGTTATTTGGGAGGACAAGAGGCTGACGTTCCGGTGAAAAACCAAACGCTTCCCTGATCTCAACTCCTCTTTCTTGTAACCATCCTTTTGCCTCTGCTATATCTTCTGCTTCTACATGAAAAGCGATATGTCGAATGGAAGGATGATACGGGATGTTCACTTGATCAGCCTGCCACAAACCTAGCCAGCTCTTCCCTTTTTCAATCCAGACAAACGAAACGTTCTCACTTTCATACGCCACTTCCAAGCCAAGCTTCCTATAAAAATCGATTGAATTCCCGATATCACTCACGGGTAAATGTGCTTCGTATAAGCCTTTTATCATGATGAAACCTCCTTTTCTGTATCGTATAATTTTTCACGATAAAAAGGATCCTGTATTCGTTTGATGTTATCTAAGACTTTTGATTGAAGGTGATTTCATAAGAAATGTACCCGCGCTTCCTAAATGGCGGCATATAACGTTTACGGTTACTGTGTAACATAACCGTCTGCGTTTCTCCAATCACAGCCTGATTACAACCTCCGTACCATCCTTCACCTTAACATCCACCAGCAGATTCTTCAGTTCCTTGTAAATCGGCTCTAGCGCTTTTCTGTCGATGTTCAGGATTGTAAAGTCCAGTTGCTTTTTTTAAAAATGTTCCTTTGTCCAATAATGGAGACGAGACCAATTGACTGATTTTAAATTACTTGTGCGGATTAGGTGCAAATCCTTGTCAGATCCCTTGCCCCCTCTTGGTACTAACAGAACATTTCCACTCATATTATTACAAGATAAAACAATAAAAAGGGGGGTAAAATTAATTGAAAAAAGTGAAGGTTCATTTACGGCCCATTGTAAGGAAGATAAATTTACCCACTGTTTTGAAAACAACAATACTACCGGGTGACTCAATGGAAAGATTATTTATTGCAACCCAGGTAGGAGAGATCTTTTACCTTGGGAACGAAAGTGTAAAAACGTTTTTAGATATTCGCCCGCAAATTTTAAAGCTGGGTGTTTCTGGGGGCGGAAATGATGAACGGGGATTGCTGGGGCTGGCGTTTCATCCCGAATTTCATAATAACGGTTTGTTTTATCTTCATTATTCAGTGGCCGGCACACAAGGTCCAGGTGCTCAACCTGATTCAGAAGGTCTTCTGAAATTGTTCAAGCCTGATCCGTGTGACCCGGGAACCTTACGCTTAAAATGGAGAGATAGAGAAATTCACTATGATCATATTGACACAGTTGAAGAATGGGTTTACCAATCGAATGGCCAACCTCAAAAACGGCGGACATTACTTAACTTAAGAAGACCATTCTATAATCATAATGGGGTTAATAGTTTAAACTTTTCACCTGAAACAGGAAAACTTGTGTTAACAACCGGAGATGGCGGATCGGGCTATGATCCATTTAATTTAAGCCAGGATGATATGGAAATCGCCGGTAAAATAATTGAAATTGATGTAGCCAGGAATACCTTTATACAAAATCCACCCGCAGTCACACGCTTTAATGAACTTCCCGTATCCATTCAGGAAACCCTTTCAATCATGGCCAAAGGGGTTCGCAATATATCCGGCGTTTCATTTCAAAGGTTTTCTAATCAGTATGTCAAATATGCGGGAAATGTCGGACAGAATCTGGAAGAGTCGATTTATTCATTCGTCCAATATAAACCGCTGCCGGTTACTCAGCTTATTCAAGCTTCTTTGATGAATTCTGAACCTGTCGAACGAAGAATGATTAACTTTGGCTGGCGGGGCTGGGAAGGTGCTTTTCCTACTTCGATTATAAGAGACTGCACTGAAAATCCGGATTTAGATGAGAAAACAATTGCGTATTACAATGAAGCCATAACCCTTTCAGGGAGCCGTCTTCAACCTCTAACCAGTTATTATCATCAAGATCCCCGACCCGGTAAATTTGGAGGAACTGCACTTACAGGAGTGCAGGCATATATGGGGAACAGCATCCCCGACTTAACGGGAAGCGTTGTGTTTACCGACTTTGCCCGGAAAGGAACACCAGGTAAAGGGGCGCTGGCTTATACCAGGGTAAGAACAGATTTCATACCAAATGATTTCAGTGTGATTGAAACCGATTATCCTTTTGGTTCTTCATCCGCTTATTATGTCAGTTTGGGAACGAATCTGGGTCAATCCAAACTATTCTTAGGGGTGTACGGCTCTAGGAATGTGACAGATTATAACCAGGGCACTGTTTTTGAAATCGTTCCATGAAGCTGACGATAAAATGAAAATTAATCGAAACTCAAACCAAGGGGGCGTTCAGGCTCTCTTGGTTGTTTATTTTTCCAGGTATTAAAACGATTGTATTTCTCTCACATAAACTTCCGCGGTTAACTCTTATAAATCCAGAAATGGCAGGTTGCCCACCGGCTTTGGGAACGTTTTAACCACCTGAAATAAATGGGCGCAGTTCCCGAGACCGCTGACTTGGAGAATCACTGAATGAACACCATCTTTAATCTTTTAAACATGATTAACGCAAGTTCAACCCATATCCAGCTATAAAGGAAAGCAAATAAAAAGATACTCACAGTTGTAAGAAATGAAAAGGAATCAGAGACGGCTGGACCTAAAACTGGAAAGTGAAAAATATACAGCAGACTCATCATTCCGGCCATTAAAAGAATGGCCCCTGCAGCAATAATACTTACTCTCTTCCTGAAAAAGTAAAAGGATGCCCCTATGCCAAGTCCTAACAATCCTGTTGTAAAGGGAAATATGAATAATTCAGTTGGCTGCAGAATGAATAACAACATCATTGTCAGAAGGTAGGACATGACTCCAAGCGGGATGGAAAACATGGAGCCTAACAGAATAGGTGCAGTGGCAAGCGGACTAAAAAAATATCCTATCCCCGGTAAAAAACCACCAGCAGCCTGCAGAATAGCAGCAATACAGGCAAAAATCGACCCTAAAACAAGCTTCATTGGTCTTTTATATTGATTAAATAGTATTTGAGATAAACGAACCTCATCAGAAATAGGTTTAAAAAGATTCATTTCTCCATCTCCTTTTACATGGTTTATCAGTTTACATGTATTTTATTTATCAATTATTAAAAGAGGAACCATATCATTTTGCCGCTGTTAAACACCGCTTTTCATTTCCGCTTTTCTGTTAGGAATCTTCGTCTGGTACTCCAGTTAACCGCTGGAACAAGTTAAAAAGAGCAGCGATCTTTAACAAACTTTATTAAAAAAATCCGAACTCATTCGAATTCTTATGAAAGAATTTGAATCAAAGTTCGGATTTTATTTAACTAAAGCATATTTGTCTCAGTCTCATTTTATTTGACGATTACTTTCCCAACCATTCCTTCCTGGAAATGGTACCGGCATATCAGTTCATATGTACCGGGCTGTTTTGGTGTTATGGTAATGGTTTTTTCTTTTCCTGGCTGAACCTCGGTGTCAATTCCGAGCTTTTCAACTGTGAAGGTGTGCTCTTTCTTACCTTTGTTTTTTAATATCAACTTTGTGGTTGTTCCATTCGGAATAGTGATGACTTCCGGATTGAAGGAATCATCGTTCAATTCGACCTCAATCGTCCCTGTGTCCATAGGCTGAACAACTCTGGATTCGGCAAAAACGCCGCGTGTGCCCAGAGATGTGACCATCGCAACCATTGCAATCAAAAATACCAGTCTTGTTATCCGCACAGACATTCGCAACCCCTCCTTTCTACATTATTTTTTTCTAATTCATTAAAAATTATCACTTTAAATTAGGTACCAGCGTGCTTTAAATAGGGACATTTTTATCAGTGCTTTTCGTTTAAAACGAGTAACGGTTTAGGTGTAAAAGAATAAGCTCCAGAAGAGGCTAGGGTTCGAATTAGGTTGTTAAGTTTGTTATTCATTTTAGCCTGTTCCAGCGGTTGATTGGAGTGCAAGACGAAGACTCCTGCGGGAAAAGTAGCCGATGTGAGACCCCACAGGGAGGGACGACCGAGGAGGCTCACGGGCTACCCGCGGAAAGCGAAGTCTTGCACGGAAATCATTAGCGGTATAGTAAGAAGCTACACTGAAATTGTTCGTCTTAGTTTTGTCCCAGCCCTTTTTTACTTTGACCGATGGTTCATCTTCTTTTACATAACGGCCAGACTTTTCCCTTATGAAAGATGTCCTATTGAAAAGGTCAAAATCGTCAAACGATCTGGAATGAAAACCTTAGACCAGTACCATCCCTTTAATTTATAAGATTCATTAATTTCATTCATCTGTTCATACTAAAAGGTAAGAAAAACAATTCATTAATGGGGATGAAGTTATGATAAAACGTTTAGTAGTCATTTTTTCTTTTCTTATTTTTATTATCGGGTGTACCGGCAGCAGCCAGGTTTCGCCCCCGGATACCAAGATGCCGTCCCCGCTGCAACCCGGCAGCCAGTCCCATCCAAAAGTGATTCTCCTTGTTATTGACTCATTAATGGATAAATCGCTGAAAAAAGCCATTGAAGAAGGGAAAGCTCCCGCACTGGAATTTCTAAAAAAGAACGGTCAGTACAGCACTGATCTGGTAAGTTCGTATCCGACAATGTCGGTTACGATAGACAGTTCCATCATTACAGGCACTTATCCAGATCAGCATAAAATTCCAGGGCTGGTCTGGTTTAATGATAAAGAAAGACGAATTATTACCTATGGAAATGGACTTTTTGAAATTTTAAAGCTTGGTGTTTCTGATTTTGCATGGAACGGTCTTTATGCATTTAACAATCAAGACTTGAGCAGCAATGTAAAAACCATACATGAAGACCTGGAAGATGCAGGCTTAAAGACTGCTTCTATTAACGCGTTGATTTACCGTGGAAATTATCCTCATACCCTGAAGGTCCCAGGCTTCATTTCGGCAGTGACCAACCTGCCTGGTGAAATAAAAACCATGGGTCCTGAAATGCTGTCATTAGGAGTGTTTTCCAAAAAGAATCAGGAAAACCATCATATCGTCAATCGAATTGGCCTGAATGATTCTTTTGCAGCTGAGGAGTTGAAATATCTTCTTAAGAATAACACTTTACCTTCCTTTACAATTCTGTATTTACCGGAAAATGATTTCACGGTACACAGAAAAGGTCCTTCCGCGATTAAAGGAATTGAAGATGCGGATAAACAGCTCCAAAACGTTCTGAATAGCTTCCCTGACTGGAACGATGCACTCGATGACATCGTGTGGGTAATTATGGGCGACAGCAACCAGTCCTTTGTGAAATCAAATAAAAAAGAAGCGCTCATAGACCTTAGAAAAGAACTCTCTGACTACAACATATTGGAGCTTGGCGAAGCTGTCCGGTCTAAAGACGAGATTGTTATCACCGCAAATGAACGGATGGCGTATCTTTATACTCTTAAAGAGGACATTCAGCTCCGGCAAATGGCGAAAAAGTTACAAAAAGAGTCCCGTATTTCTTGGATAGCATGGAAGGACAACGAAGGTATTAACGTCATTTCCCCTGATCATCAAGGGGAACTGTCATTTCAACCAGGCGGTCCCTATAAGGACAAATATCAGCAGTCATGGTCCGTAAAAGGGAACAAAGATATCCTCGATTTGAAAATGAAAGATAACAAAATCAGCTATGGACATTACCCCGATGCTTTAGCAAGGCTGTATGGAGCGGCAGAATCACAAAAAGGCAGCTTTCTAATCACGGATGCAAAACCAGGATATGAATTCATAGGCGAAAGTTCACCGGAGCATTCCGGCGGAGGTGCCCACGGCTCGATGCACAAGGTAGATTCAACGGTTCCGCTCATTGTGTCAGGAACAAATAAAAGCATTGAGAACTTAAGGATCGTGGATTTAAAAGAGTGGATTATGGAGATTATCCAAAGATAAGAAAGCCCGCCTGATAATTCATGGAGAAATAAATGAAGAATCATTCGTTTGACGTACTTTACGGCCCAAATGCTAATTAACTGCAAGTGCACTGAAGAGATATGGGCAAAAAATAGGCCTGCATCCGCGCATTTATGCTTTCATTTACCGGGGGACAAGCTCCAGCCCTGTTTGAGTGTGCTGGGAGTAAGTAACATCAAATAAACGCATACGGTTACTGTGTACACATAACCGGATGCGTTCTTCCCATCACAGCCTGACTACAACCTCCGTACCATCCTTCGCCTTAACATCCACCAGCACAAGTCCCCTATGATTTTTCAGTTCCTTATAAATGGGCTTGAGCGCTTTTCTGTCGATGTCCAGGATAGAAAAGTCCAGTTGCTTTTTCTTAAAATGTTCTCTTGTCCAGTGATGGATACGTTGATGCAGGAATTCTGAGGACAGGATCGATATGACGATGTTTAAGATGGCATATGGAATCGGGAGGGTGAGCCTGAAGTCTTTTGATTTCACTTTTATATGCAGCATGGGCGGCTCACTATTCGATGATGACTGAAACGGTATCTCCGTTTGCCGATTTCACGTCAACAATGGGGCCTTCCAGTTCGTTTTCGATGGCTTCTGTGATCAGGTTGATGTCGATATCCTTTACATATTTCTCCGATTGCGGAATGCCCGCCGCGATGCTGTGTCCAGCCGTTAATACTGCCTTGATCAGTTTGACCGGCAGATTGGCTGCGACGTTATCACCTTCTGCTGATACAACTCGGACTTTTAATGTCTTATCTGCATATTTTGCCGTTTTTTCTGTGAGCCTGCTTCCTGTGTCTTCTTTCTCTTTTAACACTGTGATCAGTTCTGCTCCCTTGGCTGCATCGATTTTCCCTTCCTGCACCATGGTCAGCACTCTTGTGATTTCCTCATTCATGAAACGTTCCCCCTATTCATTTTTTAAAAGCTTAATGGCTTCTTCCGGTGTAATTTCGCCATTTTCGAGCATCGTGACAACCTTTTTCTCGTCAACGTCGTTTTTCTTCTTCTGTACATAGCCAAGTGATGAAATGATCTCCGTCAGCTTGCCCCGAACCGTTGGATACGAAATCCCCAGTTCCTTCTCAACTTCTTTGATATTCCCTCTGCAAGTTAGAAACACTTCCACAAAATTCAGCTGATCCGCTGACAACGATGCCAGCTTCGATAACTCAAACTCATTTTCAATCGTGGTCTGACAATGAGAACACTGCAGCTTCGTTATCTTCATCGTTTCACTGCAGACCGGGCAATTCGTAACTACTTTATAAGCCATATTGGAATTCCTTTCCTTTTGTTGATTTGATTATATATCAATAAACAGAAACTGTAAATAATTAAACTTAATATTTTTAATAAAATAATTAAAATTATTAATGTGTTAATTAACATTATTAATTTTGAATGGTGTGCAATTAAATAAAATGGGCCAGTCACCAGGTTTCGTTTACCGTGAGACTGGCCCTTTACTTATTATCAAAAAACCAAAAGGGCCTGACCCTAGGTCACTAATGCTTTAGTGTACCCGGGGTCAGGCCCAATCTCCGAATTCCTACTACTACTTTAATTTTTATCAGACTTTCGCTTTTTTGATAGTCTGTAAAGATCGAATGGCAGCCAAAATATTAATGGCAAAATCCCTATGGCCACAAATTTGGAATTATTCTCAGGGAAAATAAAATAAATAAACGCTAGACATAAAGCAAATAATAAATAAGTTAACCAAAATAATTTGGGCTTCTCAAACAACATTAAAGACACTCCCTTTAAACTTAAAATAAAAACCACCTGTAAAAAGGTGGCTATTAACCATTATATACCTATCCAGATCTTTTTTTCACTAGTCGAATAGTCTAGTAACATCATATGATATTTGTCACCATATGTTTTAAGATTCTGCCTTTCCATCATATAGCTACCGCTTAAAATCTTGTAATCGCGTCTGGAACTGAAGTAACCTGTACTCATTCCATATGCCACACAAATTGCAGCAGCAGCCCCTGCCACTCTTCCTACATAAGGGATCCAACTGACAATCAAACTTGCAATGGCAGCAGTCGCTGTTTTATCAGCAAACGATACTTCATAATCTTTCCACACTCCGTAGTACCATTCACCAACGGCTTTGGGAGCCACAATATTGCTTTTTTCTATATGTATTTCTTCTTTTTCATCCTTTTGGATTTTCACTTCCTTCAGAGTCGCCTCATTCATTTTACTCAGTTGTTCTCTCTCTTCTTCTTGAGGAAGGTAATCTGTCTCAAGTGATATGTATTTTTTTGTTTCTTTGTCCATCACGGTTACCATTGTACCCTTTTCTCCGATGATGGTGGATTTCATAGTAGCACCCTCATCTGTTTGTTTCACTTCAAAGATCTCATTCGCTAGTTTTACTGATTCTTCAAAAACTACACTTTTCTCTTGTTCACCTTCATTGGCTAGTGCTTTACTATATGGAGCAAAAGCAGATACCATGAGTGTTGATGCTATTGTTAATGATACACCCTTCTTCAACATATTTTTACAACATCTCCCTTTTTTAGTTTATTTTTTACATAAAAACCATATCATTATATTTTATGGAAAAATACTACTTAAAGAGAGATTGATAGTAAAGTATGACTGAAAAATTTTAAAATAGTTTTTTTGTTACCGAATGCAAATGATAATTTCCAATTATTTATACCTAAATTTAGTTAAATACACTTACGATTCTTTCGTGCAGTTTAGGGTCTGACCCACTTGGCTAAAATGCTTTAGTTGACTGGAGATCTCACTCCAAAACCTGGAGTATTAATTCAAAGAAAAGACCAGTTCCCCGGTTTTACTTACCGAGAGACTGGTCCTGATCTTATTACGAATATAAACTTACCTTTTCTTATAACTCCATCAATCATTAATCCCTTTCACCACTTTTGCAGGCACACCTGCAGCCACTACACTTTCCGGAACGTCTTTCGTAACAACTGCTCCCGCCGCAATAACGGAGTTGTCGCCAATCGTTATTCCTGGCAGTATGGTGGCGTTTGATCCGATCCATACGTTCTTTCCGATTGTGACAGGAGAAGCGTATGTTGTGTTTCTGGTTTCCAGGGGCAACCCATGATTCAATGTCGCAATCGTTACATTCATCCCGATCAGCGAACCATCTCCGATCCGGATCCCGCCTCTGTCTTGAAATGAACAGCCTGTATTAAAGAACACGTTCTTTCCAATCATGATGTTTTTGCCAAAGTCAGTATAAAAAGGCGGAAAGCACATAAAGGAAGAATCCACTTTAGTACCGGTCAGTTCACTGAATATCTCCACGATTTCTTCTTTAGAGTGATAAGATGTATTCAGTTCCATCGTGATCCGCTGGGCTTCATAACTGCATTGCGTTAATAGTCCATGCAGCTCCTTATCCTCACCCGAAATCGGATTTCCACTCCTGCAAAACGCTAAAAACTCTTCCATCTCCATTTAAAAAACCACCTTTCCATTTAGACGAAAATAAGATTCAATAGCCTGACCTTTTTCATAAAGTAAAGGGTGCCCCAAAAGCAAGCTTTTAAGACACCCTCGCATGATTCAGTCCGGTCAGATTGTACTTGTGTCAATGACGAATCGATATTTCACATCCGAAGCCAATACCCGCTCGTATGCCTCATCAATTTGGTCTGCTGAAATCACTTCGATCTTGGGAACAATGTTATGTTGTCCACAGAAATCCAGCATTTCCTGAGTTTCGCGGATGCCCCCGATCATGGAACCTGCAAATGAACGGCGGTGACCGATCAGCGAGAACACATTGACTTCCAAAGGCTCTGCCGGTGCGCCGACGTTCACCATTGTTCCATCAAGCGTCAGCAGGGAAAGGTACGCACTGATATCGATCTTTGCACTGACCGTGTTAATGATCAGGTCAAATGTACCGGCAAGTTTCTCGAATGTATCCGGCTCGCTGGTAGCATAATAATGTGCTGCCCCGAATGCCAGGCCATCCTCTTTTTTTCTAAGAGATTGTGAAAGGACGGTAACCTCTGCGCCCATGGCGTGTGCAATCTTGACCGCCATATGACCGAGTCCTCCAAGCCCGACCACCGCGACCTTCTTCCCAGGGCCGGCTTTCCAGTGGTTTAATGGGGAATATGTTGTAATGCCAGCGCAGAGTAATGGCGCTGCAGCATCAAGCTCGATCGTATCCGGAATCCGGAGTACGAAATCTTCAATGACAACGATATGGGTTGAATAACCGCCTTGGGTAGGCTCGCCATACTTGTCAACACCCGCATAAGTAGGCACATTTCCTTTCAGGCAGTACTGCTCTTCCCCTCGACGGCAGTTCTCACACTCGCCGCAGGAATCCACCATGCATCCTACCCCGACCCGGTCTCCGACCTTGTACTTCGTAACCTTCTCCCCAACATCCGTCACAATTCCCGCAATCTCATGTCCGGGTACGAGTGGATACTTCACTTCCCCCCACTCTCCGTGGGCAGTATGGATATCGGAATGGCAGATTCCGGCATATTTAATTTCAATCAGAACATCATGCACATCAAGATCGCGCCGCTGGATCTCAGCAGCTCGAAAAGGTTTGTCCGGACCGTCAACAGCTCTTGCTTTTGCAATTACCATAAATAAAAACCTCCTGTAATAGTAGCTTCCAAGAGACAGGCGAACTCTGAACCTGTTTAACTCTTGTGAAACCTATGGTAATACCTATAGTTAACTCTAGGTCAAGAGAAAAGGATTGATTTTAGCTAAAACATACTTATGGCAGGCTGCTTTCATCTAAACTATCATCTTACGTTTCTATCTAGTTGACTTTGACATCCCGTCATAACAGTGCTACTATTCACAAACATAGAGTTAACTCGAAGTCTATATGATTGGAAAGGAAGAGAAATAATGAAAACTTATTCGATTGGCGAAGTGGCAAAAGAGTTGAATCTCTCGGTCTATACCCTGCGATACTATGACAAGGAAGGACTTATGCCGTTTGTAGAACGGACTGAAAGCGGCACAAGATTATTCAAAGAATCCGATATCGCCGCTTTAAACATTATTGAATGCCTTAAATCCACCGGTATGCCGATCAAGGAGATCAAACACTTCATCGACTGGTGCTCCGAAGGCGATGCCACCCTGCAAAATCGATATGATATGTTCTTAGAAAGAAAAGCCACCGTGGAAGCAAAGATCAAAGAACTGCAGCAAACAATGGAAGTCATCGAGCATAAATGCAGCTACTACAAGACTGCTTTGGAGGCCGGTACGGAGGATGTTCATAAGGATAATAAAATTGAGATTATCACTAA
>NZ_JABMCR010000066.1 GCF_013179555.1 Bacillus haikouensis
TAAATATTCGTCTGGTGACTATGGCGAAGAGGTCACACCCGTTCCCATGCCGAACACGGAAGTTAAGCTCTTCAGCGCCGATGGTAGTTGGGGGCTCTCCCCCTGTGAGAGTAGGACGTCGCCAGGCAAATAGGAATTGAGTAGCTCTTGGGAGTTGCTCTTTTTTTGTATTGTCCGCAATTGATTTTAAGTCTGATCATCTGTCTTTTGACTTCATCGATTTCCAATTCCTCTAAAATGCCTTCGCTTCACTCCAAAATCCCCATTCAGTCATGGCTCGATTGCAGCAGCTATCCACTTATCGAAAACGACGATTTTATTATCAACATTCGAAAGTATTGAATTTCTATTATCAAACCTAAAAATGCTTGTATCATACTTTTTGTGATTATCAAATAAGGAGTCCATATTATCATTCTGCGTAATATATTTTCGGACGCCGTCTCATCATTGAAGCTGCCGGTCCTGTTCCTCTGATTTAATACTGAATGGTCCCAAAGTGACTCCTGCCTGCCGGGCATCTAGATAGATCAACTCCCAATAACTCATCCGTTCCTCTGGCTAACACTGAATACTGAGTCCTGAACACATATGAAAACAAAAAAAGCTGCACATTTTCGGCAGCTTTCATTTATAAAATATGCACTTGCTAGATTGACTTCAAGAAGTACCATACCATATTCGTAAATTTATGAGCGTGTGTTTCCATGTCTGTGTTATTGAATAGTTGTTTAAAAGGCTTCAATAATGGATTGAGTACACTTTTACGAATGCGTTCACGTTGTAATTCGTTCGTGATTGCATCCAATAGATCCTGCTGTTCTTCGTTAAATGTATGCTGCTTTTGCAGCTCAGCAGCACGGGTCAAGATATCTGTCAGGGTTATCGTGCTTTTATTTATATTCGATTGCAATAAATCAATGGCTGAATGATTCAGGACTGAACTGTCATTTTCAAGCATATAAGGGATGATCAGTTCGATGTAGGATAGGACGACATCTGCCAGATGTTTCAAAGAATAAGTGGTGTTCGTCACACGCATTGTAAATAACAAGTATTGCAGCATGCCGTAAAACATGACGGTTGCTTCAAACGCAACTTCCCTGATCTCATCTCCCATTACTTCAATAAAACGATTAGATAGCCAATCCATTTCATATATACGGTGCTGCATCACTAATTTCTTCAGCTCTGCTTCATTCGAAGACAAGATGGCCTCGAACAGAACACTTAAGTTACGTTCTTCGTTCAATTTCATCAGGATGGTGATTTGTTCAATAAAGACTTCGCGATCTTGATTATCTTTGCCGATTTGCATGGCGATCCTCTGTTGGCTTGTGTCATAACGAAGATACTCCAAAATATCGGCGATACAATCATTTTTTGATGAAAAGTAATTGTAGAAAGTACCTTTTGATATATTTGCTTTTTCTATGATCTCCTGAATTGAAGTTTGTTGAAATCCCTTCTCGATGAACAACGATAATGCTATGTCTGCTACTTTCCTTTTTCGATTAGTCATACCTTCCTCCAGTCTGTCTCTATAGTGTAGTATAGATTTCTTATTCTGGAAATACAACACTTTTATACAATGAGTATAAAAGTGTTGCTTTTTTTGGACTATCGGTATAAAATAATTCGGGTAGCAAAATAAAATGAAAAAGTAAAAAGGGATGAGAAAATGGATTCTGCTTTAAAACATAAAAAACCACCATATCTAATGCTTGGGATTCTATTCGTTGGCGCTTTCGTGGCATTTTTAAATAACTCATTATTGAATGTGGCTTTGCCATCCATCATGATTGATTTGGAGATTGCTGATTACTCTACAGTTCAATGGCTGGCTACTGGCTACATGCTTGTCAGTGGTATCTTGATTCCGGCATCGGCATTTTTAATTACCCGCTTCTCGAATCGAAGCCTGGTCATTACATCGCTGGCAATTTTCACACTAGGGACTGCATTAGCAGCATTTGCACCGAATTTTGGTTTATTACTCACTGGACGTATGGTCCAGGCTGCTGGTTCTTCAGTGATGGGACCATTATTAATGAACGTGATGTTAGTCAGTTTCCCGCGTGAAAAACGGGGTGCTGCGATGGGAATTTTCGGTCTGGTCATGATTACCGCACCTGCAATCGGACCTACACTATCCGGGTACATCGTGGAACATCACGACTGGCGTTTACTGTTTGAAATGATTCTGCCTTTAGCAGTCATCAGTTTATTATTGGCTGTTTGGAAGTTCAGGAATGTCATGGAACAAAACAGCAGTGCAACACTTGATTACTTATCTCTTGTATTGTCCTGTATCGGATTTGGGGGATTATTATACGGCTGCAGTACGGCGAGTTCAGATGGTTGGACGGATCCAATCGTTCTGACGACATTGATTGCCGGCGGAATTGCCTTGATCGCGTTTATTGTCCGTCAATTTAAGATTGATGAGCCTCTGCTGGATTTACATGTTTACAAGTACCCGATGTTTGCTCTTGCATCTGTGATTGCAATCGTCAACGCTGTTGCTATGTTTTCAGGTATGATTTTGACGCCTGCGTACGTTCAAAGCGTCCGAGGTATTTCACCTTTGGATTCCGGACTGATGATGCTTCCGGGCGCGATTATCATGGGAATCATGTCGCCGATCACTGGTAAATTATTCGATAAATTCGGTCCGCGTCTTTTATCCCTGACCGGCCTGGCCATTACAGCCATTTCAACGTATATGCTGGCTCATTTACAGCTGGATACAGGTTACGCACATATCATTATGATTTATACCTTGCGTCTGTTTGGTATGTCGATGGTGATGATGCCGATAATGACAAATGGTTTGAATGAGCTGCCAAATCGATTGAATCCGCATGGGACAGCAGTGAACAATACTGCACAGCAAGTGTCTGGTTCTATCGGGACAGCAATCCTTATTACAATTATGAACTCTGTAGCGAAAACCGAAGCCGAAAGTCTGATGAGCGGTGTTGATCCTGCGACGATCACTGAGGCTTCGACAGCTGCATTGACGCAGCAATCACTATTAGCGGGGATTCAATATTCTTTCTATGTGGCTTTAGGAATGAATATGATTGCATTAGTACTTGCCTTATTTGTTAAACGAGTTGACACTAGCTCCGATGCTGTGAATAAAATCGAAAACCAAAGCAAAAAACCTGCATCCAAGCCTGCAACAGTATAACAGGTATATAATAAAATTTGAGGTTCAACGACATTTTTGATGATTTTATCAGGGATATCGTTGAACCTTTTTTTTGAACTTTATAAGGTTTACGGCAATTGCATCTTTTGATTAAAGGTAATAAAACAATTTATTTCAAACTTTATCGGCGCAAATCAACAGCAGGCCATAAACTGGCGCAAAAAAATAGACAAAAGCTACAGCAAGCTTTTGTCCCCAAATAAAGAAATTTAGAATGAGCCTCATTTTATAAAGATTTAAACACGAAGGAAGTGGCGCTTCCTCTTGAAAGGAGTGAAATCTTTATTCATAAGCAAGTCTAATGATAAACGGTTAAAAAGTGAAAACTATTAAAGGTGGATTAGAATTTGATGAGAAAATCCTTTCTCACTTTATAAAATAAGGTTTCCTCCCTGAAAAAAAAGGAAAAAGACTAGCAGGCCTGTTTTTTCTAAAAATTGTCAATGACACTGCATAGATTATTTCACGTAGAATGGTTCAACTTTTACCTGTTTTTTAGTAGAATTAATACTTAATTTCGGTATTGTGTGGCAAAGGAGGAATGACAAGGTGTTGGAGAATAGTGTCATGATGGTCTTGATCATCTTAGTGATAAATATTGTGTACGTGTCTTTTTTTACAATACGGATGATTTTAACGCTGAAGGGCTATCGGTATTTTGCGGCATTTGTGAGTACATTTGAGGTGGTCATTTATGTTGTGGGGCTTGGCCTGGTTCTTGATAACCTGAATGAGATCCAGAATTTGATTGCCTATGCTGTCGGTTATGGCATAGGTGTTGTGGTCGGCATGAAGATTGAAGAGAAGCTCGCACTAGGGTATATTACGGTTAATGTCATAACGAAGGAATATGATAAGGCACTTCCCGACCAGCTCCGTTCAAAAGGGTATGGTGTGACGAACTGGGAAGCGAACGGCCTGGAAGGAAGTCGAATGGCGCTTCAGATCTTGACTCCGCGAAAGTATGAGATGAAGTTGTATGCGACGATAAAAGAGCTGGATCCCAAAGCTTTTATGATTGCGTATGAACCGAAAACGATTCACGGCGGGTTCTGGGTGAAGGCTGTTCGAAATATACGAAAAGGAAACATTAAAATATGAGTAAAAAGAAGTTCTTATTTGAGGTACAAGAGAATGAAACGATAAGTGATTGTCTGGATCGTATGAAGGAGGCAGGTTATATGCCTGTCAGAAGGATGGAGAGACCTGTTTTTGAAGAGCAGAAGGCCGGCGGTAAAACAGAGATTGTCCCTGTTAGACAGACAATTGTATTCGAAGGAAAGAAAATAGAAGGGTGATTTCATTAGAATCCGAACATTAATTTTCAGACATTTAAAATCGTTCGATTATTCGTTGACAGTGCAGTAAAATAGCGTTATGATGAAGACAAATAAATCGAATACCCTCATATAATAATGGGAATATGGCCCGAAAGTTTCTACCTGGCTGCCGTAAACGGCCGGACTATGAGGGAAAGTGAATGTCTGGATACAGAAGCGTCTTAAAGACCCTGACTCGAAGGGCTCTCTTTTTGTACGGTTAAAATACCCGGATCAATTGCTTTCTCTCATTATGCAGAGATCAATTGATCCGGGTATTTTTTTGCATGAAAGGTAACAAAGCTGCAAAAAGAGCTTATGTAAAGATTACTAGTGGGAGGTGCCTGTCACAATTATGATAGCTGTTATTATGGGAAGTACATCAGACTGGGAAACGATGAGGCATGCATGCGACATTCTGGATGAGCTCGAGGTTCCATATGAAAAACGGGTGGTATCGGCTCACAGAACACCTGATTATATGTTCGAATACGCAGAATCTGCGAGAGATAGAGGAATAAAGGTAATCATTGCAGGGGCAGGCGGTGCTGCCCATCTTCCAGGCATGGTTGCTGCGAAAACGACACTTCCTGTCATAGGGGTGCCGGTTCAATCGAAGGCGCTGAATGGAATGGATTCGCTTCTCTCCATTGTACAGATGCCGGGGGGAGTGCCGGTAGCGACGGTGGCGATCGGAAAAGCTGGTGCGACAAACGCAGGACTGCTGGCTTCCCAGATCTTATCCATTGAGGACGAAAAATTGGCTGACACGTTAGAAAACAGACGGGAATCCTTAAGAGAGAAGGTGTTGGAAAGCAGTGATGACCTTGAATAAGAAAACAATTTTACCGGGACAGACAATCGGAATCATCGGCGGAGGACAGCTGGGCCGGATGATGGCTCTCTCTGCAAAGCATAATGGCTTTCGGATAGCGGTCTTGGATCCTTCACCTTCTTCTCCTTGTGCACAGGTTGCCGACTTGGTGATTACCGCACCATTTGATCAGTATGAAGCATTGGACCGCCTTGCCGACGTGTCGGATGTGATTACCTATGAATTCGAGAATATCGACTATGACGCGTTGAAATGGCTGTCTGCAAGAGCTTACCTGCCTCAGGGAGCTGAGCTGATCCGCATCACGCAGGACCGCATAAAAGAAAAGGAAGCCCTGACGCTTGCAGGAGTAGAAGTGGCTCCTTATGCTGTGATTCAACAGGAAGAAGATATCTATGATAATATAGAAAAGCTTGGCTATCCAGCTGTTTTGAAAACATCAAGGGGCGGATATGACGGCAAGGGTCAATTTGTGATTCGCAGAGTGGAGGAAGTGAGCGATGCTGCAGTGCTTTTGGAAAACGGACCATGCGTGCTGGAAAAGTGGATCCCTTTTCAAAAAGAACTTTCTGTCATTGTGACCAGGAACCCGGGTGGACAGCAAACGCATTTCCCGGTAGTGGAGAATATTCATGTCGATAATATACTGCATGAAACGATTGCTCCGGCGCGTATCGAGGATAGAATCTCACGAATAGCAATTGATATGGCGGAGAAGATCAGCGAGACGCTTGATTTGGTAGGGACACTTGCCATTGAAATGTTCTTGACGGAGGACGGAGCCATTTATATCAATGAACTGGCACCGAGACCCCACAACTCAGGACATTATTCAATCGAGGCGTGTGATTCCTCTCAATTCGACCAGCATATCAAAGCGATTTGTAACTGGCCGCTTGTTCAGCCTTCCTTATTAAAGGACGCTGTGATGGTTAATCTATTAGGAGAGCATATAGAGCCAATAATGAAGGCAATTCCAAAACAACCGGACTGGTTCATCCATCTTTACGGCAAAGATGTACCGAAGCCGAAACGGAAGATGGGACATGTCACCATTCTGACAGAGGATATCGAGGAAACGATCACTGATGTGAATGAAGCGGGGATTTGGAACGTACAGGAAAAGATCGGAGGACGATGAAATGATTGAACGTTATACACGCCCGGAAATGGGAGCAATTTGGACTGAGGAAAATCGGTTTCAAGCTTGGCTTGAAGTTGAAATCTTAGCATGTGAAGCATGGGCTGAAATCGGGGACATTCCTAAAGAGGACGTAGCGAAGATTCGTGAAAACGCAGGCTTCAATGTCGAGCGCATTAAAGAAATCGAAGCAGAAACCCGACACGATGTCGTGGCATTCACAAGAGCAGTTTCTGAAACACTGGGAGAAGAAAGAAAATGGGTCCATTACGGTCTTACTTCAACGGACGTGGTGGATACGGCTCTTTCCTACCAATTAAAGCAGGCGAACGAAATTATCCTGAAGGACTTGGAACGATTCGTGGAGATTTTGAAAAACAAAGCGATCGAGCATAAACATACGGTGATGATGGGAAGAACGCATGGTGTCCACGCTGAGCCGACGACATTCGGTTTGAAGCTTGCTCTTTGGTACGAAGAGATGAAGCGTAACGTCGAGCGTTTTAAAACAGCTGCGGACGGAGTGGAATTCGGTAAGATTTCCGGTGCGGTCGGAACATATGCAAATATCGATCCATTCGTTGAGAAGTATGTTTGTGAAAAGCTCGGCATCACGCCTGCACCAGTCTCGACTCAAACGCTGCAGCGTGACCGTCACGCCCACTACATGGGGACACTTGCATTGATTGCCACATCCATCGAGAAGTTTGCGGTTGAAGTGCGCGGGTTGCAAAAGAGTGAAACACGTGAAGTGGAAGAGTTTTTTGCAAAAGGTCAAAAAGGCTCATCGGCCATGCCTCACAAGCGAAACCCGATCGGTTCAGAGAATATGACCGGCATGGCACGTGTCATCAGAGGATACATGATGACCGCATATGAAAATGTACCGTTATGGCATGAGCGTGATATCTCTCACTCATCTGCAGAACGTGTGATTTTGCCGGATGCGACGATCGCTCTTAATTATATGCTTAACCGTTTCGGTACTATCGTGAAGAATTTGACGGTCTTCCCGGAGAATATGCAGCGCAACATGGATCGTACGCTTGGCCTGATCTACTCGCAGCGCGTTCTGCTTGCCCTGATTGATAAAGGCATGACGCGTGAGGAAGCATATGATACGGTTCAGCCTAAAGCGATGGAAGCATGGGAGAAACAGGTTGCATTCCGTTCGCTTATTGAAGAAGATGAAACCATCACTTCCAAGCTTGCGCCTGCAGAAATTGATGACTGCTTCGATTATAACTATCACCTGAAGCATGTCGATACAATCTTTGAACGCTGCGGCTTGGTGTAATAAGAACTTCGACAAATACATAGGGCAGGGGTTTTAGACGAATCCCTCCCTTTTTTTATCCAAATATAGACTGAAGATTGTCAAAATTATGATAACAGGGGGATTTCGCATGGAAAAAGGGACGCTTTTATACGAAGGCAAAGCGAAACAAATTTTCTCCACGAGCGATGAGGAAGTCGTTTGGATCCAGTATAAGAATTCCGCCACTGCTTTTAACGGGGAAAAGAAAGCGGATATCGATGGCAAAGGGGTATTAAATAATAAGATTTCGAGTCTGCTATTTTCAAAGCTGGCTCAAAAAGGAATCGACAGTCATTTCATTAAGCAATTATCCGATTATGAGCAGCTGGTCAGACGGGTGGAGATCATCCCAATTGAAGTGGTCGTGAGGAATGTGATGGCAGGAAGTCTTTCGAAACGGCTGGGAGTTGAAGAAGGAACGCCGCTGCCGAAACCGATCATCGAATTTTATTATAAAAATGATGACCTTGGCGATCCATTGATCACGGATGATCACATTGATTATTTGGAGATTGCCACTTGGGAAGAGCGTGCAGAGTTAAGAGAGAAGGCTATTCAAGTAAATGAAGTCCTTCAAGGAATCTTTAAAGATGCAGGAGTCCTTTTAGTAGATTTTAAATTGGAATTCGGAAAAGACCGTTCCGGAAAGATCCTGCTGGGGGATGAAATATCACCGGATACATGCCGATTATGGGATGAAGATACGAGACAGAAGCTTGATAAGGATGTTTTCAGAAGAAATTTAGGAAGTTTAACAGAAGTATATTCAATCATTTTAGAACGCTTGGGAGGAAATGACTTATGTACAAAGTAAAAGTTTACATCACGTTAAGAGAAAGTGTATTGGATCCTCAAGGAAGTGCTGTTAAACAAGCCCTTCATTCAATGGAGTTCAAGTCCGTTGAAGATGTGCGCGTCGGAAAGTATATGGAGCTAACCCTTCCATCAACTGTCGAAAATGTGGAGGCAGCGGTCGAAGAGATGTGCCACCGTCTACTGGCTAACCCTGTGATCGAGGATTATCGATATGAGATCGAGGAGAGTGTGTCTCAATGAAGTTTGCGGTGATTGTATTTCCAGGCTCAAACTGTGACATTGATATGTACCATGCGATCAAAGATGAAATCGGTGAAGAGGTCGACTACGTTTGGCATGATGACCTTTCTCTTGAAGACTATGATGCCATTCTGCTGCCTGGCGGATTCTCATATGGGGATTACCTCCGTTCAGGTGCGATTGCCCGTTTTTCAAATGTGATGAAAGAAGTCGTTCAAGCGGCAGAACAAGGAAAGCCGGTTCTGGGTGTATGCAATGGGTTTCAAATATTGCTGGAAACAGGACTGTTACCTGGAGCGATGCGCCGAAATGACAGCTTGAAGTTCATTTGCAAAACCGTTCCTCTAACGGTTGAGAACAATGAAACGATGTTTACATGCAGCTATGAAAAAGGAGCGGAAATCCAGATACCGATCGCACACGGTGAAGGGAACTATTTCTGTGATGAAGAAACGCTTGCGAAGCTCAAGGAGAACAATCAAATCGCGTTCACCTACAGCATGAATAACCCGAATGGCAGTGTGGCTGATATAGCGGGAATTACGAATGAGCGCGGGAATGTCCTTGGCATGATGCCTCACCCGGAGCGTGCGATGGATACTTTATTAGGTAGTGAAGACGGGAAGAAACTCTTTCAATCGATTGTCAAACACTGGAGGGAAAAACATGTCGTTAATGCTTGAACCAACCCCATCAAAGGTGAAAGAAGAACAGCTTTATCGTGAAATGGGATTAACAGACGAAGAATTTTCAATGGTGGAAAACATCCTGGGAAGAACACCGAACTACACGGAGACCGGGCTTTTCTCGGTCATGTGGTCAGAGCACTGCAGCTATAAAAATTCCAAGCCTGTCCTAAGGAAGTTTCCGGTGACGGGCGAGCGTGTTCTTCAAGGACCTGGAGAAGGAGCTGGGATTGTTGATATTGGCGATGATCAGGCAGTGGTGTTCAAAATCGAAAGTCATAACCACCCTTCAGCGATTGAACCATATCAAGGAGCAGCGACGGGTGTCGGGGGCATTATTCGTGATGTATTCTCGATGGGAGCGAGACCTATTGCACTCCTCAACTCTTTACGCTTTGGAGAGCTGGATTCTCCTCGTGTTCAGTATCTATTTAAAGAAGTAGTGGCCGGGATCGCCGGTTACGGAAACTGCATCGGAATCCCAACAGTCGGAGGGGAAGTCCAATTCGATGCTTCGTACGAAGGAAACCCGCTCGTCAATGCCATGTGTGTCGGCTTGATCGATCATAAAGATATTAAAAAAGGACAGGCACACGGTGTCGGCAATACCGTGATGTATGTCGGAGCGAAGACCGGCCGTGACGGGATACACGGTGCCACGTTTGCTTCAGAGGAACTGAACGAAGGGTCTGAAGAGAAGCGCCCGGCCGTTCAAGTAGGCGATCCATTCATGGAAAAATTACTCCTTGAAGCATGTCTTGAGCTGGTCAAGAACGATGCATTGGTAGGAATTCAGGATATGGGAGCAGCAGGTTTGACCAGCTCATCTGCAGAGATGGCGTCCAAAGCCGGATCTGGGATCGAGATGAATCTTGATTTGGTGCCTCAGCGTGAGAGAGGCATGACGGCATATGAAATGATGCTGTCAGAATCACAGGAGCGTATGCTGATTGTTGTTGAAAAAGGACGCGAACAGGAAATCGTCGACCTGTTTTCAAAGTATGACCTAGAAGCGGTTTCAATCGGGAAGGTAACAGATGATAAACGCCTTCGCCTTCTTCATAAAGGGGAAGTGGTATCGGATGTCCCGGTTGATGCACTTGCGGAGGAAGCACCAGTCTACAATAAACCATCTGAAGAAGCGGTTTACTATAAAGAGTTTCAAGCGATGAAAACGCCGGTACCTAAAGTGGATGATAATAAAGAAACTCTGCTTGCTTTATTGCAGCAGCCGACGATCGCAAGCAAGGAATGGGTCTACGACCAATATGATCACCAGGTAAGAACAAGCACGGTTGTCAGCCCGGGCTCTGATGCAGCAGTTGTGCGTGTGCGCGGTACGAGAAAAGCACTTGCGATGACCACGGATTGTAATTCGCGCTATCTGTATTTAGACCCTGAAGTCGGCGGGAAGATTGCCGTGGCGGAAGCTGCACGGAATATCGTGTGTTCGGGTGGAATACCGCTTGCAATCACAGACTGTTTGAACTTCGGAAACCCGGAGAAACCTGAAATCTTCTGGCAGATCGAAAAGTCAGTGGACGGGATGAGCGAAGCGTGCCGTGAGCTTTCAACTCCGGTTATCGGAGGGAATGTATCACTCTATAACGAATCAATGGGTACAGCCGTTTACCCGACACCGGTAGTCGGCATGGTCGGTCTTGTTGAAGATGTTGATCATATTATGACCCAAAACTTCAAGGAGGCTGGAGACCTCATTTATATCATCGGGGAAACACGTGAGGAATTCGGCGGAAGTGAGCTGCAGAAGCTGACGGAAGGGAAGATCTTCGGACAGGCACCATCCATTGATTTAAAGATCGAGCTTCGTCGTCAGATGCAGCTTTTAGAAGCGATTCAAAAAGGATTGGTTGCTTCTGCCCACGATATAGCGGAAGGCGGACTGGCTGTCGCGCTTTCAGAATCAACGTTCGGTACGAATGGGCTGGGGGCTGAAATTATCGTTAACGGTGACTGTCATGTGTCGGATCTGTTCAGTGAGACGCAATCCCGATTCCTTGTGTCTGTGAAACCTGAGAATAGGGAAGAGTTTGAGAAGCTGGTAGGGGAAGCAAAGGCTGTTGGAGCGGTAAAGAAAGATGGAGAGATCACTATAGCAACCCGCAGAGCCGAAGTTCTTTTACAAGCGTCAGTCGGGGAACTTGAATCAGCCTGGAGAGGAGCGATTCCATGCTTACTGAAATCAAAGGTTTAAACGAAGAGTGCGGCGTGTTCGGTATATGGGGACACCCCAATGCTGCTCAAATTACGTATTACGGACTACACAGTTTGCAGCACCGCGGGCAGGAAGGCACCGGGGTTGTCGTTTCGGACGGTGAAAGCCTGCGGGGCCATAAAGGGGAAGGACTCGTAACGGAAGTGTTCCAGGAAGGCTCGATTGAGAAACTGACAGGATTCGGCGCAATCGGGCATGTCCGCTATGCGACGGCTGGAGGCGGGGGTTATGAGAATGTTCAGCCTCTTCTTTTCAACTCGCAGAGCGGCGGGCTTGCGCTGGCTCACAACGGGAATCTGGTCAATGCGAACGCCTTAAAGCATCAGCTTGAGGGGCAGGGCAGCATTTTTCAAACAAGCTCAGATACGGAAGTCCTCGCACATTTGATTAAAAGAAGCGGATATTATCAATTGAAGGACCGGGTGAAAAATGCGCTGACAATGTTGAAAGGGGCTTATGCGTTCCTGGTCATGACAGAAACAGAGATGATGGTGGCCCTTGATCCGCATGGTCTGCGTCCCTTGTCACTTGCGAAAATCGGTGATGCATACTGTGTCGCGTCAGAAACTTGTGCCTTTGATATCGTTGGAGCTGAATTTGTCCGTGACATCGAACCGGGAGAGCTTGTGATCATAAATGATGAGGGCATTACCTCTGAACGATTTAGTTATTCAAATGGCAATGCGATGTGCACGATGGAATATGTGTACTTTTCAAGACCGGACAGCAATATTCAGGGTATCAACGTTCATTCAGCACGTAAACGGATGGGGATGGAGCTTGCACAAGAGGCACCAATCGAAGCGGATGTTGTAACGGGGGTGCCTGACTCCAGTATTTCAAGCGCAATCGGTTATGCGGAAGCTTCTGGAATCCCGTATGAAATGGGACTCATCAAAAATCGCTATGTCGGAAGGACCTTCATTCAGCCATCCCAGTCTCTTCGTGAGCAGGGTGTGAAAATGAAGCTTTCCCCGGTAAGAGGAGTAGTGGAAGGAAAGCGGGTCGTGATGGTGGATGACTCCATCGTACGCGGTACGACGAGCAGGCGGATTGTCAGCATGCTGAAGGAAGCGGGAGCGAAGGAAGTGCATGTATGCATCAGCTCGCCTCCAATCAAGAATCCATGTTTTTATGGAATCGATACCTCCACTCATGAAGAATTGATCGCTTCTTCTAATTCAGTGGAAGAAATGCGCGAAATCATCGGTGCAGATTCATTGACGTTCCTTAGTACGGATGGTGTATTGAAAGCCATCGGGCGAGATGATTCATCCGAGAACCGCGGTCAGTGCCTTGCGTGTTTCACCGGGAAGTATCCGACAGAAATCTACCCGGATACACTTCATCCGCATGAAAAAGAGCTTGTGAAATAGGGGGAATTGAGATGGCAAATGCGTATCGGCAGGCAGGCGTGGATATAGAAGCAGGATATGAATCGGTTGAACGGATTAAAAAGCATGTGAAACGGACTGCACGCGAAGGCGTACTCGGGCAGCTGGGGAGCTTTGGCGGCATGTTTGACCTTTCGCAGCTCGGTTTGAAGGAACCGGTGCTGGTATCGGGTACGGACGGTGTCGGGACGAAGCTGAAGCTGGCGTTCATGGCGGACCGGCACGACACGATTGGCATCGACTGTGTCGCAATGTGCGTGAATGATATCGTCGTTCAGGGAGCGGAGCCCTTGTATTTCTTGGATTATATAGCAACGGGGAAAGCTCGGCCGGAAAAGATTGAAGGTATTGTTAAAGGGATTGCGGACGGATGCGAAGCGGCGGGCTGTGCACTGATTGGCGGCGAGACGGCGGAAATGCCGGGAATGTATACAAATGATGAATATGATATCGCCGGCTTTGCAGTGGGTGCGTGCGAAAAGAAACAAATTGTCACAGGAGAAAATATTTCTGAAGGAAATATGTTAATCGGACTGGGCTCGAGTGGTATACACAGTAATGGATACTCTTTGGTACGGAAGATCTTTTTTGAAGATCATGCTTTTTCCTTGGAAGAATCTTTACCGGAATTGAAAAGCACACTAAAGGAAGCGCTCCTTACACCGACCAGAATTTATGTGAAACCGGTGCTGGCTGTATTAAACCAGTACAAAATTAATGGCATGTCACATATAACCGGCGGAGGATTCATCGAGAATATCCCACGGATGATGCCTGACGGACTTGGAGTTGTCATTCACGAGGGAAGCTGGGAAATACCGGATATCTTTGCGGCACTGAAGCGGTACGGCGGCATCCCTCAGGAAGAAATGTACAATATCTTCAACATGGGGATTGGTTTTGTGCTTGCAGTCGACGAGAGTGACGCCGAAGACATCGTCGGTTTCCTGAACGAACAGGGAGAAGCAGCCTGCATCATCGGTAAGGTTTCTAACAGAGAAGGAGTACAAATCGTACAAAAACCGAGTCAGTAATGGAGGCTTAGTCATGAGACAGATTGCCATTTTTGCTTCAGGAAGCGGAACTAATTTTCAAGCGTTAGTAGATGCTGTCCAAGCTGGTACCCTGAAAGCCAACATCAGTCTTTTAGTGTGCGACCAGCCAGGAGCCTTTGTCATTCAAAGGGCGCAGTCAGCAGGGATTCCCGCTTATGTGTTCCGGGCAAAGGACTTTGAAAACAAACAAGCATTCGAACAGGAAATCTTACATCAGCTAGAGATCGAAGGAGTGGACTTCATCGTGCTGGCAGGGTATATGAGGCTGATCGGTCCCACCCTGCTTGAAGGCTATGGGGGAAGGATTGTGAACATCCATCCTTCGCTTCTGCCTGCATTCCCCGGGAAGGATGCAATCGGTCAGGCTCTTGAGGCAGGTGTGAAAATCACGGGCGTCACGGTTCATTTCGTGGACGCCGGGATGGACACAGGAGAAATCATCGCGCAGGAAATCGTGCGCGTGACAAATGGAGAGACAAGACAATCGCTCCAAGACAAAATCCAGCACGTCGAACACCATCTGTACCGCACCACCCTGAACCACCTCTTCCTCACCACAGGCCATTGAACATGGCATGGTGGTAATGCGTAGAGTTGCGGGCTGAAAGGTTAATAAATAGTGAGCAGTTAGAGGAGGAGCCATAGTGAAAAAAAGAGCGTTAATCAGCGTGTCAGATAAAAGTGGAATCGTGGAATTCGTACAAGAGTTAAAGCAATTGGGATATGAGATCATTTCTACCGGGGGAACGAAACAGCTTCTCCTTCAAAATGATGTGGAAGTCATGGGAGTGGAAGATGTAACAGGCTTTCCGGAAATCCTTGAAGGCCGGGTGAAAACTCTTCATCCATCCATTCACGGAGGTCTGCTTGCTAAGCGGGGCGAAGAATCCCACCGACAACAGCTTGAGGAGCAGGGAATCGAAGGGATCGACCTTGTCTGTGTGAATCTGTATCCTTTTCAGCAAACAATCGCAAAGCCGAATGTCGGAGTCGAGGAAGCAATTGAGAATATTGATATCGGCGGACCTGCGATGCTGCGCGCATCTGCCAAGAATCATGAATATGTAACGGTTGTCGTCGATGCACTGGACTATGACAATGTAATCGCTGACTTAAAGCTGAATGGAGAATTATCTCATGAGAACCGCCGCAAGCTTGCTGCGAAAGTGTTCCGCCATACGGCAGCATATGACGCGTATATCGCTGAGTATATGACAGACGTATCCGGAGAGGAGAATCCGGAGCGCGTCACGATGACTTACGAATTGAAACAAAGCCTGCGTTATGGGGAAAATCCACACCAGAAAGCTTCTTTTTATCGTGCCCCGCTTGGTTCTGAATTTTCAGTAGCGATGGCAAGACAGCTGCACGGCAAGGAGTTGTCTTATAATAATATCAATGATGCAAATGCAGCTCTTCAAATCGTCAAAGAGTTCACTGAACCTGCTGCAGTCGCTGTCAAGCATATGAATCCTTGCGGCGTCGGTGTGGGTGAGACGATTAACGAAGCTTACTCAAAAGCCTATGAAGCAGACTCGACTTCAATCTTTGGAGGCATCGTGGCATTGAACCGGGTGGTTGACGAAGAAACGGCCAAACAGCTTCATGAAATTTTCCTGGAAATCGTCATAGCACCATCCTTCAGTGACGAAGCATTTGAAATTCTTTCAAGTAAAAAGAACATCAGACTAATGACGGTACCATTCGAATCCACCAATAATGTTGAGCAGAAAATCACCACGGTGGAGGGCGGACTTCTCGTCCAATCAGATGACACCTTTACTCTTGATGATGCTGATGTAAGAGTCGTGACAAAAAGAGAGCCGACCGAGGAAGAATGGGCAAGCATGAAACTGGGCTGGAAAGTAGTGAAGCACGTGAAATCAAACGCTATCGTCCTGACCGATTCTCAAATGACCATCGGAGTGGGTGCAGGGCAGATGAACCGTGTAGGTGCAGCCAAGATCGCAATAGAACAAGCGGGTGAAAGAGCCGTCGGATCCAGCATGGCTTCAGACGCCTTCTTCCCGATGGATGATACTGTGGAGGCAGCAGCCAAAGCAGGCGTTACAGCGATCATCCAGCCGGGAGGATCGATTCGTGATGAAGACTCGATTAAGAAAGCGGATGAACACGGAATGACCATGGTATTTACCGGAATTCGTCATTTTAAGCACTAAGATATATGAGCAGATGAGATATGGTTGTCTGACTGCCGGCTTTTGGTGGGGAATCAGGGGTGCCAGGCACAATTCGGCTGTTTTGAGCCAGGCACAAATGAAGTGTTTTGTGCCAGGCACCATTCTAAAACGGTGTGTATCAGGTGCAAGTGACCCAGAATTGTACCGTGCACACACCACTGTTACACCCACTCTCTCACCTGGATCCATCATAATACTATAGAACGCTACCGCAATGAGGGACTTGCCTTTATCTTGATAAAGGATCAATCCCGTATCAAATTTCACCCCTCCTCGTTATTTAATAAAAGGAGGGGTTTGGTATAAGGGGGAAATTTTTAATGAGAGTACTTGTGATTGGTCGCGGCGGCCGCGAGCATGCGATTGTGAAAAGGTTGGCTGAAAGTGATAGTGTGACCGATGTTTTTTGCGCACCCGGTAACCCCGGGATCGGGGACGTTGCTGAGTTGATACCGGTGAATGAAACAGACAGTGAGGCATTAATTTCTGCTGCAAAGGAAAAACAGATAGATTTTACAATCGTAGGACCTGAAAATCCGCTGCTTGAAGGGATTGCAGATGAGTTTCAGGCGCGTGGTTTAAAGGTCTTCGGACCAACAAAAGACGCCGCTATCATAGAAGGAAGCAAATCTTTTTCGAAAGAGTTGATGAAGAAGTACAATATCCCGACGGCAGCCTATGAGGTGTTTACAGACATAGATGCAGCCACCGCTTATATCAAGAAATCCGGAGCTCCGATTGTCATCAAGGCAGACGGGCTTGCAGCCGGCAAAGGGGTCGTGGTTGCAGAGACAGAAGATGAAGCGATTCAAGCGCTGCAAGAAATGCTTCTGAATAAAAAGTTTGGGGATGCATCCGTGAAAGTAGTCGTGGAAGAATGTTTGGTGGGTGAAGAGTTTTCCCTGATGGCCTTCGTACAGGGTGAGAAGGTGTATCCGATGGTAATTGCTCAAGACCATAAACGGGCTTTCGATGGAGATCAAGGGCCGAATACAGGTGGAATGGGTGCCTATTCGCCGGTTCCGCATATTTCGGAAGAGGTTGTGAAAGAAGCTGTAGCTACGGTTCTTGTACCGACAGCTGAAGCCATGGTACAAGAAGGACGTTCATTTACCGGCATTCTTTATGCGGGGCTCATGCTCACCTCCGATGGTCCGAAAGTGATTGAATTCAATGCACGATTCGGGGATCCTGAAACACAAGTTGTGCTTCCTCGGCTGAAATCCGATTTTGGGATGGTCATTCATGATCTTTTGGAAGACCGTGAAGTGGATCTTGAATGGAAAGAAGAAGCCGTTATGGGAGTGGTATTGGCATCCGAAGGGTATCCTGAGACTTATGAAAAAGGCATACGCCTGCCAGAGCTAAAGACTCTTGATGAGGAAGCACTCATTTATCATGCCGGAACAGCTTTCAATCAAGAAGGGGAACTGGTTACTGACGGAGGCAGGGTAATGTTGATTGCTGCCGAAGCAGACACAGTGGAAAAAGCCCATGCATCCGTTTATGAACACTTAAAAAAGCTTCAATGGTTAGGTCTCTTTTACAGAAGTGATATAGGCAA
>NZ_JABMCR010000067.1 GCF_013179555.1 Bacillus haikouensis
GCTGAGAACCTTCACCTTCAACGCTTATCAGCAGAGGGTCTTTATACCGCCCACCCGTTTTGATATCGTTCAACAGCCCCAGAGATAAATTATTTTCTGGTTCTTTCCTAAGAAGAAACGGATAGACTCTGTTGTAGAAGCTATTGATATCTTTATATTTTGTCAGTTTCCAACTCATTTTCCCCACCTCATTTACTAGTTCTATTTTCATGCATCAATCTCCTTCTAATATATATGGGGACAGCCCTTTATCCAGTTAAGGACTGTCCCACTACTTATCAGCTGATTACGTTCCGCTTTGTGATCAGCGAGATGGACATGTACATGACGAACGATATAAGAATGGGGAATACGACAGTGTGCATATCTAAATAATTCGGGAGGAAACTGTGAAATAAAATATATGAAACCAACCCGGAAATCATGGAAGCCAATGCACCGTATGCGTTCCCGGATTTCCAGTATAACCCCAGTACGATCGGCCAAATAAATACTGCTTCCAAACCTCCGAAGGAAAATAAATTGAGCCAGATAATTAACTCAGGCGGACTAAGAGCCATAAGGAATACGGCAGTTCCTGTAATGGAAGTAACCACGAAGCTCATCTTCCTGACCTTCTTTTCACCCGCGTCTTTATTTATATAGTTCATATAAAGGTCCTTAACGATAGCAGAGGAAACAATCAATAAGAGCGAATCAACTGTCGACATGATTGCAGCCATCGGAGCTGCCAGTACAATCCCCGCCAGCCAAGGGGGCAGCACTTCCAAAGCAAGGAGGGGCATAACTTTATCCGCTACCTCCACTCCAGGTATCACCGCCCGCGCAAGCACACCGATCAAATGCATGCCCAGCATGATCGATCCGACTACAATCGTCCCGATTATCAGAGCTCGGTGCAAGGAACGTGAATTTTTATAACTCATAGCCCTTACAGCTACTTGCGGCAAACCTACCACACCCACACCCACCAGTATCCAAAATGAAGATATATATCTGGCACTCAATTCACCATTTGCACCATTTGGACTTAGCAGATTAGGATTTTCCGCTTTTAGATCCATCATAATATTTTCCATGCCGCCTCCTGCCACAATTGTCGCAATCAATAAGATAATCGTACCTGCGAGCATTACGACTCCCTGAATGGCATCGGTGACGGCCACCGCCTTGAATCCCCCGATAATGACATAAACCAGTACTGAAACGGCGAACAGAAATAGCGCACTCTTATATGAAAGACCTGTTAAGGATTCTATTAGCCTCGCTCCTCCTACCCATTGGGCAATCATCGCGGAGAACAGAAAAATGATAATGCTGAGTGCGGAAAGGATTGTTATGTAATGATTTTTATAACGTCCCTGTAAATAGTCTACCAATGTAACCGCATTATATTTCCTGGACATGATGGCAAACTTTTTACCGAGAACAAGTAGGACGAAATAGCCTGTTACAACTTGCGACATCGCTAACAGTACCCAGGATAATCCAAACGAATAAGCTGCGCCAGGTCCACCGATGAAGCTGCTTGCACTTCCATATGTAGCCATCATGGTCATTGCCAGAATGAACCCTCCAAGCTGTCTGCTTCCGAGGAAATAATCCTGCACGAATGAATCTGCTTTCCCTATGTTTCTTGAAGAATAAACTCCAACTATGAATATGATGATTAAAAAGATGATTAAAGGAAACAATGCCATGCTATTCACGATAATCCCCCTCATCCTCAAAAGGGATATCTGTCAGCATATACGTAACGACAAACACCACTAAAATAACCATCAGCAGAAAGCCGGCAATACAGCTGTAAAAAAACCATGCCGGCATTCCCATCACCCACCCATATTCTGAAACAGGACCGCTGCCAAGGCCGAACGCAAAGCTAAACCACCATACAAAATTAATTACAACTAAGACAATTCCGATTAACGCTTCGCGATGAGCGATATGAAACCGTTTATCTTCTTTTTCACTCACTCTTTTTCACTCCTTTACCTCTCCAACGTGCGCATCCATTTACAATTTACGACAGCCGGCGGTGAAATGCAATAGCTTCGTATATACAAAGGAAAAGAGACAATCCCGGAGTTATCACTCCGGGATTGTCTCTACGATTTATTAAAGGGGGGTAATCATGAACCATTCTCCAAAATAGAAAGAAAGAGGGGGAAACTCTTTTGTTTTCATTGAGAATGATTTTCAATATCATTGTAATTCTTCTATCAAGCTTTGTCAACAAAAATAAAGATATTTTTAAGATTGAGCTTTTTCATTGCTAATGAGCGTTGAAATTTCCAATTTCCTCCTTTTCCCTGCAATGAATTTAAACAAAAGGTAATTCAAAGAGAAGACAATAACTGCCGCAATCTCCAGATTGACAATATAAGTGATCCCATCCCCGAACCATAATAAAGGGGTATTCCCTTCAGGCGGCCCTGACAAAAAGAAGTAGTTCGAACCGCTTACTTTATTCACAATATAGATAGGGACTGCTAAACAATTGACTAAGCCAAGCCCGTAAAGAATGGAACCCTTTCGAAGCGGGTAATGATCATAATAAAATAAATACAGAACCATCAAAGGAATGGCCATATGATGAAGAAAATATTTTATATACCGATAATGAGGAAAAGCATACGGAATATCTGGACTGATGAGTGCAAGTATGGGAGGGATGAAACCGATATAGAGGAATAGATAAAACAATCTGCTTCCCCGTTTGAAATACAAATAAATGCCTATGAATGTACTTATGCTGCATAAATGGAGAGGCAAAGTTTTTTGAATAGACCAAATTCCGTTTGATATCGTCCACATTTGATAACTTATTTCAGAAATACAAAGAGTACACACAAGAATAGTCCCTATCCATTTCACATTTGAAAATTTGGATAAACAGAGTAAAATTCCAGCAGTTATAAATGCAAACAATAAAAGTGTCAAAAGGTGTACACTTGAAAACATTTGAAAGTTCATCATCTTTTCAGGTGAAAACATATGTCATCCACTCCCTTGCTTTTCATCATTCATGAAACTGCAGCCGAGTCGGATATCTTAATAAAACGTAAGAAAGGAAAAATTTGGTGTCAATATGATTGAATTATGGTAAAATTCTAAATTGATATCAAATATATAGAAAGAGATTAGGGGGATCATGGTGAAAGAAAAACTAACATCGTTCGGTGTACCTTTCTTGCTGATGCTGCTGCTGCTAGGTGCATTATTCATTCATCAATTACTGGAGGTCAAGAAACAGCCCCAGCCTGACTGGAGCCGGTCGGTTCCGCTAGGGTTTACTACTGAGGACCGGCCTCAGGTATTCTTCAATAACGAGAGCTTGTTTCTGACGGAAAACGGAAAAGTACGTCAATTGTCTTTTGATGATCAATTAAACAAAACAAAAGAATCTGTACAGAATACAAAAATAACCCGCGGATTTCCGTTCTGGTCAAACGGTTCTGTGTTTATTCAAATGAAATCAGGTCAACTGGTTGCAACTGAGAACAATCAAGACAAAGTTATTGAAGAGGGAGCAACCGGGCTTAGCACTTCTGGCGGAAATATCTATTATTGGGTGAACAATGAACTGTATTCATTGGATCCAGCGGATTTATCCAGTAAAGAGATACACACTTTCTCAAAAAATATTATGGAAGTCTACCAAGGCGACAAAGGTATTTCGATTGTACAGGAACAAATGAATGATACATCTGCCGTTCTACATTATATGGATGAAAACGGGAAAATAGTCGGTAATCCTTTCGCTTCAGTAAAGATTTCCACGAATCATCATATTGACGGCTTGACGTTTAAAGTAGAAAACGGAAGTCTGACAGTTTTATATAATGAGGAACAAAGGGCGCAAGGTGTATTAAGCTATTCGATTATGAAATTGGAAGCTCCTTTGAGTGAATTAGGTACAGGTACCCTGACCCCTCAAAAGCTAAAATTCAGAAATGTGGATTCTGGTGAGGCACTTCAAGGACCACGCTCAGCAAAATTAGTTACAGTTGATGAAAGCAATGCCATCCTTTTCACATCAGAAGGACATAAAGTGAGTGATGAAAACGCTGTAAGTGTATACATAGCTCCTTTAGGAGACACCTCGCTTCTGGATGCGGAAACTATAGGAACCACCAAACACTATTCCTACTTTCCTCTCCAGCTGAATGGCAACAGCATCGCATGGCTGGATTACGACGGGGATACATATGAACTTTTTGGCGCTTCACAAGACCCTGATTTTATATCTGCAAGTGTGGAACTAACCAGCCGCAGCCTCAAAGAAGCGGTCAACAATAGTATCATTATGATGTTCAGCAGTGTTATCACCATCATGACTTCTTTCTACTGGGTACTGCCTTCACTATTTCTGCTGATCCTATTGTATATGTTCAGACCGAATATTTTTGAGAAAGACGGGATAAACTGGGTTGAATATGTTTCAATACTCATTTTCCTGATTATGCCTCTTACGTTCATGAACAAAGCAATGAATGGATATTTCTATTTTGTAGCTCCTGAATATCTTACCTTTTCAGGAAGCGGCTATGCTGGGATATTGGTCATCACCCTGCTGACGGCAATTGTATGGAAATTTGGAAGAAACCCTGATTGGGGCACTTTCGGTGGAGTTTTTTATTTTATGGGGGTATACATCCTTCTTTACGTCACTTCATTTGGTCCATATATTTTTAATCTATACTAATTTGACCATTTTTGAATACAAAAACCTGAAACGGGTTATAGCGTTTCAGGTTTTCATTTATCGACATATTTCCAGTCGCTTCTTTTATAAAAAAATATATACAGTGCAATACAAAGGGTGAGCCACCCGCCACCTGCTGAAAATCCCCCTATAATATCACTCGGGTAATGAACGCCAAGATACACTCTGCTGATACCTATAAAGAAAATAAGCGATGAAAGACAGACAACACTCATCCATTTATAAACCTTTCTGTCAAACGCGCGAAAAAGCATGAACGCTACAGAACCGTAAAAGATGAACGACCCCATTGAGTGTCCGCTCGGAAAGCTGTATCCTCCCTGCTCGATCAATGCTTCAATATCAGGCCTGTCCCGCTTGAATATCCATTTTAAAAGCCAATTGAAACAACCTCCCAGTCCTACAGTCAATGCAACAAACACAGCCAATGGATATTTTTTTATAAATAATAATACGATTACAACCCCGATTGTGCATATACTCAGCCACTTCACACCGCCCAAAAAGGTAATGGAAGTCATCAATATTGTCAGCTTTGGTGATACAAAAGCATGAACGATATCGAAGACCCCATTGTCGAATCCGGCTATTTCATTTTCCTTCCACTCTTCTACAATTGAAACAAATCCCCAAGTGAAAATTCCTAAACAGATGAAAGAGATGATCAAAAATATTGTTTTTTTAAGTTGTCTCTTCTCCAACGTATATCTCCTTCCCACTTGATTCTTTTTATTGTGCTTTCTTCTTCGCCGTCGGTTTCTTTTTTGCCGGTTTCTTTTTAGTGTCCGTTTTCTTTTCCGGTTTTGTGGAATCAATTGAAGCTTGAAGTGCTGCCATCAAATCAGTCACATTTTCTTTTGGTGCCTTTTCTTTAGCAGTCACTACTTTCTCACCAGTTTGCTTGGATTCAATCAACTGACTCAACCGTTCCCTGTATTCATCGTGATAATTTTCAGGCTGGAACTCTGAAGTCAATTGTTCAATCAGCATTGTGGCCGTTTCCAATTCTTTTTCCGAGACATCATCGTTCTCCGGTACATTCGGAACATCATTGGTAATCCTGACTTCATCCGGATAGTGAATCGTTTCCATTACTAACGTATTTTCATATACCCTTACCACTGATAGTTGTTCTTTTGATCTCATCGTAATTTTGGCAATACCTACTTTTCCAGAAGTCAACAAAGCTTTCCGTAAAAGCGTATAAGCTTTCTTCCCTCCATCATTTGGAGAAACAAAGTAACTTCTGTCATAGAAAATCGGGTCAATTTCATCTATTTTGATAAAATCCAAAATTTCCACTGTTTTTTCTGCATTTGTTTCCTTAATTTGATTCAGTTCATCTTCTTCCAAAACCACAAACTTGCCTTTGGTAACCTCATATCCTTTTACAATGTCTGAATGATCGATTTCTTTTTCACATACGGGACAAACTTTTTCATACTTGATCGGTGTGTGACATTCTTTATGAAGAGAACGCAGCTTTATATCCCTGTCTTCGGTTGCCGAATGCAGCTTGATTGGGATATTTACTAACCCGAAACTTATCGAACCTTTCCATATGGTATGCAATACAATACCCTCCTTTTTAAATACTGAATCCCATTAACTTTATCTTTTAGTTACCTATTGCACTTCATTCCCATAAACAATTGGAAATAATAGATGCAGGAATTGTCCACACTATAAGAAAAGCGCATGCGCCTTGGTCAGCCCCGACAAGCGTTTTCGGACCGACCGGTGAAGTCGCTCTTTGACTTTATCGGGCGGACCAAAACGTCTCGAGGAGCTAGGCGCTGGAGCTGGACAATAAGAAAAGCGCATGCGCCTTGGTCAGCCCCGACAAGCGTTTTCGGGCCGACCGGTGAAGTCGCTCTTTGACTTTATCGGGCGGACCAAAACGTCTCGAGGGGCTAGGCGCTGGAGCTGGACAATAAGAAAAGCGCATGCGCCTTGGTCAGCCCCGACAAGCTCTTTCGGGACGAACAGTGAAGTCGCTCTTTGACTTCATTGAGCGGACCGAAACGTCTCGATGCCAGGCGCTGGATTACTAAAATATTCAAGGTGATGCTAAATGAAGCCAATGCTGCCTATCCTTACATGGGAACCTCCCTTAAAGGGGGAATGGAATTACGAAGTGAAATATGATGGTTTTAGAGGGTTATTAAGAATTGATGCCGCTAAAGAAATAAGTTTGAAAAGCAGGAACAATAAGGAGTTGTTACCTCATTTCCCTGAGATTGAAGAGTATTTAAAAGAATTTATGAACCACACTCCCCTACCACTTCCATTGGTACTCGATGGTGAAGTTGTTATTCTGCGATCACCATCGAGCTCAGAATTTTACGAACTTCAAATAAGGGGACGAATGAAAAATAAAAGGAATATTAATAAATCCTCCTCGCAAAGACCAGCGAAGTTTTTGGCTTTCGATCTAATTCAAAGCGGGTCAGAATCATGGAGTACCCAACCTTACAGCAGGCGGAAAAAGGAGTTGAAGAAGCTTTTTTCCACACTTGAATTCCCCCTTAAACCCAATCCTGCAAACCCGGGTGTCATTCAAATGGTCCCTTTCTATACAGATTGGAATTCGGTTTGGAGTAAAGTGACAAGTGAAGAGGGTGAAGGTGTGGTCGCAAAGCTCTCAGACAGTAAGTGGGAAGAAGGAAAAAGGAGTACATCCTGGCTTAAAGTAAAAAATTGGAAAAAGTGCTTGTGTTTTATCACTTCAGTTGACATGAATAATGATTATTTTCATATTGGAGTCTTTGAAGATGAAAAAGTAAAGGGGATTGGATCATTCCATTTTGGCATTTCAGCAAATGATAAAAGAACGTTGAAAGAAATTATTCAAAGAAATCAATCTGGAAAAGCAGGCAGTCAAACCTATATCAATCCTGCGATATGTTTAGAAGTTGTGTACTTAAATTGGTATGAGGAGCAGCTAAGGGAACCGCATTTTCGTCAATTTATGTTCTCTTCCCGTCCTGATGAATGTACGTGGGAACGATTTCTCCTGGATGAGGCCAGTATACCTCAGAATGTGGATATTACTCATCCTGATAAACCGTTATGGGAGGAGCCATCTCTGACGAAATTGGATTATATCCGTTATCTTCGCAGAATTTCAGTCGTGATGCTCCCTTTTCTGCGAAACCGTTTATTAACATGTATCCGGTATCCGCATGGGATGTTTGGAGAATCCTTCTTCCAAAAGAATGTACCTGATTATGCTCCTGACTATGTCCAAACCCGGGAAAAGGATGGAATCGATTATATCGTATGCAATGCATTAGAGAGCCTGATGTGGCTGGGGAATCAATTGGCACTTGAATTTCACATCCCCTTTCAGAAAGCAGGTCAACAAGATGTCAATGAAATTGTGTTTGATCTGGATCCTCCCAGCCGGGAACAATTTTCTTTAGCGGTTAAGGCTGCACTTATCATGAAGGAGATATTTGATGGCATGAAGTTACAAAGCTTCGTCAAAACCTCGGGAAATAAAGGTCTGCAGATTTATATTCCGCTGCCCCCCGGCTTCTCCTGGAAAGATACAGGATTATTTACAGAGTTCATCGCTCATTATCTTGTATCCAATCATCCCGCTGACTTCACGATTGAGCGGATGAAAAAAAACAGGAAGGGCAGGCTGTATGTCGATTACATTCAGCACGGCGAAGGAAAGACGATCATCGCACCCTATTCTTTAAGGGGGAACGATAAAGCTCTGGTAGCTGCTCCATTGTGGTGGCATGAAGTAAGAGAAGGATTAAATCCAGAGGAATTTACGATAGAAGAAGTATTAAAACGTCATATTCGGTTCGGCTGTCCATTCTCTCAATATAACCGGGTAAAAGATTCACAACCTTTTCAGGATGTAATCAGCTTTCTGAAAAGGGATAGAAAATAATGAGCCTGGTCGGTCATCGCCCAGGCTCATTATTTATGCATTTGTAAATATTTTACTGTCTACAATGTGTTTGGCGTGCTTCTGAAGAAGTTCGTATGCACCCTCTTCATTGAAATCTGTTTGCGCGATCAACTCGAAAGATTCAGGCTGGGACAATGAAAGCTGCAGTTCAGCCTCAAACATGTAGGTAGCATTTCCGATCAATTCCATAAAGTATTGACCTTTCTCTTTACGATTGACCACTACCCGTACCTTTCCACCATTGTTATACACATCGATTTCTTCACCCAGTACATTCTGACCGAGAAGACATGTGACGAGACTGGATGCTGACATCGCCGTTCCGCAAGCATTGGTAAACCCCACACCCCGTTCATATGTACGGACATAAATCGATCCTTTCGCCAATGTATGCACAAAGCTGACATTCACTCCATCCGGGAACAGATTATTCGGTCCATTAACCGTTTCTGAAATCATTTTCTGTTGGTTGGAAATGATGGTTTCAGTGTCTACAATACTAATTAGATGGGGATTTGGCACCGCTAATACAGTAAATTGCAGATTTTTCGATACTTCAGGAATCTTTTGATCGACCAAGCTGGCTTTATTTAAATTCATCGGTACTTTATCAAGATCAAAGAATACAGGAGAGATTTCCACATTGAAAGTAGGAATATCATCATAAATGGCAGGTGCTGATGTCACTCTCAAATCGGCTTTCATTGTTTCGATGATAATGTCTTCTTTGCCCAGTAATTCACACACATATCGGCCAGCGCATCTGAGACCATTGCCGCACATGGATGCTTCGGAACCATCTGCATTGAATACCCTCATTGCGGCATGGCACCGCTCGCTGTCCAGGACAAATAATATACCATCTGCACCTAACCCTTTTTGCCTATCGCATAAAGATAGTGCGAGATTTTGTCTTGCTTCTTCTGTAAAAGTATACCGGTTGGTGATTTCATCAATCAGTAAAAAGTCATTTCCTGAACCGTGACATTTAATAAGCTTTAAATACATTTGAACCCCTCCGTTGCTTACAATCTGACAGACTGCTTTCTTTCAACTGCCTCAATTGACAGTCCAATTTTATTATAAGCTTGCCATAAACCATTCCTTTTGGCAATGTGCAGTTATAACTCTTTATCAGTTTACTACATTGACTCAAACCCTGTGTTAATCAACACGTTTTTTACTGAAAATACCTGTAAAAACAGATACAATGAATAGAACCTATAATTTTGATGAGGAGTGAGGTGACTGTCAATGGAAGAGTTGCTATTTCGTTTTCAAGTGAAAGAAGTCAGCGAAGCGGATGATGAATACCATTCAAGCAATGTTCTTGTTTTAGGTAAGATAATGAACCAAAATAAAGACCTTCTTCAAGAAGGTCTTTTCAGGGTGCGGTTTAATTCGATTGGGATTTATCCCTTCCCAGCGGATATTGCTCGGCAAATCTCATCAAGGAATGTGCAGAGGCTGCTGATGATAGAGTTAAAAAGATATATTAAGCCGCAAAGGAAATTCCTGAAACCAGGAACTTATAAACCGATCTGGTAACCGATCAATCTGTGATTTCCTGAGTCAGGAGCGCTTCCGCCCAAAGACAGGCTTGTTGATAACTTTCTGAAATATCCTGCTCAGTCAGTTTAAACGTACTCATTCTTTCTTTAAGAACTGCCCATTCAGCCTTTTCTACCGAAATGACCAGTTCCAGCATAGCCTTTAACTCATTGGTATGCCCGGTCAATGCGTTACAAATCTCATCATTCAAAGGTAAGTCATTAAGGATCCTTCTCATAGGGACCGAAAGTATGGTGTCCATCAGAGAGAACAGACCGGTGAGAAAATAACTGGATGTGTTAATGTTACCTCTCATTTTTTTGGCTGCAAGCTCACACATTTTGGCCCTTGTAAGACATAAAGTGATGACTTCATTCTCCATCTTTTTCCTGGAGACCGCCTGCTCCCTGACCGCCAGCACATAGATCCATCGTTTGATTTCCATCAATCCTAGTAACACGATTGCTTGACGTATGGAGTGGATCTTATGCTTCGGCCGGTATGCAGGTGAATTGATCAATTTTAAAAGTTTATAAGACAAAGAAAGATCCTGTTCGATCAGTCCGCTGATTACATCGATGCTCGGCTCTGACATTTCCAGACTTTGAATGATGGAAAAGTAGGAATGAAAATAGGTGGGAACATCATGAGACCTGATGATTTTCGGTTTACTGAAAAAATATCCCTGAAAATAATGATAACCTTGTTGCCGTGCGTGCTGATACTGCTCTTCCGTTTCGACTTTTTCAGCGATCAGTTTATATCCCAATAAACTTGATAATACTTCAATACTCTTTCTCATTTCACCAGTCGTCGTCAGAAAATCCACTTTCACAAAATCTGCCGCCTTCAACAATTCTTTGGAAAAAGGATTTGATTCATTGAAGATAAAATCATCCAAGGCAATCTTGTAACCAAGTTTCTTAAGTTCAAGACAGATTTCCACTACTTCACGGCTCGGCTCTACAGATTCCAGTACTTCAACCACGATTTCCCTTGGATTAAAGTAAGTAGGAACCTTTAATCTTAGAAGATTTTCAGTGAAATTAATAAAACATGGTTTTCCCGATGATAATGAGTCAATTCCAATATTTAGAAAACTATTTATAATAACATCCGCTGTTGCCTGGTCTCCATCTATATCAGGAAACATATTCACCTGATTATGTCTGTATAGAAGCTCATAGGCTGCCTTTTCCTCATTCAAATCAAAAATTGGCTGCCTCGCAACAAATACTTCCATTCTCCACACCCCTGCCAAATCCCCATATGTAACCAATATTTGTGTTTTTTGTAGTTATTTAGATTTGTATTTTTCTTAATAATATCAAGTAATATGTAGAAAGTCCACGACATTTGTTAATTTAAGGATGCTGTGAAGGGCAGACTTGCTTTTCGCCAAAACTGAGTTATAAGGGAAAAAGAAAGCGGAGGCGACAAGTATGCCGCCTCCGCTTTCTTTATATTTCTAATGAATCGAATGAACAAAGAAGTTCATCAGGAAAAGCCCTGCAATGATGTAAAGCGGGATGGATACTTCCCTTGCTTTACCTGTGGCCATCTTTAAGATCGGATACATGATGAATCCGATCGCGATGCCATCTGCAATACTATAAGTGAAAGGAATCATCGCAATGATAAAGATCGCCGGAAATGCTTCAGTCAGATCTCTGAGATCCATATGGCGAATGTTTTGTATCATCAATCCGCCAATGATAATCAGGATCGGAGCGATGGCATGGTCCGGAATCCACTTTAAATATGGAATAAACATAACAGATCCCAGGAATAACAACCCAGTTGTCAGAGAAGTCAACCCCGTTCTGCCCCCTGCTGTCATAGCTGCAGCACTTTCAACCGTGGCCACAGTCGGACTTGTTCCGAAGAATCCCGATGTGAATGCAGAAAAAGCATTTGCTTGAAAAGCTTTTGGATATTTGTGAGGCTGACCAATCATATCAACATGACCATGAATCAGACCTATGTTTTCAAAAACAAGCACCATCGTAACTGAAAATACAGCAATCCAAAATGGGATCTTCAGGATAGAATCAAATGAGATCTGTCCGAATACCTGCCCATATTCACTCCAATGAAAGGAGCCTCCTGAAATGGAAGGTTCTATTCCAAATAAGAACCCTAGCAGCGTGCCGAAAGCGATGCTCCAAAGGAACTGTCCCTTTACATTGCGGATAAAAAGAAAAATCGTAACCAAAAAGGTCAGGACGGTTGCCAGCACCTTTAGTTCACCAAAGTCACCGATTGTAATCAGTGCGCTGTCTCCTCTTTGGATCAGACCGCCTTTTTCCAGACCGATAAACATCAAAAACATTCCAAGCCCGACCGTAATCGCCTCTTTTAATGTTTTTGGTATGGCTTCCGATAATATTTTTGAAAGCTTTGTAAAAGCAATGATCATGAACAGTATTCCTGAAACAACTACTACAGCCAATGCTTCCTGCCACATCAAACCTGAAGATTTCACCAGTGTGAATGTAAACATCGCGTTAATGCCCATTCCCGGAACCAGAAGTATTGGTGCATTGGCCCAGAATGCCATGACCAAACATCCAACAAAGGAAGCCAGTATTGTTGCCATTACCGCCCCTTCAAATGGAATTCCAGCTTCAGAAAGAATGAGAGCATTGACAGCGATAATATACACAATCGTAAAATAGCCGATTGCTCCTGCCATTACCTCCTGCTTGAACGTGGTACCATGACTCTTCAATTGAAAAATACCTTTACGCTCGTTCATATAATCTTCCTATAAAACTGCCCTCTCCCTACCCGCTCTTCCCAAAAGGGGTGAGCCACAACATACTATTCTAGCAAATAAGAAGGGATTTGCCAATAAGAATTGTTACCAAGTGATAGAGATTTCGCTGCCAACGCCTTCAATAAAGAAATTCATTTTACGACCTTATGTCGTTTCAAGAAGCATAAAAGCCGGAACCAATCCGGACCCGGCTTTCGTTAGTATTAGTTTATTTGTCTATTTCACGTACAAGATTGGCCATTTCGATCGCGGAGGCTGCTGCTTCCCAGCCTTTATTTCCAGCTTTCGTTCCTGCACGTTCAATGGCCTGCTCAATCGTGTCAGTGGTGAGCACCCCAAAAATCACCGGAATATCTTCCTGAAGAGCCAGATTCGCAACTCCCTTGGCGACTTCACCGCTTACATATTCAAAGTGGGCAGTCGCACCGCGAATAACCGTACCGAGAGTAATAACCGCATCATATTTACCGGAGCGAGCCAGTTTTTTTGCAATCATCGGGATCTCGAATGCACCTGGCACCCAAGTGACAGAGATGTCATCTTCCTCGATGCCATGTCTTTTCAGCGCATCCTCCGCTCCTCCAAGAAGCTTGGATGTAATGAACTCATTAAAACGTGAAACGACGATTGCTACTTTGAGACCTGTTCCGACTAAGTTACCTTCATAAATTGTTTTCATTTTTATATTCCTCCAGTTGAATTGATGTTATCTCCCGCCATCATATTTTCTAAAACTTCAATAAATGGCCAAGCTTCGAATGTTTTGTTTTTAAGTATTTTTCATTTTCAAGCTTTGCAGGCATTTGAATCGGCACCCGATCCATTATTTCCAGCCCGTAGCCCTTGATGCCTGCGATTTTCCGTGGATTATTGGTCAACAGCCGGATACGCTGGATATTCAAATCCCTGAGTATTTGTGCCCCTATACCGTATTCCCTCAAATCGGCACCAAACCCAAGCTTATGATTGGCTTCGACTGTATCAAGCCCTTCTTCCTGAAGTTTGTAGGCTTTCAGTTTATTGATTAAACCGATACCCCGCCCTTCTTGTCTCATGTACAGAAGGACACCTTGCCCCGCTTCCTCTATTTGTGTCAGTGCAGTCACAAGCTGCGGGCCGCAGTCACAGCGGTTTGAACCAAATACATCCCCTGTCAGGCACTCAGAATGTACACGGACCAATATTTCCTCATCTTCTTTCCACTCACCCTTGACCAGGGCGATATGTTCTTTACCCGTCAGGATTTCTGTGTATGCAACAGCTTTGAACTGACCAAATTCAGTAGGTAATTCAATTTCCACTTCACGGGTCACGAGCACTTCTTTTTTACGGCGGTATCGAATCAAATCTTCTATCGTAATCATTTTCAGTTCCCATTTTTCAGCAACCTTCTTCAATTCAGGCACTCTTGCCATCGTTCCGTCTTCATTCATGATTTCACAGATGACACCTGCCGGCTTTGCCCCTGCAAGGGATGCGAGATCTACTGCAGCTTCCGTGTGGCCCGCACGTTTCAGCACCCCGCCTTTCTTTGCGACGAGCGGGAAGACATGACCGGGACGTTTGAAATCTTCCGGAAGGGACTGCGGATTCAACAGCTGGCGGATTGTTTCCGAACGTTCAAATGCACTGATTCCAGTCGTGGATGAACGGTGGTCGATACTGATTGTAAATGCCGTTCCGTGTGGGTCAGTATTTTCATCGGTCATTGGAGAAAGCTTGAATTCATTTGATAATTCTTCTGTAAGCGGGGCACAAATCAGACCCCTTCCTTCTTTTGCCATAAAATTGATGACTTCAGGTGTGGTTTTCTCGGCGAGTGCTACAAAATCGCCTTCATTCTCACGATTTTCATCATCCACTACGATGACTACCTTGCCTTTTTTGAGATCTTCTATTGCTTCCTCAATCGTATGAAACACATGAAACTCCTCCTCCATTAGTCAGCAAAACCGTGTTGGCTCAAAAAATCATAGCTTATCTTACTTGATTGGCCATTAGCCTTTACCCTTTCATAAAAGCGGTGAAAGTATTTTGCCATCACATCACATTCCAGGTTAACCGTGTCGCCTGTTTTCTTTTCGCCCAGAATTGTATCTCCTCTTGTTTGGGGAATAAGGGAAACAGTGATTGAATCATCGCTCAGACCGAATATTGTCAAGGATGTACCGTCGATTGCCACCGAACCTTTCATAATAAAGAAATGAGATAGCTCTTCAGGGATGGAGATATCGAAATAAACAGCGTTTTCGACTTGCGAAAGCCTTTTTATAGTCCCTATACCATCTACATGGCCGTTAACAAAATGACCGCCAAATCGACCGCCGGCCGCCATGGCTCTTTCCAAGTTGACCGGGGAACCTGCAGACAAGTTTCTTAGTGTCGTGCCTTCGAATGTTTCCGGCATGACATCGACTTGGAAAACCCTTTTTGAAAATGAGGTAACCGTCAAGCATACTCCGTTCACGCTGATACTATCTCCGATGTGAATATCTTTCAGGATCCTGTCAGCGGCAATTGATAATGTCATCGATGCTGTCGACTTATTTATTTGTTCCAGTTTTCCTATTTCTTCTACTATTCCAGTGAACAAGTCATCCCTCCTCCTTCACTAATCGATTTTTGGGGACAGCTGTGATTTTGATATCATCACCTATGGACGTGACAGATTTAATTTTCATTTCCATTCCTTCTGCAATCGATTCAAAGCCGCTTCCTCCAAAGCTTGTAAAAGCCTCACTGCCGCCTACAAGTTTTGGTGCCATATACATAATAAATTCCTGAAATGCGCTCTCTTTAAGGAATGAACCGTGTACCAGAGAACCGCCTTCAACATACAGAGATTGAATTGACCTTCTTCCCAGCTCTCTTAATAAAGGGAGGAGGCTGATTTTCTCTTCTTGAAGCGAAATCACTTCACATCCTGCTTCTAGGAAGGGAATCTTTTCGTCATCCTTTACTGAAGCGCTAGTGATGATAAGGGTCTTACTTTCATTGTCATTTACAACATGTGCTTCTAACGGTGTTCTTAATTTGGTATCCAAGATTATTCGAATGGGGTTTTTTCCACCTTGGGGCAAACGGGTGGTAAGGTGCGGATTATCGCGGATGATGGTATTAACTCCAACTAATATCGCGTCATGCCGGTGACGATCATAGTGGACGTCCAGTCTTGATTCTTCAGAAGTGATCCATTTACTGTCTCCTGAAGATGCAGCGGTCTTGCCGTCAAGTGTAACGGCGGATTTCAAGGTCACATAAGGTGTTTTATGTGTCATAAAATGAAAAAAGTGTTTGTTGAGTTCCAGCGCTTCATCGCGGCATGATCCTACATGTACCTCTAAACCAGCGTTTCGCAGTTGTTCTATTCCTTTGCCGGAAACTAATGGATTGGGATCAGTGGATGCGACAAACACCCTTTTTATTCCGCTCGAAATAATGAGCTGTGCACAAGGTGGTGTTCTCCCATAGTGGGAACACGGTTCCAACGTAACATAAATATCAGCACCTGCTGCCTTCTCACCAGCCGCTTGAATGGCATGTACTTCTGCGTGTCCTTCTCCAGCTTTCAAATGGGTTCCGATTCCGGCAATCTCACCATCTTTCACTACGACTGCTCCCACTGAGGGGTTTGGTGACGTTTGTCCCTGCGTGGCTTTTGCCATATTGATTGCAAGCTCCATATAATCTGTGTGTTTCATCTGGTAACCCCCTTTCTACGATAAAAATAAAACCCCAAGTAAAGTTACTTGGGGAGATCGGCATGACAAATAAAGTATAAAATGATTGTTTTCTGAAAATAAAACTTTCATCTATCCCTGATTGGTCAGATGACGTTTTATCGTATAATCATAAATACTGCCGTTCCTTCTCCCATCCAGACTTTCACTGTCGGCTTTGGAGTTTCACCAAATCCACCGCCTGACTTAAATCAGACGGGTCACGGACTGAGAGCATGCTGCTCATCACCGCCGGTAGGGAATTCCACCCTGCCCCGAAGGATAACCTATTCGATTATCATTATTCTATCATAGTTTCTCCTGTGCATCACGCAAGATGCTAATTATTTTGATTTTTAACTAAGGGCCACCATTGTGATGTTCTAAAAATCACTATAAAAAGAAAAATGCCTCCAAAGCGGAAGCATTCACTTTTATTTGATTAACTTCCTGCACTCTTCCGCACAATGGAAACACGCTTTTGCACAGTCCTGACAGTGCCTGTGATCATGTGATTTGCACTCAGTACCGCAAGCTTCACATATCTCTGCACACAAACGTAAGATCCGATCCACAAACTTGCTGCTCCGCTGGATGGCATTGATTGAATATGCACAAATTTCCGCACAGTCCCGATCGAGCTCTATGCACCTCATCATCTGCTGTTCTTCTTTTAAACACGCATGATAACATACATTGCACGCTTCCATACACCTATCCATTGCCTTCAGAACTTCCTTGTAGGCTGAATTCATCCCCTCACCTCCAATACCTTTCTTAGCTTTCCCAAAGCATCAAAAGGATAACTAGGTTGTAAGGAAATAATCCCGGTCGATTAGCCAGAGGAAAATGAGCAGCCAGTCATCCGTTTCAGAATACGCTTCATAAAATGTAATATAGCTGTGATGACTGTCAAACAGCTTTTGAAAACTATGGGGGAGATAGCCTTTTTGTAATGAAAGTTTGTTTACTCCTTGATAGTTCAGTATCCACCGTTTATTCCCCTTATAAAGAAGTATCGTCTCGCTGTTTTTTTCATTCCTCCATTCAACAGCCGTTGTGCTGTGATATTTTAACCTAAATTCAAATCTGTCATCTTCATGTGCTATCGCAATCCGTCTGCTCCATCTGCAGACCGAGAGTGGATTATTATTTTTTCTGTGAAAGATAAAATGTTTAGGGCTGTTGATTAATGAATGCCGTTGAAGCGAGTATTTCGACCATCCATTCGACCTTAAATAAAAGAAGCCCTCTTTAGTATTGATGCCGATCAATGAGTGGCTTGAAGCGGGAATGTTTTCGTAAAA
>NZ_JABMCR010000068.1 GCF_013179555.1 Bacillus haikouensis
CGGAATAGGCCTGTGTCTGCTTCTTTAATTTCTTCATAAGCTCTTCCGGCTCCATCGTGCCTAGAATTCCCATATTTTCGGACTGCGGCGTGCCATAATAGGTGACCAAACGATAATCTTTTAATGGTCCATCAGAGGGATCCTTCACCCCGTCCGCCAGTGTTTCTCCAAGGGGGACCGTACGCTTGGAATCAGTTTTCTGCCCTTCCTTATCAGTTTTTTTCTGTTCCTCATCTCCCAGTCTTTCCTTCAAGGGCACAGCATTTTCAGAAGGTTTGAGCGGTTTAAAAGGCTGCTTCTCTTCTTTATCCTCTTTTTCCGCTGACTCGTCATGCCCCTGTTCCTTTTCCTCATTAGATTCGTCCTGTACGGAAGTAGTCGTTTTCTCCGCTTTCTCCTTTAACGACGGAGAATCCGTGCACGCTCCCAATATAAATATTCCTGCTGTCAGGAACAGCAATGTTTTTTTCATTGCCGCACACATCCTTTCTACATAGAAGAATATGGAGGACTTTAACACATTTTCCTTTACATGAAACCTATGTAAACAAATTGATAGAAAATCTTAATCCGAATGTCCATGTTATGTCCCAGTGAATGGGGTAGTTTTTTTAATCACGATTGACTTAATAGTGGAGATCGCCACGTTAATCGAGCAAGTTCTTTTCAAGAATGATTTTATGCCGTCCCTTATCGTCCGTGACTGTATCTATGACATCAAACCCATTTCTGATATTCAAAATCAACATGTCACGCCATCTATTCATTGTTTTGGATTGAACGATTCGATATCCGTTCTCTTTTAAATAGCGGTGCTGGATGTTTAATAATTGAAAGGCAATACCGTGTTTTCGGTAATTCGTATCCACGCCGCCTAACCAACTGTAAAATGTATGGCGGTCGAGCTCGTAACCAATCTTATAACCGATTACTCTTTCCTCATACGTCGCAGTAATCACCAATAGTTTAGGCTTACGAGCCATTTTATTGATCAATTCATCATGCGTTCCGAAAATATCTTTATGTAATTCTATGATTCCCTTAAGAATATCCTGATCCGGAATTGATTGAATAATCGTGTAAACAATATCCAAGGGAGCACCTCCATTCTGAACCAATGATTTACCGCCCATCCTTATTTTTGAATAATACATATCTTGCATTAATGAAAAATAAAGTGCCAAAGAAAAATAAAACGACGACTATCCAGCTCGCAACAGCTGCATATTCCCCGTTCAAAACGAATTCACTTATCAAATTAACAAGAACCATAAGTGCCATGACGATATACATGCTGATTAAATCCTTCATTTTATTCCCACCTTACTAAATGGAATGAAAACACCATACGATCAGAATGATGCTTGCGGTTCCCCAGACTGCGGTTCCCCATATCCACCAAATAACCGTTTGTACATTGCGAGTTTCCTTACTTTCTATCGTTCTCTTAATAGAAATGAGAACGAAAAATCCCAATATGATGAAACCGACGGACATCCAACGTAAAATATCCATTTTCATTTATCCAGTACCAGAAGCAGATAACTTCCTCCACAGAGAAAGATTGCCACCTGGGTGATGATATAAATGAAAAGTTCCGATAAGGTTAGTTTTCGTTCACTCTTCGTTTTTTTGAAATGCCTATAATAATAGAGTAAGCAGAGGAGCAGGATGATTGCCGAAAACTGAAATGTATTTTCTACTAAATGTATCAAATGAGCATCTCCCTTCGCTCCTTGATTTTACCATAAGGTTCCAGATTTTTCTTGGATATAACATGACAGGGAAAGGCGTGCATTTCAGGAATCATACCGATTGCATGGATTTTTCTTTTTACGCATGAAAATAATGATTGAGGTGATGGTCCCGATTTGAAATAATTGGTATAAGAAAGGTAAATACATTTAAAGAAAGATATGACTTCCGAAAATGCGAAATCACTGGGAAATGAGATCAGGGAAATCAAGCAGCGGTTCAACAGGAGATTGAGCCATTTCGTTCTGAACTGTGGTGATATTGCTATAAGTTGATAAGTTCTCCCTGGGATGCGCCGGTGACCTGGGTGTGCAGCTGAATGCCGGATATTTTTATCCTGTTTATTGAAATCCTTTGTAAGGTTTTTCGTGCTTCATTCGTTTTATAGAGTAGAAGACGAAAAAAATAAAAGAGGAGTGAAGGAAGATGCAGAGTCCTATTATTAACCAAATCAATACGGTGTTTGTGCATGTAAGCAGTCTGAAGGAATCGGTGAACTGGTACTCAGAGTTGTTGGGGCTTGAGTACGATTTAGAGTCAGTGTTGGAACCTGTATATAATATAAGGATCAATCACCATACTGGATTGACCTTGGATGCTGGACCGGAGGGAATGATTAAACACGTAAAAGCTGATGAATATCCATTGTTCAATTTTCACACAGAAGATATTGATTCGTCTTATTCATTTGTCCAGGAAAAGGGATATGAAGTTGTTTCGGGTATTATCCGATTTGCTGATTTTTCATTTTTTACGATTAGCGATCCTGATGGGCATGTGGTGATGATTTGTACGGGGTGATATTCGTTATTGGCTGGGCCACGGTACGATGAAGGTTGAGTATGGATGGAATCAGACACCGGATTAATGGTGAATCAGGCATCAGGTCCGATAAATCCTATTTTACAGGAGGTATAAAGATGAACGAGTTGATGAACATGCTCTCGATGACAAAACCGATCATACAGGCGCCAATGGCTGGAGGTGCAACGACTCCAAGTCTTGCAGCGGCTGTTTCGAAGGCAGGGGGGCTCGGAAGTCTAGCATCTGGCTATTTGAAATCCGATCAGCTGGAGAAGCAGCTGAACCACATGAGACAGTGTGGTGCTCGTGCTTTTCAAGTGAATCTTTTTGTACCTGGAGCCGAAGGAGAGCCGTCAGAACGAGAGGTTCAACGCTGGAAGGATATGATTCCTTATGCGGATGAAGCAGGAACGTTTACTTCTATCGATGATGAGTGGAAGGATTTTGATCAAAAAGTTGATCTGCTGGTGGAGCACCGCGTGCAAGTGTGTTCGTTCACGTTTGATCTGCCTCCTGAACATGCGGTGATGAAACTGAAGGCTGCCGGCTGTCGTTTACTTGGAACGGCATGTTCAGTAGAAGAAGCTGTGCTGTTGGAAGAGAGGGGGATGGATGCGGTGATTGTGCAGGGTGCGGAAGCCGGCGGTCACCGGGGAGCGTTCCTCCCTTCAACACGGGCTGTTGGATTGATGTCCCTTATTCCGCAGACGGTCGACCGTATCGGTATTCCGGTTATCGCGGCAGGAGGGATCACGGAAGAAAGAGGCGTGAGGGCAGCTCTGGCACTTGGAGCACAGAGCGTTCAGGTCGGAACGGCGTTTTTGGTTTGTAAAGAAAGCGGGACACACCCTGTGCATAAAGAGCAGATCTTTCAAGCTTCAGCCTCAGATACGAAGCTTACGAAAGTATTCTCGGGCAAAGAAGCACGCGGAATCGTAAATGCGTGGATGGAGGAGAACGAAAAGCGCGAACAGGAAGTGCTCCCTTATCCATATTTCAATACGTTGACAAAACCGATGCGGCAGCATGCAGCGAAGCAAAATGATCCTTCCCATATGTCTTTATGGGCTGGGCAGGGGGTTGGTTCGCTGGGGGAAGAGGAGAATGTAGACGAGTTGATGGAACGGTTGTGGCCGGGCATGAGTTAAAGATTTAAAGGTCCGTCCCATACTGTGTTAAAGCAGTGCAGGAGGGACCTTTTATATTTCTATAGCGGCGGCAAGTCGAGTTTACCTTCTTGAAATAATTCTTTCACCATATGTTTTGTATAGCCGACTACCTGGGAGAATTGGAGATTTCCCGGCATTGGTGCTTCGTCGGCGTCGACGACGACATCGACGATACATGGTTTGTTTTGCTGGACGGCTTTTTGCAGGGAAGGAAGAAGACCCTCCGTCCGCTCAACACGGTATCCGACTCCACCGCACGCTTCAGCATATTTGGCGAAGTCCGGGTTGTGGAGGTTTGTACCGAATTCTGCATTTCCCATCACTTCTTGTTCAAATTTAATCATGGCGATTTTGTGATTGTTCAGCACAACCACAACCATCGGCAGCTCATATTTGACCGCGGTGACGAAATCGGCCATCATCATCCCGAAGCCGCCATCCCCGCAGATCGCAAGTACTTGCTTGTGCGGGTAGGCGATTTTTCCGGCGATGGCACCTGGTAGACCGCATCCAAGCGTGGCAAGCCAGCTGGAAATGACGAATGACTGGTTTGTCATGTGGAAGTGTCTGGCTGCCCATACCGTTACGTTTCCGACGTCAACCGACAGGACCGCATCATCGGCTGCCACCTGCTGAAGCGCACGGATGACGCGCTGCGGTTTGATCGGAACGGATTCATCCTCTTCCTGCTTTTCAAGCTTCTCCCACCATTTGTTCATTCTTTCCTGATTTTTTTCTAAGAATTGACGGTCTTCCTTCCTTGAAACATGTTCCGTCAGCCATGAAAGGGTTGCTCCGGCATCGCCTGCCAGTCCGACATCAACCGGATAGCGCTTCCCGATTTGGGTGGGGTCTATATCGATTTGAATGGTTTTTGCATGATCCGGCAGGAATCCTGTAAACGGGAAGGATGTTCCGATCATCATGAGGAAATCGGCATCCTGCATCGCTTCATAAGAAGGCTTCGTGCCAATCAGACCGAGACCGCCCAAACAGTAGGGATGTTTATCAGGGATGACCCCTTTACCAGGCAAGGTAAGAACGATGGGAGCCCCAATTTTTTCAGCGAATGCCAGCAGGTCCTCCCGCTTTCCGTGAACCCCTTTTCCTGCGAGAATGACAGGATTTTCGGCATGTTCAATGAGTTCCTTTGCTTTTTGCAAATCTTCTTTTAACGGGAAGAGGTCCTGTTTCACAGCGAAATTCGATGTGATCTTTGCTTCTTTGCCGACTTCAAAGCGTGGTATATCGTCTGGAATCGTTATGACGGATACCCCTTTTTTCGCATAGGCGGTCCGGATCGCCTGATTGACAACGGCCGGAAGCTGTTCAGCCGACATGATCTGCTGATTGTATACAGCTACATCATCAAACAACCGGTCCAGGTTCACCTCTTGAAAGTAATCTGTCCCCATCAGGTCCGTTTCGATCTGCCCCGTGATTGCCAGTACAGGAGCTTTATCAAGCTTTGCATCGTATAACCCGTTCAACAGATGGATGGCACCTGGACCTGCAATGGCAGTGCAGACACCCAGTTTCCCGGTTAATTTGGCATAGGCTGCAGCGGCCAGGGCACCGGCTTCCTCGTGTCTTACTTGGATGAATTTAATCTTGTCTTTTGCTTTCCTTAAAGGTTCAATAATGGAGTTTATCGAATCGCCGGGCATCCCATAAATATGGTCGACACCCCATTCAATCAATTGTTCAACTAATTTTTCACCGGCAGTTTGTTTAAACATAACACGATCACCTCTCACTACTTGGATAGGTTTAGTTTGGTACTTTCAGGTAGAAATTACTCAAAAATTCTTATGGAGGGTGAGTGTGATAGGGATTATTGTTAACATCAGCTGAACTTCTAGAGGTATATCCACAAGTGAGTAAACGGGACCATGAGAACTAGATTCATTTTTTTGCATTCCATTGAATAATTTTTGCTATTATTTTCAGACATACTTTATGGTCATCCTTCTTCGCATCCCGGTAACGGAATAAGATTTTTACGCATTAAAACTAATTCACTGTGCTTGAGTCTTCTTAACACGCAGAAATAATGCTGGATAGTAGGCAAGTCCCAACAAGCGCCCTGATTTGACATGTATGAAAAAGGATATTCAAAAAGGATGTCGAAGAAGTAGGTAGATGATAAAAAAATCCTGCTTTTGTCCTAAAGGAGATCTTGTATGCTAGAGTCCGTCCACCATTTAGTTTTACATGTGGTATTTATACTGTTTGCGATCCTTCTGTTTCAAATGTTTACCAGGGAATCGGATTACGGTACGAAAGAGTTTAACTTGAAGTTTCTCCTCGCCAATATTGTTATCGTCGTGTTCACCATGACGTTCCCGGTTGTATACTCAAGTGGTTATGTTTACGATTTTAAAGTGATTCCCATCCTCCTTGCCTTTCTCTATGGCGGCAGAAGAGTGGGGTTTGCTGTGTTTTTCTCCATGCTATTGATCAGCTTGCTTACCAACCATGTATTCATCAATCTTGTCGTAAATTACACAATCTATTGTCTGCTGCTCATCCCTCTATCTAACTGGTATAAAAGGTCTAAATGGAAGAACAAAATTCTCTTGATTTCCCTTTTTTATTTTTTCGTCCCTGTTACAAGAGCCGTTTTTTTATATTTTGAAAATGAATTGGTTCAGCTTCCTTTAATGGTAAGCTCCACCATGGTTATATGGATTACACTGGTGCTGATCATTTATTTGATTGAAAATAGACTGGAACAAATCAGGGTTAAAAAAGAGCTTATAAAAGCTGAAAAATTTAATGTAGTCAGCCAGTTAGCTGCTTCAGTCGCACATGAAATCCGAAACCCGATGACGACAGTAAGAGGATTTATGCAGCTTCTGCAGGGAGAAAGTTTATCGAAGGAACAAAAGACCTTTATCAATATATCCATTCAGGAATTAGACCGGGCACAAGAAGTCATCAATCAATACCTTTCCCTCGCTAAGCCGCAAACGGAAGAATACGAAGTGTTCAGTTTGACTGACGCGATTAATGAATCCGTTGATGTGATGTCAACCTATGCTGTTATGAACAGCATTGAAATCAAGAAAGACATTGAAGAAAATCTGATGGTAAGAGGATTGAACTTTGAGATTAAGCAGGTATTAATCAATATTCTTAAAAATGCAATCGAAGCCATAAAAGAGAACGGAGAAATAACGGCTTCAGCAGTACTGCACAAAGATGGCCAAGTGATGATTACCATTAAGGATAACGGGACCGGCATGCCTCAGGATCAGATCAAGTCATTAGGCAGACCCTATTATTCTACAAAGGAAAAGGGGACGGGACTTGGATTGACAGTTTGCTATCAGATAGTAAAACGGATGAAGGGTGAGATAAAGGTGGAAAGTCAATTGAATAAAGGGACGACGTTTACTATTTCCTTGCCTGAAATATATAGATTAGGAACCGGTGAAGAAATATAACACCGTATAGTTTGTAGTGCTGCCTGTAACGATCATTCGATGTTGATACAATGATCACGGTGAATTCATTGGCAAGGCTTGAAGCAAGATATAACGTACCCGGCGTTTAGAATACGAAATACCCCTGACAGTAAATGAATACATGTCAGGGGTATTTTAAATGTCTAATTAAGTACATTCGCATCAAGTGAATGATGACTGCTTGTAAATCAACTGTATTCATGTGCTCCGGCTCGGCCATCTGCCTTCAAGGACGTTCCAGGACGCTTGCGAGCATCCTGTGGACAACTTCATGGTCGCGCTGGTCGTGCAGGCGATAGTCATCACCCGGCAGTGTGTACCACTCTTCGGCGCCGGCATATGTGATGGAGAGCGTGAGGGTGCCGTCATCCTTGCAGGTGGTGAGCAGCTCGAGTTCCCCGCTGATCACACCGACCTCCGATGTCATGACGCCGTGGGTGGCGGTGAAGATAGTCGACTTCTTTTCCATACGGCTGCCTCCCTTCTAAAGTGGGGTGTATTCTCTGTAAGTACCACGAACCGAAGTATCCTCAAACAAATCAGTAGGAGCAGGAGTTAAGCATACTCTGAAGAGCGGACTTTTCCGATGATTGCAGGTGCAGGTCCCAGCGGTACTTTGTATTGATCCACCATTTCGCATAGCCGCAGCGGGCACCTGAACGCGGCGGCTGCCAGGTTGATGGGTCCTGGTCGCCTTTGGAACGGTTGACGCTGGCGGTTACCGCGATCAGTTGCGGACCGTTGAGATCGTTGGCGAAGTCCTCACGCTTTTCCGTCGTCCAGCTGCCGGCACCGGAACGCCATGCTTCAGCCAGTGGAACGATGTGGTCAACGTCGAGATCGGAAGGAGAGTATACCGTAACGCCGTCGAAATAGCTGTACCACTTGCCGGATGTTACAGGGCAGTTGCCGCTGTAGTAGTCAGCGTCACGCTGGAGAACTTTTTGGCGGGTGTCGCAGCCATTCCCCTGTCCGATCCAGTGCGGGAACTTGTCGCGGGAATATCCGGTCATGGAACTTTCGGACTTCACTGTCAGCGAGTTCAACTGGGATTGGGCAGCGGACTTTGAAGGTGTGCCTGGCGGAAACGCCGAGGCCGTTTGCAGTTCAAACTGAAAAGCGGCAAACGATAGAATCAGTGCAAATACAAATAACATTGATTTTTTCAGCATGGAAATGCCTCCTATATGCAATTTTTTTATACTAACATCTAGAGTAGATGTTAATAGAGAGAGTACAGTAAAGACGTCGATGGGGTGGTAACGATTCATTGTTGGATTTGTCTGCAATTAGCAGCGTAGGAACAAGGTGACTGTTTGTAATCAATTGAGTGGCGTTATTAGACTTGCAATCTATTGAACATGCCTCTATGTGCTATGATCGTTCATGGTTTAATTTTTACACAAGTAAAAATATTGTAAATATTCTTTTCGTAATAGGGATATAGATCGATTTAAAGAGGAGCAGGGACAAGGTACCTGTCCCTCTGTCCCTTCCTCTTTATACAAAAACCCCAATTCCTTTCTGCACTTTTAGTAGTTTTCAAGCATTTTTCCTTTAAAATAAGGAATTTCAGCCGGGATTTATCTGTCTGACTATGACAAAAGACCCTATGGAAACACCATTTGTCAATACGATTCAGGGGACTGTACAATACAGTTATCAACCTCAATGAACCTCATTAGTATGGCTTCTTCAGAACACATCAAGTAACCTCATTTTACTGGAGGTGAGTACTAGTACACGGAGTACTGTCTATCCATTATTCATCATGATTTTTCATAAACTATGAATCTACTAGAATGATACGGCAAAGGAGAATGGGAATGAAGAAGGTAACCAAGAAATTATTTTTGGCTGGAACGGTTGCAGCCGTTGCTTTTTCGGGAGGAATTCCGCAGGCTGGTGCATGGGATAATCCTGATGCAGCAGAACAGCAGGAGGCAGTGGTCAGCGGCAATATGGCAGGTGATCATGTCATTACTCTCATCACCGGTGATAAGGTGAAAGTGACGATGTTGGAAAATGGGCAATTCGCCATCGATGTAGAGACAGTGAATCATAATAAGGATGGGTTCAGGGTCATGACAATCGCGGATGAGACCTTTGTATTCCCTGCCACAGCGATGCCTTATCTGGCAGCAGAAAAACTGGATATGGATTTATTCAATATTACTAAGCTGATTGAGTATGGGTACGATGACAAAAGTCTGTCGGCTCTTCCGGTGATTGTAGAATACGAGGAAACGAAGGCGAAAAGCTATACTTCTAAGGCAGCTCCTAAAGGAGCGAAGAAGATCCGGGAGCTGGAAAGCATAAACGGAGTTGCACTGGCAGCGGAGAAAAAAGAGTCGGAATCATTCTGGAATGATATCACCGTTGAGGCGGAGAGCAGCAAACAGAAAAAGGCGACGCAATTTGACCATGGGGTAGAAAAGATTTGGCTGGATGGACGCGTGGAGGCTTCCCTTGATCAAAGCGTGCCTCAGATTGAAGCTGATACGGCGTGGGAAGCAGGGTATACAGGAAAGGAAGTAAAGGTGGCCGTCCTGGATACAGGAATCGACGCTGAGCACCCCGATATTCAGGGGCAAGTGGATGAAGCTGTGAGCTTCGTGCCCGGCGAGGAAGTGAAGGATGTCAATGGACATGGAACACATGTTGCCTCTACGGTTCTTGGTACTGGAGCGGGGGACGGTAAGCACAAAGGTGTTGCACCGGAAGCCCGTTTATTAGTAGGGAAGGTATTGAGCGACGAAGGATATGGCCAGGATTCCTGGATCATCGATGGAATGGAATGGGCATCGGATCAAGCCAAGGTCGTCAATATGAGTTTAGGGAGCAGCGAGCCGAGTGACGGGACAGACCCGATGGCACAGGCGGTCAATTCCTTGACAGAAGACAACGGGACGCTGTTTGTCATTGCAGCCGGTAACAACGGGGCGGAAGGATCAATTGGTTCACCGGGGGCTGCAGATGCGGCATTGACCGTCGGGGCAGTCGACAAGTCCGACCAACTTGCCTATTTTTCCTCCATGGGACCTCGTTTCGGTGATAAAGCACTGAAGCCTGATTTATCTGCTCCCGGGGTAGGAATCGTGGCAGCACGTTCCCAATACTCTCCTGGAAGCGGGGATTATAAAAGCCTGGATGGAACCTCGATGGCGACTCCGCATGTCGCCGGGGCAGCGGCAATCGTAGCCCAAAAGTATCCTGAATGGTCCGGGGAGAAAATCAAGGAAGTACTCATGAACACCACACAACAGCTTGATTCTTACCAGCCTTATCAAGTGGGAACAGGGCGTGTCGACGTTGCAGCCGCTTTAGAAACAAAGATAAGCGCGACAAGCTCCATTTCCTTCGGTTTCTTCCAGTGGCCGCATGATGAAGAAGACCCTGTCGAAAAGGTTGTGACGTATTCAAATGATGGGGAGGAAGATATTTCTCTTGATCTATCAACTTCATTTACCAATTCAGATGGAGAGGAAGCACCGGATGGACTGCTTACCCTGTCTGAATCAACCATTACTGTACCCGCCGGAGGGACGGCTGACGTAAAAGTCACCCTGGATTCCAATGTTGGTGAAACAGGTTCCCGTTATCAAGGGTTTTTGACCGCAGCATCAGAAGGAACAGAAGTGGTGCGGACAACGATGGCGATGGTGAAAGAAGAGGAACGTTATCCGCTGACGTTAAAAGCAACGGACCGTGACGGATCGCCAGGTCAGGCTTATACGGTTGTATTCAGTGAGAACATGGACCCGCAGGTATATGCAGTAGATGGCACTTTGGAGCTTCGTCTGCCCCCTGCCACTTATTCGGCCATGTCCCTGATGGACGTGGATGTGGACACCGATCATGCTGGTGTTGCACTTGTCGGGGATCCGGAAGTGAAACTGAACAAGCCTAGAACAGTGGAGCTCGATGCAAGACAGGCAAAAGAAATCAAGGTAGACGTCCCGAAAAAATCGGAAGAAAACTACCGACGACTGGAGTATCACCGCACACTTGGGGAAATGCCGGTGACAAGCCTGTATCTGATGCCGGTGTGGATTGATAAGATGTACGCTGTACCAACAAAAGAAGTAAAAGAAGGGTACTTTGAACAGCTGACTCGCTGGCGACTGACAAAGCCGCTTCTGACAATTAATTTCAAAGGAAAAGAACTGGACGATATTCCGCTTGCGGGAAGTACCTTGCTTGATGGAAAATACAATCTGTCGACTGTATACGCCGGAAAGGGAAGCCCTGCAGACTATGACCGTCTGAAGGCGAAAGGAAAAGCAGTCGTAGTGGACCGAAATAGTGATGTCACCGTATCTGAACAGGCGACGGCTGCTGCAGATGCAGGCGCAAAGTTATTGATCATCGCCAATAACGAGGATAAAGAGTTCAGCGAATATGCCGGCACCCCGGAATATACAGATAATCCACTGGCAGTCGCAGCCATCAGTAAAAAGGAAGGGGATAAGCTCATCAAAGCTGTCCGTTCCGGAAACATCAAGCTGAAAGTCGAAGGGGAAACGGATTCTCCTTATGTGTATGACCTCATGGATGTCCATGAAGGATCTATTCCAAAGAAACTGACATATGCACCGAAGAACAAAGATCTGGCTGTTATCGACAGCCGCTATAATTCGCATATCAAAACGGATGGAAGCGAATTCCGGTTCGATCTTCGTCCACATACAAGAGGCGCAGTCGGCTTTCCTCAAAAAATCTCTTTACCGAACGCCAGGACAGAATATGTGTCAGCCCAGGAAGGGACTGATTGGTATCACCAGGCGGAAGTATTAGATGCAACATGGGAAGTGCGTCAACCGTTAGCATCTTACAAGGGCCGGGATAAATTGACGGAAAACTGGTTCTCCCCTGTAGCGAGACCAGCACTTGGAGATGGCTACTGGGTACCGGAACGCCAGGGGAATTCCCTTATGATCAATATCCCTGCATGGGCTGATGGCGGCACTGGAAATACCGGCGGTACCGATTACAATGTATCTGTCGAAAATCAGACTAACAAGCTTTACCAGGGGGACAGATTGGTAAAAGAAGGGAATGGTCAGGCGATCTATGCATTTGATGCTGCACCGGCCGAACGTACGAAGTTCCGGTATGTAACTGATGCGGCGCGGGATGAGAAGCGCTGGAATACGTCAACCCGCACACATACAGAATGGACCTTCTGGGCAGAAGAGCTTCCAGAGGAACGATGGAGAGCCAATCTTCCATTCCTGACACTCGATTACAAAGTTGATACAGATGTAAACGGGAATGCACTCTCCAACCGTCCGACTGAATTGGAGCTGTCTGTAGGAAAAGTTAAAGATGCCATCGGATATGGAAATATCGAAGGCGCATCATTGGAAGTGTCCTTTAATGAAGGGAAGACATGGAAGAAAGTGAAGCTTTCCGGAGACGGAGACAGTTTCACTGCTACCATCCGAAACCCGAAAAAAGCAACATCCGTATCTCTCAAAGCCAACGCCTGGGATGATGAAGGGAATAAGATTTCTCAGGAAATCATCAAAGCTTATGGATTGAGATAAGAACGTAAGGAAAAAGATGCCGCATTACTGGGCATCTTTTTCCTGTTTATACAAACTGGTTTTTCCTTGGAATCTTCCTGAGAATATGACGTGCATATTGATTGGCTTTGTCGAGTTCTTTCTTTTCCATAAAATAATCGAATAGTTTAACTGCATAATATTCGATGGTCAAACCATATCCCATCTTTTCGAAATATGGGAACGCCTCTGTCTCTAGATAGTGATAATAGCGCTCTACTTCTCCAAGGATGGAGTAGCGGTGCATCGTAAATAAATAATAAAAAATGGAGTCCGGGCTGCTGTTGATGATGTCCAATCCTTCTTCCAGCAGGTTAAGCAGTTTAGATTGTGATGTATTTCCTTCCTTGGTCAAAGCATTGAGGTAGCCTTCCAATGAGCCAAGATATTGAGGGTCCGAGGGATTTCTTGCGTCCATCGCCTTTTTATAATAATTGCCTGCTTCCCGAAAGAGGCCATACTGCAAATGGAGATAGCCAAGATTATGATGAAGGATCGTCCGTTGGCGATCCAGTCCGAAATCCGAGGTCATGTCGATCAACCGTTCATATTCACTGATTAAGAAAGGGAGATCCTCAGATTGCTCCAATTGTATCAGCATCAGCATTTCCGTATCGATCATTCTTGAAAAACTGCGCGTCTTCGTGAAAAATTCCAACGCTTTACTGGCATTATAAAAGGCAAGAACACTTGAATTTAAGAAGCTGTATGCAAGAGCCAGGTCGTAGTAACATTCCTGATTGGCATAATGTTCAAGCTTGATTTTCTTTAAATAAGAGAGTGACATGGGAAAATTACTTTTCACTCGGCCAAAATAGATCCCTTTGATGTGGAGCAGCATATTTTCCTCAAACTTGGTCAGATCTGTCCAAAAGCTCATCTCCTCGATCAACTTTTCAACTTGATTTACATCCGAAACGAACAAGTAATATCTGGTAAGCACAAGCGTATATGTACGATAAAAATCGGGGATATGCAAAAGTTGGATGCTCTCCAGCTGCTGTTTGATATCCTCCGCCTTTTTCTGCTGTTTCTTAATTATGGTCTCCTGCCAATCCAGCAGCAGTGTCTCCACCCTTTTGTATTGAATGACTTCTTCATCAAGCTGGATCCCAAGCCTCTCCGCCAACAAGATGATCGTCTCCCTCGATACCTCTGTCAGCCCGCGCTCAATCTTACTGATATGGGTACTCGAACAAATTCCATCCCCTAACTCCTTTTGTTTCATATTGCGGTATTCCCGGTAAAATTTGATGATTTTCCCCTCTAGCATGATGTCATCCCCTATTTCGTATTAGCTGATTTTTCTTATCATATCATGATTTTGCACGAAGCTCGCTAACCTGGAGAAATTTCGTTCAACGAAAAACGAGGCGAAAATAATCAAATAATACTGAATGAATATGGGAGCGCGATACATTATTTTTTTACTGATATTACGAAAGGTGTAAGGGAAAATTTGGTACAATCAAATGGAGGTGATCGAAATGGAACCAAAATGGCTTGATTGGGCAAAACAACTGCAGGCAATTTCACAGGCAGGATTGACGTATTCCAAAGATGTGTATGATTTGGAACGTTTTGAAATGATACGGGACATCAGTGTTGAAATGATGGCGCAGCATACCGAGATGGATACAGCTGTGATAAGGGATCTGTTTGCAAATGAAACGGGCTATGCCACCCCTAAAGTAGATGTACGTGCAGTCATATTTAAGGGAGATAAACTATTGATGGTCCGGGAAAATACTGATGGCGGATGGTCGCTGCCCGGCGGTTGGGGCGACATCGGACTGACTCCAGGTGAAGTGGCGGTCAAAGAAGTAAAAGAAGAATCAGGATTTGAGGTAAAGGCAGCCGGATTGTTGGGAGTACTTGATAAGAAGTGCCATCCACATCCGCCTTCACCTTATCACGTTTATAAAGTGTTCATCCGCTGCGAAATCGTTGGCGGGCATGCAAAACAAGGGATTGAAACGAGTGCTGTCGGGTTCTTTGCTGAAGATGAAATGCCCCCATTGTCGGTTGAAAGAAATACAGAATCACAGATTCATATGGTTTTTAGACACTTACATAATCCGGGGGAACCGGTTTATTTTGATTGAATATTTTAATAGAGTTCATTTAGGGGAGGATGGGGGTTCCCCTGACATGATCCGTTTTTTAAAGTCTTAACGTAATTACTCCGTATAAATTAGTTAGTAAAGATTAGGGGCAATTAATGTGCTGTGTTCCTGTGAACAAAGAGAAATTCTTGACATAAACATTGAAGGTGATGTGGCAGCAGATCCATTGTGGTGTATTCATTGCGGCTGCAATTTGGATATTGAAGCCATGCCGATATCAAATGAGGTTAAGAGAGAATTGATAAAATGGGCGAGCGAATATGGCAGTTGGATTGATTGGGACCTGGATGAAGTACTTCCGCGTGGTATCGATATGGAAACAGAACATAATAGACAGGGAGAAATTTTATTTGAACGTCTCAAGCAAGAGCTTGGAGGCAGATACAACTTCAAATACACTTCATCAACTATGGGAAGGCGTTATGCAAGTAACTAGCTGATGGTACCAGATCAGCTAGTTAAAAAAATTCAGCAGGCTGGCATCGATATATATCCAAGGAGGCAATGAGTATGGAGTTTGCATCAGATCGGCACCTGCATATTGGTTATTACGAGAAAGGTTTCGACTTAGAGGCAACGGCTTACAAAATGGCTGATGAAGATAGGTGGTTAGTATTCTTACATAGTGATCAAGATCTTACACGATTAAAAAGTGCCATAAAAAATTATGAAGAAACCGAAAAATTCGGTTACGAAATCTTTACCGTAAATAAAGTGGATCTGTCGTATGAATATGGCTCCGAAAAATTTATTGAATGGCTAACATCACATGAAATCATTTAAAGCTTAATCGTACATCGGGAGCGAATGCAGAAAAAGGTACCTTTTAGCCTAAGGCAAGTTATCTAATAGTCGATTCGGTACCCATTGGAATCATCTTCAGAACTAAGGAGGAGTAATCATATGTTCGAAAAGTTTAATTTTGAAACGATTTTTCGTGAAAGGGATGATTGCACCCCCCTGGTCGTAATGATGTGCGGTGTGGCTGGTTCCGGGAAAACGACCTTCGCCCAATTGTTGGAAAAGGAAGGATTTGTACGTCTTTCTATTGATGAAGAAATATGGGCGACTCACGGTCGTTATGGAATTGATTTCCCAATCGAAAAGATTGAAGAATACAAGAAAGGTGCAGAGAGAAAATTACGAGACCATTTAATAAAGTTAATTCACGACAAACAACAGGTGGTAATTGACTTCAGTTTTTGGGACCGTGCAAGAAGGGACCAATATAAACAACTAATCGAAAAGTCGGGGGGGGAAATGGAAACTGATTTATTTTAACGTTCACCCTGATGATTTGCGTGACCGGCTGAAAATAAGGAACAAACGTCTTGATGCCAATGCATTCCCAATCACAGAAGAAGTATTGACTGCCTACCTTAATGGATTTGAAATTCCTAAAGATGAAGGAGAAATTGTGATTGAGAATTAGACCTTTCCAATCCCAAAATGCTGCCCGACAATTAGTAATATGAAAGAAAGATAAAATAAATCCTCAGCCTGCAGAAATAAACTTATTTGAGATAAATACGGAGAATTATGAAGGGATAAAAAAAGCCAACATTGATCCAGCAAATAGTCCGTTTGAAATAAAAGCTGATGAAAAAAAGATTGCTGCACAATATGCTTTAGAGTTTATATGGAAAGAAGGCAATAGCATTAGTGGAAGAAGTATGTTGAATTTCACACTGGAATAATTTTCTGCTTATTAAATACGGTGTCAATCAATGATCAAATGATCTTCTGCCAGCTTCCCTGCAGGTCGAAAAATACAACTGATGACAAGGAGGAGAGAAGCATAAAAATGTTAAAGGAAAACATTAGGATCCCCTTAGTATATTTCTTAGTATCAACGGTTTGGCAACTTATCGCTGACCGGGAAGTGAAGTGGATCGATAATAGTATCATCTGTTTTTTTATTTTTTTTGCAGTTTTGTTCCTTAAGTGGACTGAAGTACCTTATAAATGGAAAAAAGATAAGGTTGATGAAGATTAATTTGTTGTTGTTCACATAACAGGCAGGATTGGAAATGTTTATTTTGATATAGAAATAAGGTTTAAAAATTTACCGACTATTCTAAGTTTTACATTTATTTTTGGCTGGCAAACTCTTTACATGCTTCCTCAGACAAATAAATTAGCTTAGATCAAAAAGTTGGAGTTTGGTTATGACATAAATTAGGGAGGGGTTCAGATCAAAAAGCGTTGGATTTTATGCATTGTTAGTTTACCGGTTTTTGTTGTCTCATATATTTATTCTTTTTTTATTTCAAGTAAAATCGCTTACTTATCCCAATCAGAATGTAAACCTCAATTTATTTTTACCCCAAAAGATGTTCAATATTGCAGTGATATTTACGGAATTGATATCTTTATAATCGCCTTAAAGACAAATCCAATTTCATATCTATGTTTGTTAACAGGAATGTATATAATCAGCTTTTTTGCTTATATAACTTTTACAACAATTAAGAAAAGAATATATGCCAATTAAGAGACAGGTAAATTGAAGAAGTTGAAGAAGAACAGAGTAATTGGGATATTTATGAGGTCCATTTCTGTATAATAAACCTGGCTGAAAGGCAGGTAACAATATAAAAAATAAATGAATATATGTAATTCCACTTTAAATATGTAACAGTTCCAAGCATAACTGAAATAGGTTCTCCAATAAATGCAAAAATTGCAGCTTGACCAACAAGTGCAATACTAAATGTTTTCCAGGTATTAAAATATTGATAAAGCAGCATACAAGCCACTGGAATGATTGAAAAGTCAAATGGTAATGCAAGAAGACCAATAGGAACGAACTTAATAGGATAAACCCAGGCACTTAATTCACTGCCAAGATCGTCTGTAAAACTGGTGATGAGGATGACAATTAGTCCAAAACTCCAAATTTGAAGAGTGCGATTTCTATCAAGGAGCTTAACGAATATCAACCAGGGTACCACAGATAGGATTAAAAGAAACCACCAGCTTGAATTAAAAACCGCATCTGATAACCAATTTTCAATAGCCAAATCGGCGTATCTTTGTTGTAATGCCATTAACTCCTTTACGGTGC
>NZ_JABMCR010000069.1 GCF_013179555.1 Bacillus haikouensis
TTGATTCAATTATTTAATGGGGATATCGTTGAGGCTGCAAAAGCTTATCAGGAAACGTTCCCCGAAGATGAATTGATTGCCCTGGTCGATTACAATAATGATGTCATTACGGATGCATTGAAAGTAGCAAGGGAGTTTGGTCCTGAATTAAAAGGGGTACGAGTAGATACGTCCCGGATGATGATCGACAAATACTTCCTTCGCAATCAGCATGTGCTCGGAACGTTCGATCCGCGCGGCGTAAACTGTGAATTGATTTTTGCACTCAGAAAAGAATTGGACGAAGAAGGATTTCAACATGTGAAAATTGTGGTCACTGGAGGCTTCAATGAGAAACGGATTCATGAATTTGAAGAAAGCAGGGTGCCGGTTGATGTGTATGGAGTCGGCAGCAGCCTCCTCAAGATCCATGTCGGATTCACAGGTGATAATGTCGTGCTTGACGGTGTGCACCAGGCTAAAGCAGGCAGAAAGCTTCGTCCTAATCCAAGACTTGAAAAAGTCGAACTCGAATAGGTGGTAGGATGCAGGATAAGGAATTATTGGATTTAAGTCAATATCGGATTAAAAAGCAGCGCATTGCGCAAGAGCAAATCGATGAATTATATCAACACGCCTATCAATATGCCTTAAAAGAAACCAATATACGTGAAAAAGTCAGAGCTAAGATGATATTTGCAAAACGGTTTCAATTAAAGGAACCATCGCTTGTGTCAAAAAAAACCGAGGAAGTATTTCACCAATGGTTCCTTTTTGATTATAAGACGATAAAGGGTCAAACATTATTTTTTCAGTTTCTGCAATCCCGGAAGTTGAGCGAGCCTGTTAAGATGATGGGGGCACTGCTGCTTTCGGCCGCCCCCGAGCCGTTCCTGGTAAACCAAATCCATGAAGACGGCGGCGAACTCTTCATGACAGGGCAGAACATTATTCACGAACGTAACGAATCCATAAAAGCAACTTTAAAATATTTAAAGGGCGAAATAAAGGAAGATTCCCTTTATTTCATGAGGAAAGTCCCGCTGGTGACAGATCAGTGGATCATAGGTCCCGTTTTTCAAGCGGAATCAAATCATTTGCAGGCAGTGATAAAAAATCATTACCATCGAAAGAATCATGAAACTGGGGTATTATGGAGAACGTTTTTAAAAGAGGAGGCTCCTTTTTATATCCTTAAGGACCATTCATAGCCCGTGCATGGTCAGCGCCTATAAAAAGTGATATAATGTTCAAGTTGAAAGAAACAAGCATTTTATTAAAAGGGTTGAAGGAGATAGCCATTTCCCCTCAACTCCCTTATACTAAAATGACTGATTAGCGGCAGTACGCCGCCGTATATTCTAGTCTCATGTCCATAGCCATAAGGATAGCAAAAAAATATTCATTTCATATAATGCTTTAGATAGATGATTGTTGGAGGTTCTATTATGACTATATATCATTTCGTAGGAATCAAGGGTTCGGGTATGAGTGCATTGGCCCAAATACTCCACGATATGGACTACGAGGTCCAAGGATCTGACTATGATAAATATTTCTTTACTCAAAAGTCTTTAGATGAATCAAATATAAAAATACTTCCTTTCCAAAAAGAAAATATCGGAGGGGATATGCATGTAATCGCAGGGAACGCATTTCCTGATACACATGAAGAAATCGAGGCTGCAATCGAACAAGGGATTCCGATCACGAGATACCATAAATTCCTTGGTGACTTCATGCAGAAGTTCACGAGTGTGGCCGTGACAGGGGCACATGGTAAAACGTCCACTACGGGTCTCCTGGCGCACGTGATCAGCGGTGCAAAACCTACATCTTATCTGATTGGTGACGGTACAGGTAAAGGGGAAGTGGATGCTCAATATTTTGTATTTGAAGCATGTGAATATCGCAGGCACTTCTTATCCTATTACCCTGATTATGCCATCATGACGAATATCGATTTCGATCATCCTGACTACTTTGCCAATGTCGATGATGTCTTTTCTGCTTTCCAGGAAATGGCGATGCAAGTCAAAAAAGGGATCATTGCTTGCGGTGATGATGAACATTTACAGAAGATCCAGGCTCAGGTTCCGGTTGTCTTTTATGGTTTTGCCGAAGAAAATGATTTTCAGGCGAGAAACGTGAACCGTGACCGTGAGGGTACTTCGTTCGATGTATTTGTGCGCAATGAATTTTATGCGGGCTTTAAAATCCCTACATTCGGTGATCACAATATCATGAATGCGTTATCCGTCATTGCGATTTGTCACTATGAAGAACTTGATACTGCCGTGGTTCAGGAACGATTAAGCAGCTTCAAAGGCGTTAAACGCCGTTTCTCTGAAAAAGAAATCGGGTCTCAGATCCTGATCGATGACTATGCTCACCATCCGACTGAAATCAAGGCGACGGTGGATTCTGCAAGACAAAAATATCCGGAGAAGGATATTATCGCTGTATTCCAGCCGCATACATTCACACGTACGCAAACCTTCCTTTCAGAGTTTGCTGAAAGCCTGGAGATGGCAGACAAAGTGTACTTATGTGAGATATTCGGTTCAGCCAGGGAGAATCATGGAAAACTGTCAATCCAAGACCTTCAGAATAAGATTGAAGGGTCTGAAATCATTGACGAACAGGATACAAGACCTCTTCTGAAACATGACAACAGTGTGCTGATCTTCATGGGAGCTGGAGATGTGCAAAAATTCCAGGAAGCATACGAAAAGACGCTGAAGGAAAATTTAGAAGAAAACTGATTATATAATGCCGGCTCATTTTGGTCCGGCTTTCCAATCGAGAGGCCCGCCCCCTCAATGCTTAAAGCAGTGAGGGGGCGGGCCTTACGTGTTACTTCAAATTTTCGGGATTCAGGACATCCAATTCCGGAAGGACGAACTTTCCGTCTTTGCGGATCAATACGTCGTCGAAATAGATCTCTCCCCCGCCATACTCAGGTCTTTGTATCATGACCATGTCCCAGTGGATATTCGAGTGGTTTCCATTGTAAGCGTCCTCGTAGCACTCGCCTGGTGTGAAATGGAAGCTGCCGTCGATTTTTTCATCGAAGAGGATATCCTGCATCGGGTGCTGGATATGCGGGTTGACTCCGATAGCGAATTCACCGACGTATCTTGCCCCTTCATCTGTATCGAATATTTTATTAATTCTTTCTGTATCATTGGCCGTCGCTTCTACAATTTTGCCGTCTTTGAATGTAAGCTTTACATTTTCGAATGTAAAACCATTGTATGGTGAAGGTGTATTGTAGGAAATGGTTCCATTTACAGAATCTTTGACGGGTGCAGAGTAGACTTCTCCATCAGGGATATTCAAACGTCCGGCACATTTCACCGCCGGAATGTCTTTGATGGAGAAAGTCAGGTCGGTCCCTTCTCCAACGAGCCGCACTTTGTCTGTCCTGTTCATCAGATCTGCCAGGTTGTCCATCGCATTGTCCATCTTACTGTAATCAAGGTTGCATACATCAAAGTAGAAGTCTTCAAATGCTTCCGTGCTCATTTTTGCCAGTTGGGCCATAGATGCATTCGGGTAGCGCAATACCACCCATTTCTTCTTCGGAACCCGGATTTCCCTATGTACTTTTTTGCCGATCGTACTGCTGTGGAGTTTCATTCTTTCATCCGGTACATCCGATTGCTCGCTGATATTATCACCGGAGCGAAGACCGATATATGCGTCCATCTCCTTCATGACGTTCGCTTCGAAATCAGCCATCATAGTGTATTGTTCCTCCTGTGCTCCCATCAATAATGCACGATCGACTGAGTGATCTTTGATGGATACGAACGGGTAACCGCCTGCAGCGTATGCTTCTTTAACGAGTGCAGTGACCAACTCACGCTGCAATCCGAAATTTTCGATCAGGACTTTCTCGCCAGGCTGAAGCTGGACTGAATATTGAATCAGGTTTCTTGCCAATTTTTCAATTCGTGGATCTTTCACTTGGATGAACCTCCTTAAATGAATATCAAATTTTATTGTACCCTAAATTTTACCGGGATGATAAAAAAGAATATAAGAAAAGATAAAAAAGTAATTTTTTTAATTAAGCAGGAATTTGCCTTCCCGAGGAAGAAATCCTAGTATAATGTTTAATTGTGTTCAGGGTGGGTAAAGAATTTTTATACATGGAGGTGGACTATATGGAAATAATTCTTTATCTGAGTGTAGCAGTTATTGCAATTGCTTTTTTTATTTTAGTGATCAGCGTTATGAAAACCTTGAAATCGCTGGGGACGACACTCGACAGTGTATCGACTACGTTAAATGGTCTTGAATCCCAGCTTCAAGGAGTGACAAAAGAGTCTACGGATTTACTACATAAAACGAATTTGTTGGCTGAAGATATCCAGCGTAAGTCTGAGGATCTTAACACCGTTGTTTATGCAGTTAAAGATGTAGGTCATTCCATCCAGAATCTTAATAACTCTGTAAAGAAAGTCAGCACATCAATCTCGACTGAACTTGAAAAGAATCAGGGCAGAATTTCACAAGTGGTTCAGTGGGGAAATGCATTTATTGAGTTGAAAGACAAGTGGAAGCAAAAAAAGGAACAACAGCCGAATCTTTCTGATAAAGCTGTTCATAATCAAACCACACCCGAAGAAGTTCAATCTCGAGAAAAATTGATTAAAAGAGCAAGATCTTATAACAATTAGGAGAGGGGAATTTTACAATGACACAAAACCAAAACCAAAACCAAAATCAAAACCAGAATCAAAATCAGCAAACAAACGACAGCGGCAACATCAACTCAAAGGACTTCATGATCGGCACACTGATCGGAGGGATCGTAGGAGCTGCAACAGCACTTCTGCTTGCTCCTAAGTCAGGCAAAGATTTGAGAAATGACCTGAATGAACAGGCTGTAGTAATTAAAGAAAAGTCGGGTCAGTGGAAAGATACTGCTGTGGAAAAAAGCAATGAGTTAGCAGCGGTGGCCAAAGAAAAGTCTGCTGCACTTTCAAAGACTGTACAGGAACAATCCAGTACGGTGAAAGATAAGTTCAAATCATACCGCAGCAAGAACACAGAAGATGTGAATGATGAGCTCCAGGAAGTGCCTGTGGGAGATGCTACTCCGGTACAGGAAACGGATAATGTAAACCAGAAGCTTGAAGAAACGAAAAAAGCTTTTGATGAAACTGAAAAGACATACAATCAATAGACTCTTTTCGCAAACTTTATAGTATTGCAGACAAGGTAAATACCGGAAACCGGGTATTTTGATGGAATAAACCGGACTTCAATCAGGCTTAAGTTCGAAAAGAGCATGTGTACCCACTTCATCTACTCTTCTCACAACGGACGAAAAGCAAAAATATTTTTGAAACAGTTTATTCATAATAGTTGTCCAGGTGAGCGGTGAAGTTATGATTACTTCACCGCTTTTTTGTAAAGGATAATCTTGAGTCATTTGTTCAGGATTATATGGAAGAAAGGATGTATAACCGAATGCAAAAAATCGAAACCATACAACAATTTGAGCAGCTTGCAGAAACGAAGCCCCGCTTCTTCTTTATGAAGCACAGTCTTACCTGTCCTATCAGCGCAGCGGCATTTACAGACTATCAATCATTTTTGACCAGTAATGGAGAAGAAGAGGGCTATTATCTGGCCGTGCAGGAATCAAGGGAACTCTCAAGTTTTATTGCTGAGAAATACAGCATCAAACACGAATCCCCGCAAGCCTTCCTATTCATTGAAGGCAAACCAGGCTGGACTGCTTCCCACTGGAATATCACGGAGAAAGAGTTGAATAAACTTTAAAAAAGAATCTGCATATGCAGGTTCTTTTTAATCGTATTAGGTTATCATAAAGTTTTTGTCCCTCTTTACACCGCTGTTGATTTCCGTGCAAGACTTCACTCCCCGCCGGGCGGCATGTGAGCTTCCTCGTCGCTGTTCTCCCTCTCTGGGGAAAGGAACGGTCCATGCACAAGTACAAAAAGCTATTAAAAACCATCAAAATTAAACGCTGTATTCTTCAGGTAATAATAGGAATTTCCCCTATGAAAGTTTAATTACAGAGGGAGGGGGAATTTAACGTAATAACAAATTAATAAACCTATAGGAGGGTCAATCATTATGGTACAGCCTTACCAAGGTCGAAATAATGGGACGAACAATGCAAATCAAATACCTACTGTTAAGGAGAAAAGAAGTGGAAAGCTTGTAAAAGGAATTATATTCGGAGCTGTCGTTGGCGGAGCGGTAGCCATGATGGATAAGAGCACAAGAAAGAAGGTTACTTCAAGCACGAGTTCTATGAAAGATTCCACGATGGGTATGGTCTCGAAGGTGAAAGAGAATCCAACAGGAGTCATGAATGACTGGCAGGAGCGGATCAAGTCAGCTTCCTCAGTATTGAAAGATGCCATAAATGATGCGCAAAAGTTATATGAAAAAGTAAACGGGGACGTCATCGAACAAGTGAACCAAGTAAAAGATGACTCATCCGAAATCATAGCAACGACAAAAGACGCTGCTGAAGATTTGAAGGATATCGGAAGTAAAGTAAAAGAGGCAGGTGGGGAAGTGGCGGGAGATTCACCACAAACCTCATCGACATCAACGGCAACATCATCAACTCATGAAACGATTCACAGTACAAATAAACCGAGCGGTGTTCCCGGACAGACAGGCTCATAAAAAAACTGGCGCAAGCCAGTTTTTTTATTCTTTATTTCTCATAAGTATTAGTCCAGAGTATTTCGAGATTGTCACCAGCTTGGATTTCTTCATAAAAGGTTGTTTCTTCTCCATTTCTCATCAACTGAAAAGAGGCATTTCCGTGTGAGGGCATGGCGATTTCCACGTGATTGAACACATCCTGGAAAATGAAAGACTGACTTGCTTTTTCCTTGATCATGACCGTGTCTCCAGATTCCAGATTGTCATTCATTTTCAAAGGCTGCTCCCCTTTATAAACAATCGCGGACTCCCGCTTCAGAATGACAGGATTTCCATTGAATACAATCTCAATCGATCTTTCTCGATAGTCGCTTTTTCTCATCAGTAATTTTTCTACTGTCGGATCGTCAGGAGACTTTAACGTTATTTGATCATTATGAGAGACGGCTGTAGAAGGTTTGGCTTCCATTCCATTTATGAAGACTTTTCCACCAAATGAAGGGAAGAAGGTTTCTTTCCCGTTTATGGTGAGCCGGAACGGTTTCCACCTCACCAGCCATTCTTCATAATTGAGTTTTTTTAGGGCATCTGCAACCGTTTCTCTGCTTTCATAATGAATGGTATCCCCGTCGCGGATCAGTTCACTCTGTAATACATTGGTTCCATTTCTTAGCAGCAGAGGTGAGAGTGTGTGTACTTTTTCATTGATGAAAAGTGTTTTATCCGGAAGTTCATCCATTAACTCTGAGATTTTCACTGAAGGGGAAGCCCCATCTTCCCCTTTTAGTACGGTTATCCTGTCATGGTTCATCAATCTGTCGTCTACAGAAGCTTCTTTCCCGTTCTTTGTGATCACAGGGGGGTGGCCATAGCCTCCAGGAAGGGTTACTTCCTGATCATTGACCGTGATAAAATAGGCATTTCCCGGTTTTCCATACAGCTTGCTGATCTTCATTCCGGCAGCAAGCAGACCGTCCCCGATCGTTAAATCCTTCACCTCGAACAAACGGATCGGCTGGTCATTTACATAGATGGTGACGTATTGGACAGGAGCCTGTTTGGATGCGATGGCAATACCCACAGGTGTCACGAGTTCCGGCCCACTGGCAGGAAGATCGGCAAACGACAAGTTTTGGATGGCTTCGATTCCTCTTACGGCGACTCTGTTTTCTGGAAGTTTCAGGGATCTTGCCAACTGTGCAGGCAATTCCGGCGTCAAACTGCCGCCTCCGACCAGCATGACTGCCTGGGGGGGCTTTTGATTGTTTAAAAGAAGAATTTCATGAGAAATCTTTTCTGCAAGATTTTCGATTGAAGGGTATATTTTCTCCACCACTTCCTGAACCGAAAAATCTGATTCAAATCCAAGAATATCGGTCACAGTAATACTTTCTGTCTGATGAAGCTCTCTTTTCGCTTTTTCAGCCAATGGAAAATCGAGCAGTAATGCGTCACTCATGGCCTCGGTGATTTCATCGCCTGCAGTCGGTACCATACCGTATGCAGTGACGGTTCCTTTGTTTGTAAGTGCAATATCAGACGTTCCTGCGCCGATATCCACCAATGCAACGTTCAATCTCCGCATGGATTGAGGGATTAACACATTGATTGCAGCAATGGGTTCAAGCGTCAGTGCCTCCATTTCAAGGTCGGATCGATTCAACGCTGCCAAGAGTGATTCCACTACAACTCTCGGCAGGAAGGTAGCGATGATCTCCACACTGGCTTCGTCCCCCTGCTGGTCGATCAGGCTGCCGATTTCTTCTCCGTCCAACCGGTAGTACAAAACGGAGTAGCCGACGCAGTAATAGTGATAGCTGTTTACATCGCCCTCGTTTTCTGCTGCCTGTGCCTGTGCCTGTTGAACAGCACTGAGTTCCAGATGAAGGACATCTTCTTTTGTCAGTAAGGGTTTACTTTTGATAGGAAAGGTGGAAAGTGATTTTTCCGTTTTCAATGCTCTTCCGGCTGCAGCGACACACACTTTTTGGAGTGACCCATGCTTTTCTTCCAGCTTCTTTTTGATGGATGAGATGACCTCCGATACAGCCGGGACATCGTGAATTTGTCCGTCAAGCATGGCCCGTTCTTTATGTTCTTCCACTTGTATGTCGATTACATGGTATTTCCCGTCTCTTTCTTCTAAAATGATGCCGACAACCGAGCGTGTCCCGATATCCAATGAAAAAATTTTCTTCAAAGTATACACCTACTTTTGATCAGTCTCATAATATACTAAAATACTTTAGTGCTTAAAAGCGTTTAATTAATAAAGAAATTTATCGTGACATTTAGGAATTCTTCTATTATAATTAGTTTCAATATCTATAAAAAATGTATCATACTTTATTGAAACTTATATAGTTTTTTATGTATGAACAGGATAAAATCTAGAAAGGGTGCTGTATTGTGAGTAATCAAGAGCTCGATCTATTACGTAAAAAAGTCGACGAGATGAACTTAAAACTACTAGAAACCATCAATGAACGTGCTAAACTTGTTCAGGAAATCGGGCGTGTGAAGGAAAAGCAAGGAGTATACCGGTATGATCCTGTTCGTGAAAGAGGAATGCTCGATCTAATCAAAGAAAATAACAATGGTCCTTTTGAACATACGACCATTGAACATATTTTTAAAGAGGTCTTTAAAGCGGGCCTCGAGTTACAAAAAGATGATCATCGTAAAGCATTATTGGTATCCCGTAAGAAGAAAGCAGAGGACACGATTGTGAACATCAATGGAGATACAATCGGTGATGGTAATCCTCATTTCATCTTCGGTCCATGTGCAGTTGAATCATATGAACAAGTAGCCCAAGTGGCGCAGGCAGTCAAAGCGAAAGGTTTGAAGCTGCTGCGCGGGGGGGCGTTCAAACCCCGTACTTCTCCTTATGACTTCCAGGGACTTGGGATCGAAGGATTAAAGATTCTTAAGAAAGTAGCTGACGAATACGACTTGGCTGTCGTCAGTGAAATTGTCAATCCAGCAGATATCGAACCGGCACTTGAATACATTGATGTGATTCAAATCGGAGCGAGAAACATGCAAAACTTCGAATTGCTGAAAGCTGCCGGCGCCGTGAAGAAACCGGTATTATTAAAAAGAGGTCTTGCTGCAACGATTGATGAATTCATCAATGCAGCAGAATATATCATTGCTCAGGGGAATGGGGACATCATTCTTTGTGAACGAGGCATTCGTACGTATGAGAAAGCAACACGCAACACCCTTGATATCTCTGCAGTACCGATACTGAAACAGGAAACGCATCTTCCAGTATTCGTGGATGTAACGCACTCCACGGGACGCAGGGACCTTCTGCTGCCGACAGCGAAAGCAGCTATTGCAATCGGAGCAGACGGTGTCATGGCAGAAGTGCATCCTGATCCGGCTGTAGCCTTATCCGATTCAGCTCAGCAAATGGATCTTGATCAATTCGATCATTTTTATCAGGAATTATTAAAAGGACGCACCATCAAAGTTTAATCAACCCGTCTCCGGGTATAAATCAAGGCTGGACCTACCAAAACAGGGTCCAGCCTTTTTTGTGAAGGTAATCAACTTTTTAACGTAATCGTGCACAGCGATTGCAGTTATACAAAGACTGTCGTATGATAATGTACATAATTGCAGATAAATAGACAGAATACTGTTTAACATATAGTTTGATACGTAAATATGTGCATTTTTTAACAAACTATTGTAATCGCTTTTTCCTTGGGGAATATTTAGTGTAGAATAACAGTAACAAAGTTGAGAAGTTAAAGGAGTGTCTGAAATGAATATAACAATATACGATGTAGCGCGCGAAGCAAATGTCTCGATGGCCACTGTTTCACGTGTAGTGAATGGCAATCCCAATGTGAAGCCGGCAACACGGAAAAAAGTGCTCGAGGTGATCGACCGGCTCGGTTACCGTCCTAATGCCGTAGCCAGAGGACTTGCAAGCAAGAAGACGACAACGGTTGGAGTCATCATCCCGGACATTTCAAATATCTTCTATGCCGAATTGGCACGCGGGATTGAGGATATTGCCACGATGTACAAGTACAATATCATCTTGAGCAATTCTGATCAAAATACGGAAAAGGAGCTTCATCTGTTAAACACGATGCTTGGAAAGCAAGTGGATGGAATCCTTTTCATGGGAGGACATATCTCTGCAGAACATGTCCAGGAGTTTGAACGTTCCCCGGTTCCGATCGTACTTGCTGGAGCAGTAGAAGAGACAAATAAAGTTCCTTCAGTAAACATTGATTATAAAGCAGCGACGTATGATGCGGTGAAAGAACTGCTTGATAAAGGGCATACACGCATCGGGTTTGTAAGCGGTCCTTTCCACGATACAATCAATATGAAGTTCAAACTTGAAGGATATAGAGAAGCATTGGCTTCGGCAGGGGTCGAATTTAACGATAATCTTGTGATCGAAGGTGAATATACTTATGACTCAGGCTTGGAAGCGTGGCAGAAATTTGCTGAACTGGATGAAAAGCCGACAGCGATCTTTGTAGGAAATGACGAGACTGCTCTCGGAGTGGTGCATGGTGCACAAGACAATGGTGTGTCGATCCCTGACGAAGTTGAAATTATCAGCTTTGATAACACAAGACTCGCACTTATGGTCAGGCCTCAGTTGACATCTGTGGTACAGCCGCTTTACGATATCGGTGCTGTGGCGATGAGGTTATTGACGAAGTACATGAACAAAGAGACTGTGGACGAAGAAACCGTTGTATTACCTCACCGCATTGAGCACCGAGGCTCAACAAAATAAGACTTTTGTCGATATATCAGATAAGACAAACAGAACTTATTTACAGGGAGAGTCAAAATGAAGAAGCTTGATGTTCTAACCCCTATCGGAGTGGTTGTAGGTTTTCTATTTGTAGCGTTTGCCATTATGTCAAACGCAGGACTTTCAGGGTTTGGTTCCTTTGTGGACCTTCCCTCTATTTTTATTGTCATCGGCGGTTTGATTGCTGCCATGCTCGTCAGTTTCTCGCTCAAAGAGCTGAAGCATCTGGGGAAAGTCATGCAGGAATCTTTTCGTGATGAAAGTTTCGACCATCATGGATTGATCCGCACCTTCATCGTGCTGTCTGAAAAAGCAAGAAGGGAAGGTCTGCTGTCTTTAGAGGCTGAAGTAGAGGAAATCGGGGACCCTTTCATTCGGAAAGGAGTCCTTTTAGCTGTGGATGGAATCGAATCTGATGTGATTACCGATATTATGAACGCTGAAATCATCGCACTGGAAGAGCGTCACCGCAAGAACAGAAGCCTATTGGATAAAGCTGGTGAATATGCACCTGCATGGGGAATGATAGGCACCTTGATCGGCCTTGTCCTGATGCTGAAAAACTTGAATGATCCATCTTCCTTGGGACCAAATATGGCCATTGCCCTTTTAACGACCTTGTATGGCACTCTGCTGGCCAACCTTGTATTCATTCCAATGTCGTCCAAGTTGGCCATGCGAACGGAAAAAGAGGTGTTCATGAAGCAAATCATCATCGAAGGAGTGGTAGGTATTCAGTCAGGGCAGAATCCTAGAATACTAGAAGAAAAGCTTAAGGTCTTTCTGTCTCATGACGAACTGTTGAAACATGCAGAGGCAGAACAGCAGGAGGCATTGCGGGATGATGCGTAGAAAGAGGCCTTCTGAGCAGAAATCGAATGCCCCGAGGTGGATGGTGACCTTTTCAGATCTCATCACTCTTATTCTTGTATTCTTTATTCTGCTTTTTTCCATGTCACAGATCGATATGGTTAAATTCCGGGCGATTGCGGATTCATTCCAGCAGAAACAGATTCTTGAATTCTACCCGTCTGTCATTCCTTTAGAAGAATCATCAGGCGAGTCTGAAATTAGAATGAATGAAGATATAGAAGGTTCAAGAGAACAGCGGGACAGGGATCTGCAGGAACTGCTTACCGAAATTCAAACCTACTTGAAAGAAAACAAATTAAGTAACATTGTCGTTGCGGAGAGAACGGAAAGAGGAGTTGTCCTCGTTCTTCAAGAGCAGGCACTCTTTGAATCCGGTGAAGCAACAATCCTCGAGTCGTCATACCCGTTTCTGAACAAAGTGGGTAATTTGCTGTCCCAAATCCCAAACTTCGTAAAAGTGGAAGGACATACGGACAACAGGCCGATTGCTACTTACAGGTTCCCTTCCAACTGGGAGCTCTCATCTGCGCGTGCAAGCTCGGTGATCCGCTATTTGACTGGAACAGAGAATCTGGACCCTAAACGCTTCATCGCAGTAGGGTATGGTGATACACGTCCAATCGCACCGAATGACACCGTGGAGAATCTGCAAAAGAATAGACGGGTAGAGATTATCGTGAGCGACCCTGCTTATGAAGATGAAGAATAAGCAAGAAACCATTTCAACAGAGTGCGTTGGATTGGTTTTTGTTGTTGACGCTGCTAATTATCCTCACTGGTACATAATAAGAAGCTCCAGAGAACGCTGGAGCTTCCTTTCGTATTGATTAAATTAGATTAACTGCCGGGCTTCTGCCTTAGATGCTGGCGGATCGGAAAGAGTGCTTTTTCAAGAGTGTGCCTGTTTTTTTCGGTGATTTCACCCTTACGCGGTATGGCTGGATACATATCAGGGGCATCAGCCCATTCGGTGGGTAAAGGAACACCTGCTTTGCTTTTCCACCGCTCAGTCCACACTGCCGGAAATGAGGCGGATGCATCCATGCGTCCGGTCATTTCAAGCCAAATCAAGGACCAGGCTCTCGGAACGACCCTCCAAATATCATAGCCGCCGCCGCCTACCGCAATCCATTTGCCGTCACAATACTTCTCGGCCATTTCATGAGCGATCCGGGGGATTTCCCTGTAAATCTTAATCGTCGCCGAAAGATGCGTCAAGGGATCATAATAATGTGCATCTGCCCCGTTTTGAGTAAGGATGACATCGGGTTTGAAGAATTCTGCGACCTCCCTGAAGCTGGTTTCGTATGCTTCGAGCCAGGAATCATCCTCGGTGAAGGCATCCAGCGGGATGTTAAATGAAAAACCGTATCCTTTTCCATGCCCCCGCTCATTGATGTTTCCAGTACCGGGAAATAAATATCTGCCGGTCTCGTGAATGGACAGCGTACAGACATCCGGATCGTCATAAAAGGACCATTGTACACCGTCCCCGTGATGAGCATCTGTATCTACATATAACACTCTTGCATGATATTTCTCCTGCAAATACCGGATGGCCACTGCACTGTCATTGTAAATACAGAAGCCTGATGCCTTTCCTTTAAAGCCATGGTGAAGTCCGCCGCCGAGATGGAGGGCGTGTCTTGCTTTACCTGTCATCACATAATCAGCGGCCGTAAGTGTTCCTCCAACTAAAAAGGCGCTTGCTTCGTGCATTCCATCGAACATCGGGGTATCTTCTGTACCGATACCGTATCCTTCCGCCTGTTCAGGAAGGAGCTGGCCAGTGCTTGCTCTCTTGACAGCGTTCACATAGTTGGGATCGTGATTCAGAAATAACTCTTCATCCGTGGCCATTCTTGCAGGTATGACCTCCTCGGGACGGAGAGCCTGAATATCTTTCAATAAATCGATCGTCAGCGTCAACCTGGTTTGGTTGAATGGGTGCTGATCATTGAAGCGATACCTGAGAAGTTCGTCGGAATAAATAAATAGTGCATCTTTCTTCATGAAGACATTCCCGGCATGTTTGGCCATAACACGTCATACCCTTCTTTCTTCAGGTCTTCTATTACTTTCATCGGGTTCATCGTCCGAACCCGGAATACGAGTATTTTAAATGCTTCATCTTTTTTATCGGGATACACGAGGACACTCAATATATTGCTGTTATGACGGCGGATGATCCCGGCAACGTCATATAAAATACCGGCACGATGGGGTACCTTCACCTCGATCTGTGAACCGGGCTGATTGGCTCCTGTCAGCTGGATCAATGTGTAGAGAAGATCGGTTTCCGTAATGATACCGATCAGCTTGTTTTCCCTTACAATCGGCAGGCAGCTGATATGGTGCTCATAAAACAGGGCGGCGACTTCTTCAACGAAATCGAGGGGATGCCCTGTGATGACGTCGGTCTTCATTATGTATTTAAGAGGGTTCTTCAGCTCTGCTGCCGAAGTATCATTGTGAAAGATTGAAGGCGTTCCGTCTTTGACATCGCGGTCGCTTACAATCCCGATGACTTCTAATTTTTCATTCGTGATGGGGATGTGCTTTATCTTTTTTTCTCTCATTAAAAGAATGGCAGATTCAATCGTATCATCAGGTTTTAACGCTGCCACTTCCGTTTTCATAATTTCTTCGACTATCATGTTCTCAACCCCTTTTAGAAAACGACTAATACATAAACCGGTTCATGAATCGCAGCTGATCAAATTGCTGGATGGATTCGGGATTAACCCGCTTCCCAATTCTGGCCATCAGGCAATTGGCTGGATGGGAGCTGATTTCAGGCTCGTCTGTCGCATAATATTCCAGACCGCCGGCATTCATCATCTTCTCCATGACTTTGCGGTACTCCCACACATTCAGCCCGGTTCCTTTCAAGTCCCAATGCCAGTAATATTCCGTCGTGATGACGATGTAATCATTCATATGGTCATCCATCATCGATACTTTCAATAAATGCTTCCCGACTGATGCCCCCCGGTACTTAGGGATGACTTCAATCGCCCCGAGCTCAATGAGATTCTCCATTTTTCCCTGAGACCAACGCTCAAGCGGATCAGGATATAGATATGTAACATAGCCTACAATGGTATGATGATCCCTTGCGATAATGATTCTTCCTTCCGGCAAACCGGCAATCTCCACAAGGGCTTTATGCTGCTGTGCAGGAGGCCTGAAAGCAACCAGATCCTCATGAAAATCGAGGCGGGATAGCTCCTCCGCATGAATGGGACCTTCAATGATCAAATTTCCTTTTGCTGTTTTTAACTCCGTTGCATTATAGGTTTTCTTCACTTTCATCTGGACACCACCTAAAGATATTCCTCTCAATCTATTATACATGAAATAGAAAAAAGTAGAGCGCTTTCACAAAATTTTCAGACGCTTGAAATAAATTTCCGTGTTTGAATATTATTTTGAAATACCTATAAATCAACAGTTTAATGCGGATGAGCTTTTCGAAGATAGAAAATAATTGATACGGCAGATTTTTTAAAAAATTGAGAAAATATAATTTATATACTATAATAAGGATGTAAATTCTTACATAAGGGGGATTCAGTATATGAAAGTGGAAGCGTTACCAGTCACAAAGGGGAACTATAATCTCGAAAACTATGAAACTGCTTATGAGTCTTTCGATTGGAAAGAAGTCGAAAAAGAATTTTCTTGGCATGAAACAGGACGGGTCAATTTAGCATATGAAGCGATCGACCGCCATGCAGCATCATTCAGGAAAAACAAAGTTGCCCTTTATTATCGGGATCCTGAACGGAATGAGAAGTACACATTCGCAGATATGAAGAAATTATCGAATAAGGCAGGAAATGTGCTGAAACAATATGGCGATGTTGAAAAAGGAGATCGTGTGTTTATCTTTATGCCAAGATCTCCTGAGCTGTATTTCTCCGTTCTCGGAGCAGTCAAGCTGGGGGCCATCGTCGGACCGTTATTCGAAGCATTCATGGAAGGAGCTGTACGTGACCGTTTGGAGGACAGCGAAGCGAAAGTGCTGATTACGACGCCTGAACTATTGGATCGCGTTCCTGTAAGCGAGCTTCCTAATTTGAAGCACGTATTCCTGATTGGTGAAGATATCACAGAAGACGATGTACACATTGATTTCAATGAAAAATTCGAGGCAGCATGTGACAAGCTTGAAATCGAATGGGTTGACCGAAATGATGGTTTGATCCTTCATTATACATCAGGTTCTACAGGTAAGCCTAAAGGAGTCCTGCATGTTCATAATTCGATGCTTCAGCATTATCAAACTTCCAAATGGGTGCTGGATCTGCAGGAGGAAGATGTGTACTGGTGTACCGCTGACCCTGGCTGGGTGACAGGAACATCTTATGGAATCTTCGGCCCTTGGCTGACAGGGACTTCAAATGTCATTGTCGGAGGGCGCTTTAAACCTGAAAATTGGTATAAAATGATTGAAGATTACGGTGTGACTGTCTGGTACAGTGCCCCAACCGCTTTCAGAATGCTGATGGGTGCAGGTGATGAAGTGGTGAAACAGTTTGACTTAAGTTCACTCCGTCATATCCTGAGCGTAGGAGAGCCGCTTAACCCTGAGGTGGTACGATGGGGGATGAAGGTATTCAACCTGCGGATCCATGATACGTGGTGGATGACTGAAACGGGAGGGCAGTTGATCTGTAATTATCCTTGCTTGGAAATCAAGCCTGGTTCAATGGGCAAACCCTTCCCGGGCGTTAAGGCAGCAATCGTCGATGACCAGGGGAATGAACTTCCTCCGAATCGTATGGGGAATCTGGCCATACAGAAAGGATGGCCATCCATGATGAATCAGATTTGGAATAATCCTCAGAAATATGAGTCTTACTTTATGCCTGGTGACTGGTATGTATCAGGTGATTCAGCATACATGGACGAAGAGGGATACTTCTGGTTCCAGGGCCGTGTGGATGATGTCATCATGACATCTGGTGAACGTGTCGGTCCGTTCGAGGTCGAAAGCAAGCTTGTTGAGCACCCTGCAGTCGCAGAAGCAGGTGTCATCGGGAAGCCCGATCCTGTGCGCGGTGAAATCATCAAGGCGTTCATTGCACTTCGTGACGGCTATGAAGTCACAGACGAATTGAAAGAGGATATCCGCCAGTTTGTCAAAAAAGGTTTGGCTGCACACGCAGCTCCCCGTGAAATCGAATTCCGAGATAAACTTCCGAAGACCCGAAGCGGGAAAATCATGCGCCGTGTGTTGAAAGCATGGGAGCTGGATCTGCCTGCCGGTGATCTAAGTACGATGGAAGACTAATACATTTGTGAAAAACCCCCTCTTCTTAAATGAAGAGGGGGTTTTATGATGGTGGTTTTAATTAAGGATAAAAGAATTGTAGCGAGAAACACCGCTTTTCCGTGCAAGACTTCACTTTCCGCGGGTGACCCGTGAGCCTCTCGGTCGTACCTCCCTATGGGGCCTCACATTGGCCATTTCTCCCGCAGGAGCATTCCTGTGGTATTAAAAAGGACCTATTGCACAAAAAAAGGACCCTCCGTTATGATGCAGGTGCGAACCAAATCTCATAAAGGGAGGATCCTCACATGCATCATAATCGAAATCAA